>JAUSDK010000039.1 GCA_030650875.1 Polaromonas sp.
TGCCGTGCACGCTGTAGGCATGCCCCAGCCGGTGCGCGCTGACCTTGCGGTTGAGCAGCGTGTAGTCCACCGGATGAAACACGCCGTTGCCCACGCCGCCCACTGCCGCAAAGCCCGCCAGCATCCAGTAGCTGGTGCTCACGCTGTACCCCAAAGCCGCCACGCCCAGCAAGGCCAGCCCGCCAAACAGCAGCGGGCGCGGGCCGAAACGGTCCACTACGAAGCCCGACAGCGCCTGCACGGCGCAGGACACCCCGAAAAAAATCGTCATCAAGAACCCCAACTCCGCGTAGCTGACGTTAAACGCGTCCTTGAGCCAGGGAAACAGGGGCGCCAGCAGCAACTGGCTGAAATGGCTGATCATGTGGGCCAGGCCCACCAGGCCGATCACGCCGGCATCCGAGCGAAGGGAATGGGTGCTGATTTCAGCGGAAGTGGCGGAACCGGCAGGGCCAGGCAGCGTGCTTGAAGTCTTCATGGCGCTATCGTAAGGGCTGAGCGCGCCGGCTGAGGCGTGAAAAGCCGATTATTCCAGGCGCAGCCCCTTGCCATCCGTCACGCTGATACGCACGGGAATACCGGCCTGCACGCTTTGCGTGACGGTGCAGAAGTCTTCAAACTGCGCCAGCACGCGGTCAAGGTGCGCCAGTTCGGCGCCGTCTTTTCCGAGCTGAATCGCCACGTCGATGTGTTGAATGCGCAAGCGCTTGCTTTCGGTGCGGTCAACGGTGCAGGTCGCCCGGGCGGTCATGCCGCCCGCGTCCTGCTTGAACTTTTGCAGCGAAAACAGCAAGCTGGCCGACAGGCAGTTGGCCACCGCCGCCAGCAGCATGTGGGTGGGCGCGGGGCCTTCGCCCTGGCCCAGCGGCGCGGGCTCGTCTGCCAGCAGACTCGGCATGCCCTCGCCAAAGTCGACCAGAAACTGGTAATTTTTTTGCTGGGTAATCGTGACGCTCAGCGTTTCAGCCATGGGCGGTTTCCATTCAAAGTGGTTGTCTGGGCGCCAGGCTCATCGGCGCGCGACGGGAGGAATCAGCCCTGGCGCACGCCCGCTTTTTTCAGCATCATTTCAAGTGGGCAAAACTTCGTGAAGCTGCTTTGCAGCAAATTGGCCCCGACAAAGACCGTGACCCACAAAAAGTATTTACTGATAAAAAGCGGGCTCTCAGGCACACCCAGTGCCAAAGAAACCAAAATAAAAATTCCTGCAAACATGCGGACCATAAGGTTGGTAGTCATCGTCAGTGCTCCTGGTAGTCAATAAAATTCAAAAAATCAAGCAAACTTCTTGCGATTCACCGCGTAATACAGCACCGGTATCACCACCAGCGTCAGCAGCGTGGAAACAAAAATACCGAAAATCAGCGAAATGGCCAGGCCATTGAAAATCGGGTCATCCAGGATGAAGCCCGCGCCAATCATGGCCGCCAGGCCGGTCAGCACAATCGGCTTGGCACGCGCAGAGGCAGCGCTCACCACGGCATCGACAAACGGCATGCCTTGCGACACCTGCAGGTTGATGAAGTCGACCAGCAAAATCGAATTGCGCACAATGATGCCCGCCAGCGCGATCATTCCGATCATCGACGTGGCGGTGTACTGTGCG
>JAUSDK010000044.1 GCA_030650875.1 Polaromonas sp.
GCTGCACCGTTTTGACGCGTTCACCGCCAGTGTCTGCAACCTCAACCCGACCAGCCGGGGCACGGTACAGATCAAAAGCGGCCGCTTTGAAGACGCGCCCGCGATTGCGCCCAACTACCTGAGCACGGCCGAAGACCGCCAAGTGGCCGCCGACTCGCTGCGCGTGACGCGCCGCATCGTCAGCCAGGGGGCGCTGGCCAGGTACCAGCCCGAGGAATTCAAACCCGGCGTGCAGTTTCAGACGGACGAGGACCTGGCGCGGCTGGCGGGCGACATTGCCACCACCATCTTTCACCCGGTGGGCACCAGCAAGATGGGGCGCGCCGACGACCCGATGGCGGTGGTGGATTCGCACCTGCGGGTGCGCGGCGTGCACGGCCTGCGCGTGGTGGACGCCGGAGTGATGCCGCTGATCACCAGCGGCAACACCAACTCGCCAACGCTGATGATTGCGGAAAAAGCCGCGCAGTGGATTCGGGCCGGCGTCTGACGGGGGCGCGGCTCAGCGCAGCCCCTTCATGTAGCGCGGCCCGGCCGGATCCAACGGGGTGTCCGCAACGCCCGGCTGGCCGGCTTCCCGCTCCCACGTCGACGCCCGAAAGCCTGACGCCGCATCAGCCGCATCCCCGGCATGCAGCGCTGCCGCCTGGCGTGCCCGGACGGCGTCAGCGACCTGTTGCAGCAGCGGCGCGCGGGGCATCTGGTCGGGCATGGCCATGATTTTTTCAAGCTTGTCGGCCCAGCCACCAATGTCGGCGTGGCCGTCCTCGGTGGCTTTTTCGCGGGCAAAGCGGATGATTTCAGCCGCATAGTCGCCATTGCTGGCCAGCCACTCGGTGTCAGTGACGCGGCCGGTCTTGCGGCGCAGCAGCACATGCAGGTGGGCCGCAACGGCGAGTTTTTCGCTTGAAGACATACAGGACCCTCCTATTCAATTCAATCAAACGGCGCCCATCAGCCCAGGCGTTCGGCATGCTGGGTAATGTCAGGGCATCGCTTTCGTCCTCCGCGCTGGCCCGAAGACTGACAAAGCGCGACGTGACCCAGAGCACCAGCCCGGTCATGAGCAGGCTGTAGGACGCGACGGCGACCACGCCGATCAGCTGGGTCAGCACGCTGCCCCCGACGCCCGAAATGGTCTTGCTGGCAAACACGCCGGTCAGCAGCGAACCCACGATGCCGCCCACGCCATGCACGCCAAACACATCAAGCGCGTCGTCGGCCCTCAGCAGGCGCTTCAGGCCAGTCGCGCCCCAGTAGCAGGCGGCACCGGCCACGGCACCAAACACCAGCGCCGAGCGCGGCGAGACAAAGCCGGCCGCTGGCGTGATGGCGACCAGCCCCGCCACCAGACCCGAACACAGCCCCAGCAGGGAGGGCCGGCCGCCACCAGGCCGGGTTGCGCCAGCGGCGCAGCGGCTGGCGGCACTTGCGCCGCCGCCTGCTGAGCGGCCGCGCTTAGCCATATGCCCAGCGCCATGAAAATCTTGAAGTGCATACCGTATTTGCCTTTCGTAAATAAGCCATATCCTTGTAACAACAGGCATAAGTCGTGCCAACACCGCGGCATGGCCGGCCCAGCGGGGCACCGGACATCGACACCATCGGGATGCCCGCCAGGGCATCAGACAGGGGGCGGGAAACCCCCAATGCACGGATTCCGTGCAAGGGGCTATATTTGCGGTCTTGCCGACGAGCCCTGCTGCTCGCATCGCGAGGAGCCGAGGAGACACAAAAGAGCAACTACAAACACGCAGGCAAGCCGTTTACAAGATGCTTGTTTGACAAAAAAACAAAAAGCGCTGGTAACCCCAGCGCTTTTTTTCGTCCAGCCTCCGTTGAACCTGCGAATAAATAAGCCAATAGCCCTTTATCTACGGGCATAGACAGCTATTTATTCAGGAGCACTCAATAACAGAATATGCGGACTAGATATTCAGCCACTTCAGCAATTCACGCATGCGCAGTTCAGAGGAGGTATCAAACCGCTCGACGCCAATCCGCTGGAGTATTTCCCGGCCCGCCTCGCTGTCCGGCAAGGCCAGCAGTTCGGCCTGGATGGCTTTGAGCTGTTCCGGGCGTATCTTCTTGTTCGCAACCAGCGGAAAGTAAGGCTGCAGGACGCTTTTATACAGCACGCGGTTACCGTCTTTTTCCCACTTCCGGGCAAGTCCTGAGTAGGACGCGACACCGCCTACATCCGCAAATTTGTTATCAATGTAGAAACCGACCGCGGCCTGCTCGCGCACGAACTGCACGCGATCCTTGTTCAGGTCGATGCCCTTGTCCCTGAGTTCGGCCATGCAAAAGCGCGACATATAGGCCACCTGTTCGGGCAGCACGATCCGTTTGCCCTTGATCTCACTGAGGGACTTCAAGGCGGAGTCCTTGGGAACAATGATGAGGCACTGCCCATCGGGCTTGCTGCTGGAAATGTAGCTATAGCCATAGTCCCGCATGGCCCGGGCCGGATAGTCACTTGGCCGGGCGATCACAAAGTCATACCGGCCGGTTTGCATGCCGTCTTCAAGCTGCTTGAACTCGCGCGCAAACACCACACTGACCTTTGGCCTTGATCGCCCGTCCGATGACTTCAGCCAGCCCCTGGTATTTGCTGATCACCTGCGCGTGGTCCAACCCGCCCGAAGTCCCCTTGAATATTTTTGGAAGCTGCCATCCTGCTGCCCTGCCCACTTGCTGGCTATGCGTAATTTGTTGCTCGTTGTTACTCAAATCAACCTTTACCAACATGATCACTGCCGAAGTAAAAGACAAAAATTGCGATGCCCGCTGCGCGCCTTTCACGGGAAGACAGGCGGCGGGCGGCCCATTCAATTCAGGGGTAATCGGCGCTTTTTAGCTTTGCGCCGCAATGAGACAATCCGCGCAATGGAGTTATTGATTGTTTCCCTCGCCTCGCTGGCCGCCGGTTTTATAGACTCCATCGTCGGCGGCGGCGGCCTGATTCTGGCGCCCGCCCTGTTTGCCGTCTTTCCGACCACGCACCCTGCCACCCTGTTCGGCGTGAACAAGGGCGCCTCGATGTGGGGAACCGCCGTGGCCACCGCCCAATATGCACGGCGCGTCAATTTGCGCTGGCGCGCCCTGCTCCCGGCCGCAGCGACGGGGTTTGCCGGCGCGCTGGCTGGCGCCTGGCTGGTCACGGTGATCTCCCCGGGATTTCTACGCAAGGCGCTGCCGTTTGTGATGCTGGCGGTGCTGGCCTACACGCTGGTGAAAAAGGAACTGGGCCGCCACCATGCGCCGCGCTTTAGCGGCCAGGACGAAATGCTGGCGGCCTGCTGCATCGGCGGGGTGGTGGGGTTTTACGACGGGTTTTTCGGCCCCGGCACCGGCAGCTTTCTGGTGTTTTTGTTCGTGCGCTGGCTGGGTTACGACTTTTTGAACGCCTCGGCCTCGGCCAAGCTGATCAACACCGCCACCAACGTGGCGGCGCTGTCGGTGTTTGCTTACAAGGGCCATGTCTGGTGGCATTACGCACTCACCATGGCCGTGGCCAATGTGCTGGGCAGCCTGCTGGGCACGCGCATGGCACTCAAGCACGGCGCTGGTTTTGTGCGGGTGGTGTTCATCGGCGTGGTCAGCACGCTGATTCTGAAGACCGGCTATGACGCCTTCCTGAGGTAGCCGCCCCCGGACGACGTGCAGAGCGCGGTCTAGTCCGGATTGCCGCCGGGCGGTGGCAACGGTGGCGTGGACGGGCTGACAACCTTGGCCGTCGCTTTGGCAGTGCCGGGATTCGCCGCCTTGGCGCTGCTGGCCGCTGCGGCCGCTGCGGCCGGCGCCGCTGACGTGCCGCCCGCCACCAGCAGCGCGTTCATATCGGCCACACGGCGCGGCGTGCCGACAGGCGCTGCGGCCAGTCCTTTTTGCACCGCCACCATGTCTTCCGCGCTGGGGTATTGGCCCATCAGCACATAGTCAAACACCCGGCGCGCAATCGGTGCGGCCACGCCGGCGCCCCAACCGGCGTTTTCCACAATCACGGCCAGTGCAATTTCGGGCTTGTCGGCCGGTGCAAACGCCATGTAGAGCGCGTGGTCACGCTGGTGCTCTTCGAGCTTGGCGCCGTTGTATTTGTCTTTCTGGCCTATCGTCACGGCCTGGGCCGTACCGGTTTTGCCGCCGCTCAGGTAGCCCGCGCCGGCAAACACCCGGGTCGAGGTGCCCTCTTGCGTCACGCCCACCAGCGCCTTGCGGATGATTTCCACGTGGGCCGGCTTGTAGCCCAGGTCCACCGGTGGGTCTACAGGCAATGGATTCATCACGCCGGTCACCGTGTCCTGCGTGGCAATCACCAGCCGCGGCTTGTGCTTGACGCCGTTGTTGGCCAGCACGGCGGTGGCCTGCGCCAGCTGCAGCATGGTGAAGGTGTTGTAACCCTGGCCGATGCCCAGCGAAATGGTTTCCCCGGGATACCATTTCTTCTGCTCGGGCCGCCTGTAGGCGTTGCGCTTCCATTCCTGGCTGGGCAGCACGCCGCGCACCTCGCCATTGATGTCGATGCCGGTGATCTGCCCAAAGCCCAGCGGCGCCATGAAGTCATGCATGGCGTCCACGCCAAGCTCGCTGGCCAGCGAATAAAAGTACACGTTGCTGGACTTGACGATGGCGCGGTACATGTCCACGGCGCCCAGCGCGATGTCGCCGTGGCTGCGGAAAGTATGCCCGCCAAAGGTCCACGAGGCGTTGTCGTTGACGATGAAGCTGGCCGAGCGCTTGCCGGTTTGCAGCGCGGCCATCGCCATGAAGGGCTTGTAGGTCGAACCCGGCGGGTAGGTGCCGCGCAGCGCCCGGTTCAGCAGCGGCTTTTCGATCGACTCGTTGAGCGCCTGCCAGCTCTCGGTATCAATCCCGTCGACAAACAGGTTGGGATCAAACGTCGGCTTGCTGACAAACGCCAGCACCTCGCCGGTGCGGGGGTCGAGCGCCACCAGGGCGCCGCGCCGTCCGCCGAACATTTCCTCGACCAGCTTTTGCAAGCCGATGTCCAGCGACAGCATCACGGTGTTGCCGGGCGACGCCGGGTTGGTCGACAGCTTGCGCACGGCGCGGCCGCTGGCGGCGGTTTCGACCTGCTCGACCCCGGTGATGCCGTGCAGTTGCTGCTCGAAACTCTGCTCGACCCCGAGCTTGCCGATGTAGTCGGTGCCGCGGTAGTTGCCGGCGTCTTCGCCGTCCTCGATCTGATCCTTTTCCCGCTGGTTGATGCGCCCCATGTAGCCCACCACATGGCTGCCCAGTTCACCCATCGGGTAGTTGCGAAACAGCCGCGCCTTGATGTCGACGCCCGGAAAGCGGTAGCGCTGCGCCGCAAAGCGCGCCACTTCCTCGTCGCTCAGGCGGGTGCGGATCGGCAGCGATTCAAAATTCCTCGACTCCTCGCGCAGCCGCTTGAAGCGCCGCTTGTCGCGCGGATGGATGTCCACCAGCTTTTCCAGCGCCGCAATGGTTTCTTCCAGGTTGGCCACCTTGGACGGCGTGATCTCCAGCGTGTAGGCCGAATAGTTGGTGGCCAGCACCACGCCGTGGCGGTCCAGAATCAGCCCGCGGTTCGGCACGATGGGCACGATCGCCGTACGGTTGCTCTCGGCCCGGCCCATCAGGTCGTCGTGGCGGTAGACCTGGAGATACACGAGGCGCGCGGCCACCAGTGAAAAGGCAAAGAGCACCGCCAAGCCCGCCACCAGCACGCGCATGCGAAAGCGGAACTGGTCCGCCTCGACATTTCGGATTTCAGTCATGCCAGTCGGACTCGGCGCGGGTCAGAAAGTGCCGGAAATATATTTGACCAGCCGCGGGCCAGCGCAGTGCGCGAAGCGACAAGCGTGGGGGCCAATGACCGCAGCGTCGGGCCGACCCAAGCAAAGCCAACCCCCTCAGGGAGCCGCGCAGTGCGCGAAGCAACAAGCGTGGGGGCCAATGGCCGCAGCGTCGGGCCGACACAAGCAAAGCCAGCCCCCTCAGGGAGCCGCGCAGTGCGCGAAGCGACAAGCGTGGGGGCCGCGAACAAAGCGCCGGGCCGCCCCAAGCGAAGTTCAACCCCCTCGGCGGGCAGCGCAGTACGCGAAGCGACAAGCGTGGGGGCCATATTCACAGCGGCCTGTTCTCATCACGGTCAGGCGCGCGGCGCTGCGGCGCCAGCAGCAGCACGCTGACGACCGGCCAGAGCAGGGACTCGGCCAGCGGCGCCAGCAGCATGACCCAGCCCGGAAAAATGCCGCCGCCCAGCATGCGGATGATCAGTTCCAGGCCATGCGCCACGGCAAACATGGGCAGCACCTGCAAGGCTTGGGAAGGCACCGAAAACCAGAGCAGCCGGCGATGAACCATGGCCGCAAAAAAACTCAGCGCCGTATAGGACAGCGCATGCTGGCCCAGCAGCGAGGCCTGGTGCACATCCACGATCAGGCCAAACAGGAAGGCCAGGCCAATACCCACGCGCAGCGGCTGGTGCACGGCCCAAAAGACCAGCGCCAGCGCCAGGAAATCGGGCATCCAGGGCACACGCCCCAGCGGCAGCATGTCCAGCAGCAAGGCCACGACCAGGCTGAACCCGATGAACAACGGATTGGCGGGCAGCAGCAGCTGCTGGCCGGAGCGCATGATCATTTGGCGGCTCGCTTCGCGGCGGGAACGTCGGGCGACGCAGCGTCGGGCCGCGGCGGCATCTGGCCGGACACGGGCTTGACCACGATGACATGCCGGGCGCCGTTCACCAGCGCCAGCGGCACGCAATAAATTTTGGCAAACGTCGACTCGGGCCGCCGCTCGACCCGGCTGATTTTGGCCACCGGCAGGCCCGCCGGGTAGACGCCATCAATGCCGCTGGTGGTCAGCAGGTCGCCCGGCTGCACATCCGAGTTGCTGCCCATGAAGCGCAACTCCATGCCACCGCCGGACGCGGCCGGATCGCCATAGGCCACGCTGCGCTGGCCGGTGCGCACATTGAGCACGGGAATCACCAGGTCGCTGTCCACCACCAGCGTGACCTCGCTGACCAGCGGATGCACGCGGGTCACCTGCCCCAGCACACCGGACTCGTCGAGCACGGGCGAACCCAGTTCCATGCCCTGGGTCTGTCCTTTGTCAATGATGACCTTGCGGGTGTAGGGGTCCGCCGCCTCGTACAGCACCTCCGACGCCATGACCGAGGCCGTGAGCTGCTCGCGCAGCGCCAGCAACTGGCGCAGCCGGTTGTTTTCCTGCATCAGCTGCTCGACCTGGCCGGCGCGCAGCGACTGCAGCGCCAGCTTGCGGCCCGCCTGCTCGCTGTCGGTCTGGGCCTGGTTCAGGCCGGAGGCATAGTCGCTGGCATTCTTGACCGCATGGACCGGCTGCAGGGCCAGCCACTGCACCGGATAGAGCACGGTGGCCAGCACCGCGCGAACCGGCTGGATCAGGTGAAAGCGCGTGTCTGCCGCCATCAGGAACAAAGACAGCGCGCTGAAAAAGATCAGCTTGGAAAACGCCGACGGCCCCTGCTTGAAAAAGGGCGGCGGGGATCTGTCGAGTGTTCCTAAGGTCATGATTCGCGATCAGGCAGCCCCGCTTCAGGCGGTCCGGGGGCAAGGCGGCGTGAAAGGTCGGCGTGGGAAAGACGTGCGCAGGCTTATTCCGAAGTGAAGATCGAACCCGTGCGGTCCATGCGTTCCAGCGCAATCCCGCAACCACGCACCACGCAAGTCAGCGGGTCTTCGGCCACCATCACCGGCAAGCCGGTTTCTTCAGCCAGCAGGCGGTCCAAGTCACGCAGCAGCGCGCCGCCGCCGGTCAGCATCATGCCGCGCTCGGCGATGTCGGCGCCCAGTTCGGGCGGGGTGTGTTCCAGCGCATTTTTGACGGCGCTGACAATGTTGTTGAGCGGATCGGTCAGGGCTTCAAGAACTTCGTTGCTCGAAATCGTGAAGCTGCGCGGCACGCCTTCGGACATGTTGCGGCCCCTGACTTCCATTTCCTTGACTTCAGAGCCCGGAAAAGCCGAGCCGATGCATTTTTTGATGGCTTCGGCCGTGGGCTCGCCAATCAGCATGCCGTAATTGCGGCGGATGTAGTTGATGATGGCCTCGTCAAAACGGTCACCGCCAACGCGCACGCTGCCTTTGTAGACCATGCCGCCCAGCGAAATCACGCCGACCTCGGTGGTGCCGCCGCCAATGTCGACCACCATGGAGCCGCTGGCCTCGGAGACCGGCAAGCCCGCGCCAATGGCAGCGGCCATGGGTTCTTCAATCAGGTACACCTCGCTGGCGCCGGCGCCCAGCGCGCTTTCGCGAATCGCGCGGCGCTCCACCTGGGTCGAGCCGCAAGGCACGCAAATGATGATGCGCGGGCTGGGCCTGAAAAAGCTGCGCGGATGCACCATCTTGATGAATTGCTTGAGCATCTGCTCGGTCACGGTGAAGTCGGCAATCACGCCGTCTTTCATCGGCCGGATGGCCTCAATGTTGCCGGGCACCTTGCCCAGCATGGCCTTGGCTTCGCGGCCCACGGCCTGGATGCTTTTCTTGCCTTGGGGGCCGCCTTCGTGGCGAATCGCCACCACCGACGGCTCGTCCAGCACAATGCCCTGGTCACGCACGAAAATCAGGGTGTTGGCCGTGCCAAGATCAATGGCGAGGTCGGTGGAAAAGTACCGACGGAATGCTTCAAACATATACAGAAGTCCAGTTGGGCATGCGCAGACTTCGCTGCGTCATCGCCTTTTTATAATTAACCGATAACGTGAAAAATCAGGCCAAAGTTCAAAGTCTTAACCAAACCTTGTTTCGAGCATCTAAAAAACGCCTATGGAGTGCATTTAGTCACGATTTCGCAGCAAAGGCAGGATAATAACGCATCCCCTGTGAATCGACCGCTCTGCAAGGCCCGTTTTTTTACGCCTTACACCTCGTTTCAGCCCCTCTATTTTTGCTGAATTTTCTGCGCGATAGCGTTCATTTGGCATTCCCTTTCAGGCACCCCATGGCACTGACCCCCCAAGACATCGCACGCGTCGCCAACCTGGCGCGGCTAGAACTCAGACCCGACGAAACCGAGCGCACCTTGCACCAGCTCAACGGCTTTTTTGCCCTGGTCGAGCAAATGCAGGCCGTCAATACCGACGGCGTGGAGCCGCTGGCCCATCCGGCCGCCCTGCTGGGCGACGTCGCCCTGCGCCTGCGCGACGACATCGCCAGTGAACCCAACCAGCGCGAGGCCAGCCAGGTCAGCGCCCCCGCCGTCGAGCGCGGCCTGTTCCTGGTGCCCAAGGTGATTGAATGAGTACCCCCATGAACAACCTGGATTTACACCACCTCGGCGTGGCCGAACTCGCCGCCAAACTTGCTGCCGGCGAGGTCTCGAGCGTCGAAGTGACGCAGCATTTTCTGGCCCGCATCGCGCAGCATGCGGACCTGGGCGCATTTCTGGCGACCAACTCCGAGGTGTCGCTGGCGCAGGCCCGGGCCGCCGATGCACGACTGGCCGCCGGCGAACGCACGCCGCTGCTGGGCGTGCCGCTGGCGCACAAGGATGTGTTTGTCACCCGCGACTTCCCGACCACCGCCGGCTCGAAGATGCTGGCGCACTACCGCAGCCCGTTTGACGCAACCGTGGTCAGCCGGCTCGGCATAGCCCCGGGTGGCGCCGGCATGGTCACGTTGGGCAAGCTCAACTGCGACGAGTTCGCCATGGGCTCGGGCAATGAAAACAGTGCCTATCAAAAGGTGCAAAACCCCTGGGACCTGAGCCGCGTGCCCGGCGGCTCGTCGGGCGGATCGGCCGCTGCCGTGGCGGCCCGCCTCGTGCCTGCCGCCACCGGCACCGACACCGGCGGCTCGATCCGCCAGCCCGCCTCGCTGACCGGCATCACCGGCATCAAGCCGACCTACGGCCGCTGCTCGCGCTACGGCATGGTGGCCTTTGCCTCCAGCCTGGACCAGGCCGGCCCGATGGCGCGCAGCGCACTCGACTGCGCGTTGCTGCTGTCCGCCATGGCCGGACCCGACCCGGACCGTGATTCCACCTCGCTTGACATGCCCGAGGCCGACTACGCTACTGAATTACTAGCAACAAATCCAGACAAAACATGGGACAAGCCCCTAAAAGGCTTGAGAATCGGCCTGCCTACCCAGTTCTTCGGCGCGGGCTGCGCGCCCGACGTGCTGGCGGCCGTGCGCGGCGCGCTGACAGAATTTGAAAAGCTGGGCGCCACGCTGGTCGATGTCAGCCTGCCGCTGACCGAGTTGTCGATTCCCGTCTATTACGTGATTGCACCGGCCGAAGCCAGCAGCAACCTGAGCCGCTTTGACGGCGTGAGATATGGGCATAGAGCGGCCACCTACAGCGACCTGACCGACATGTACAAGAAGTCGCGCAGCGAAGGTTTTGGCGACGAAACCAAGCGCCGCATCATGATCGGCACCTATGTGCTGTCGCATGGCTATTACGACGCCTACTACCTCAAGGCGCAGAAAATCCGCCGCCTGATCGCCCAGGATTTCCAGACCGCCTTCACGCAGTGCGACGTGATCGCCGGGCCGGTCTCCCCGACCGTAGCCTGGAAAATCGGCGAAAAATCCGCCGACCCGGTGGCCAGCTACCTGGCTGACATCTACACGCTGTCGTCCAGCCTGGCCGGCCTGCCTGGCATGAGCGTGCCGGCGGGCTTTGGCGCGGGCGGCATGCCCGTCGGCCTGCAGCTGATCGGCAACTACTTCAAGGAGGCGCAGCTGCTGGGCGCGGCCCACCAGTTCCAGCTGGCGACCGACTGGCACCAGAAAGCCCCAGGAGCGGCAGCATGAGCAAAACCACCAAATCCCTGCTGGTACAAGGCTACGAAGTCGTCATCGGCTTTGAAACCCACACCCAGCTGACGACGAAGTCAAAAATCTTCAGCCGCGCCTCGACTGCGTTTGGCGCCGAGCCCAACACCCAGGCCTCGGCCGTGGACTTTGCCCTGCCCGGCGCGCTCCCGGTGATGAACAAGGGCGCCGTGCAGCGCGCCATCGAATTCGGCCTGGCAGTTAACGCTCACATTGCTGAAAAAAGTATCTTTGCGCGCAAGAACTACTTCTACCCCGACCTGCCCAAGGGCTACCAGATCAGCCAGTTCGAGATCCCCGTGGTGCAAGGCGGCGTGGTCGAGTTTTTCCTTGAGGGCGAGAAGAAATCCGTGCGCCTGGTGCGCGCCCACCTTGAAGAAGACGCGGGCAAGTCGCTGCACGAAGACTTCATCGGCATGAGCGGCATCGACCTGAACCGCGCCGGCACGCCGCTGCTGGAAATCGTCACCGAACCCGACATGCGCTCGACCGCCGAAGCCGTGGCCTACGCCAAAGAGCTGCACAAGATCGTGACCTGGATCGGCATTTGCGACGGCAACATGCAGGAAGGCAGCTTTCGCTGCGACGCCAACGTGTCAGTCCGCAAGCCCGGCGAACCGCTGGGCACGCGCCGCGAGATCAAGAACCTGAACAGCTTCAAGTTCATGCAGCAGGCCATGGACTACGAGGTGCGCTGGCAGATCGAGCAGATCGAGGACGGCCATGAAATCCAGCAGGCCACCGTGCTGTTTGACCCGGACACGGGCGAGACGCGCAGCATGCGCAGCAAGGAAGACGCCGCCGACTACCGCTATTTCCCCGACCCGGACCTGCCGCCGCTGGTGATTGCCCGGGATTGGGTGGAGCGCACGCGCGCCGAGATGAGCGAGTTGCCGCGCGTGATGGCGGCGCGCTTTGTGGCCGACTACGGCCTGCCCGAGTACGACGCCGGCCAACTGACGCAGAGCAAGGCCGTTGCGGCTTATTTTGAAGCGGTAGCCGCAGTCAGCAAACAGCCCAAGCTGGCCAGCAACTGGGTCATGGGCGAGTTGTCGCGCCGCCTCAATACAGAGGAAAAATCGATTGACGCGTCCAGCGTCAGCGCCGGTCAGCTGGCCAGCCTGATTGGCCGGATCGCCGACGGCACGATTTCCAACAACGCCGCCCGCCAGGTGTTCGACGCACTCTGGACCGGCGAGGGCGAGGACGTTGACGCGCTGATAGCCGCCAAGGGCCTGAAGTCCATGAGCGACACCGGCGAGCTCGAAAAAATCATCGACGAGGTGCTGGCCGCCAACGCGAAAAACGTCGAAGAAGTGCGCGCCGGCAATGCCAAGGCCTTCAACGCCCTGGTCGGCCAAGCCATGAAGGCGAGCAAGGGCAAGGCCAACCCGGCGCAGGTCAATGAACTGCTCAAGCAAAAACTGGCTTGAGGGGCTGCTGCTGCGGGGCCGGCGTTAAAACCGCCAATAAAATATAGCCAACAATGCCTTAAGCCAATGGGCTAGGGCATTGTTTTTCTTGTATTTTGGTATCTGGCCACATCCTTGGCCGTGGCCGTGGCCGCTGTGGTGGGCGACCAAAGCCCCTGCAGCTTGATCAGTTCCTGGTCAAAACGCTGGTTGACGCGATTTTTTTCCTCTTGTCGCTCCCCCATGAATTTGCCTTGTGCGGCCAGGCCGCTGTCGTTTTCTTCCCGCAGGCGTTTGAGCGAGGCCGGCGCCTTGCCGGGGTCCCTGGCATAAAACTCGAGCTCGTTCAGGATGCCCTTGCGCTGCGCGGTCAGCTCCTCTGTTCTTTTGCTGGCGGCCTTGATCACCACGTCGATCTGGGCCAGCGCCGCTGCGCGCTCTTGCCGGTGCACCGCAGGGCCGGGATAACGCAGCAGCAGAGCCCGATCACGACGCTTTTCATCGGCTTCGCGGGCACGCAGACTAGCGGCCAGCTTGTCTTTGGCGTCCTGCACGGCCAGCTCCTTGGCCGTGAGCGATGGCCCCACCTGGCGCCTGAACGCGCCAGAGCGTGTCAATTCGTTCTGCGTGCGGTCCATGCACTCGGCAATCTGGCGGTCGGCCGTGATGGTGCGGCCTTTGGCGTCGACACAGGTATAAATATTCTGCGCAGAGGCTTCTGCGCACAGGCAGGCCAATGCGGTGACACCGATCACAAGCGCTGCGTGTAAATACAAATCGCCCCCTCAATCCACGCCGTAGCGTTCACGGTAAGCCAGCACAGACTGGTAATGTGCCTTCAACGACGACCCGCCGGGAACATCCGCAGCGGCTCCGCTTTGCACCGCAAGATACTGCAGCAAGTCGCTCAGGCGCGCAATGGCGCACACCTGCAAGCCCAGCTGTTTCGTGACATATTGCACAGCGCTGTAGTCCACATCCAACCCGTTCTCCGTGGCTTTTTCCTGACGGTCCAGCGCAATCACCACGGCATGGGGAATGGCGCCGGCGGCCTTGATGATGGCAATCGACTCGCGCACCGCCGTGCCGGCCGACATCACGTCATCGACAATCAGCACCCGTCCCTGGACCGGTGCGCCGACCAGCGTGCCGCCCTCGCCATGGTCCTTGGCTTCCTTGCGGTTGTAGGCGAACGGCACGTTGCGCCCGAGCCGCGCCAGTTCGATGGCGACGGCGGCTGCCAGCGGGATGCCCTTGTAGGCGGGGCCGAAAATCATGTCGAAGGCCAGGCCGCTGCGCTGCTCTTCGGCCAGCAACTGGCGCGCATAAAATTGCGCCAGCCGGCCCAGCTTGGCGCCGTCGTCAAACAAACCGGCGTTGAAAAAATAAGGGCTCATGCGCCCGGCCTTGGTCTTGAATTGCCCAAATCGCAGCACCCCGGATTCGACGGCAAACTGCACAAATTCCTGGGCCAGCGTCGCGTCTGCATCAGCTGTCTTGTCCAGCTGGCCTGTTTGTTCTACCGTGCTCATTGAAAGTCCCATGTTTAAATTAACCAGCCTCAACCTTAACGGCATCCGTTCGGCCACCAGCAAAGGCCTGCAGGACTGGCTTGCCCAGTCCGTCCCGGATTGTATTTGCGTGCAGGAGCTCAAAGCGCAATCGGTCGACCTGAGCGGGCGATTTGAGGACATCGCCGGCCTCAAAGGCTATTTTCACTTCGCCGAAAAAAAGGGCTACTCCGGCGTCGGCATCTACACCCGGCACGCGCCCAGCGACGTGATC
Source organism: Polaromonas sp. (assembly GCA_030650875.1). Classification (GTDB taxonomy): domain Bacteria; phylum Pseudomonadota; class Gammaproteobacteria; order Burkholderiales; family Burkholderiaceae_C; genus Polaromonas. Next base: position 14,024 of record JAUSDK010000044.1, read on the forward strand.
GTGGGCTATGGCTCACCCGAGTTTGACGCGGAAGGCCGCTGCATCGAACTGCGCTTTGACCGCCCCGACCGCAAGCTGTCCATCATCAGCGGCTATTTCCCCAGCGGCTCGTCCGGCGAAGAGCGGCAGGCCGCCAAGTTCCGCTTTCTGGCCGAGTTCTACCCGCACCTGGCCGCCCTGAAGCAGGACCGCGAACTGGTGCTGTGCGGCGACATCAACATCGCGCACCAGGAAATCGATTTGAAAAACTTCAAGGGCAACAAAAAGAACAGCGGCTTTTTGCCCGAAGAGCGGGCCTGGATGACCGAGCTGCTGCGCGATGCCGAGCTTGCAAATGAAGGGGCCGATGAACTACTGGAAGGTAGCGCCGGCATCGCAGGCAGTGTCAGGGGCGGCGGCATGGTCGACGTCTACCGCCGGCTGCACCCCGCAACCACCGGCGAGGCCTACACCTGGTGGAGCAACCGCGGCCAGGCCTATGCCAAGAACGTCGGCTGGCGGCTGGACTACCACCTGGCAACGCCCGCGCTGGCAGCGACGGCCCACGCCGCTGCGATTTACAAGGACCAGCGCTTTAGTGACCATGCGCCCCTGACAATCGAGTACGACTGGGTGCTGTGAAGGGCGTTGGCCCGCAGGGCGCCGATTAGCGCCGGTTAACGCCAGCTAGCGGGCGGTCTGCATGCGCACCCGGCGCGCGGCCTCCTCGGCGCTGGCATCGTCAATCTCGCGCAGTACGCCGCCCACGTCCACCGGGCCGGTCTTGCGCTCAAAGCGGCCCGTCAGCACCGTGTCGGGGTAGAGCACGCCGCGCTGGTACAGGTCCCAGATCTCGTTGCCGTAGTCGACCCTGAGCAAATCGGGTGCAAAGCCGCCAAAGAAGTTGCGCAAATTGGCCACGTCGCGCAGCAGCATGCGGCTGGCGTGGTTGTTGCCGGCGGCGTCCACCGCCTGCGGCAGGTCGATGATGACCGGGCCATCTTCGGCCAGCAAGATGTTGAACTCCGACAAATCGCCGTGCACCACGCCGGCGCACAGCATGCGCACCACCTCGGTCAGCAGCGTCGCGTGGTGGATGCGCGCCTGCTCGGGCGTGAAGGCCACGTCGTTCAGGCGCGGGGCGGCGTCGCCGTGCGCGTCGGTCACCAGTTCCATCAGCAGCACGCCGTCGCAAAAGTTGTAGGGCTTGGGCACGCGGACGCCGGCATCGGCCAGCCGGTAGAGCGCGTCCACCTCGGCGCTTTGCCAGGCGGCCTCGCTGGCTTCCCGGCCAAACTTGGTGCCCTTGGCCATGGCGCGGGCCTGGCGGGTGTTTTTCACCTTGCGGTTTTCGGTGTAGTCCACCGCCTGGCGAAAGCTGCGTTCGTTGGCTTCTTTATAGACCTTGGCGCAGCGGGTGTCATCGCCGCAGCGCACCACGTAGACCATGGCTTCCTTGCCGCTCATCAGCTGGCGTACCACGCTGTCGATCAGGCCTTCTTCGATCAGGGATTGCAGTCGCTTGGGTGATTTCATGGGCGCCATTGTGCACCGCATGCCGGCTGGCAGCAGCATGAACCCACAAAAACCATCCACACGGATGGTGCTAAGATGGTCAACATGCAATCACGCAGAACTACTTCCCTCGCGCCGGCCAAGCCGGTCGACGAGAAAATCACCATCAACCTCGGTTATGTGGATCTGGGCCAGATCGACCTGCTGGTGCAGGAAGGCTTTTATGCCAATCGGACCGACCTGATCCGCACCGCCATCCGCAGCCACCTGGCGGCCCATGCCGAAGTGGTCAAGCAGGTGGTGGCCCGCAAAATGCTTGTGCTGGGCATCCAGCATTTCAGCGCCGATGACCTGCGCGCCGTGCAGGCCGCCGGCGAGTCGCTGCAAATTCGCGTGCTCGGCCTGGCCACCATTGCCCCCGACGTCAGCCCCGAACTGGCGCTGGCCAGCATTGACTCTCTGGTGGTGCTGGGCGCGCTGCACGCCAGCCCGGCCGTGAAAGCCGCGCTGGCCGGCCGCATCCGTTAAGTTTTTTACAGACCGCACCCCAAAGGAATTCCATGAACCCCACTTTCCAACGCATCATGGCCGAAGTCACGCGCTTGACGCGCGCCGGCAAGCTCAAGGAAGCCACGGCGGCCATCAAGTCGGCGCTGGGCGGTGCCAGCGCGCCAGCAGGCCGAAAAAACGCGCAAGTGGTGGACGTGCAGGCACGCACTGTGCCGCAGGGCGCCCCGGCGCCCGCCACCAGCCAGTTCACCAGCGCCAGCCACACCGAAGCGGCCGGCATGCGCAAGTACAAGCTCTACGTGCCGCCACGCGCTGGCGCCAAGGCGCTGCCGCTGGTCGTGATGCTGCACGGCTGTACGCAAAACCCCGACGACTTTGCCGCCGGCACGCGCATGAACGAGCTGGCGCTGGAGCGCGACTTTGTGGTGCTCTACCCGGCGCAGGGTCAAACCGCCAATGTCTCGCGTTGCTGGAACTGGTTCAAGCACAACCACCAGCAGCGCGGCCGCGGCGAGCCGCTGATTCTGGCCGGCATGACGCAGGCCGTGATGCGCCAGCACAACATCGACCCGCAGCGCGTCTACGTGGCCGGACTGTCTGCCGGCGGCGCCATGGCGGCCATTCTGGGCGACACCTACCCCGACCTGTTTGCCGCCGTGGGCGTGCATTCGGGTCTGGCCACCGGTGCCGCCACCAATGTCCAGGGCGCCCTCAGCGCCATGAAAAGCGGCGGCGCGGCCAGCGCACCGAGCGGGCAGACACCGCCCACCATCGTGTTTCATGGCGACCAGGACACCACCGTGCACCCGGCCAATGGCGAGCAGGCGGTGGCCGCCCGTGCCGGCGCGACCGCGCCCGAACAGGAACAAGGCCGCAGCGACAACGGCCACGCCTACACCCGGCGCATCTACCGGGAAGCCGGCGGCAACGTGCAGGCCGAGCACTGGACCGTGCACGGCGGCGGCCATGCCTGGTCAGGCGGCAGCGCAAGGGGCTCCTACACCGACGCCAAAGGGCCGGACGCGAGTGAGGAAATGCTGCGCTTTTTCTGGGCCAACAAGCTGCACACCACGCACTGAGCGCAGGCCCGTAAAAGCAGCGCGCGGTCAGCCGGACCGCAGCAGCCACTGCGCCTTGGCCGGCACGGTTTTCCAGTATTCATGGTCCGCAAGCGGCGCTTGCTGGCGCGTGATGGAGCGCCAGCCCGGGGCGTGGGCCAGCTCGGCGTTCAGCGCGATGTAAGGCTGCTGGGCCGCATCGGCTTCGGTGGCGTTGACGATGGCATGCACCGGGCACTGCGGCACGCACAGCGAGCAGTCAATGCAGCCGTCCGGGTCAATGACCAGAAAGTTGGGGCCTTCGACAAAGCAGTCCATTGGACAGACTTCGACGCAGTCGGTGTATTTGCACTGAATGCAGGGCTCGGTCACGATAAAGGGCATGGCGGATGCGGGGGACGTAGGTGCCGTTGTGCAGCGGGGAGATAAAAAGAGCCTGCCAGCGCACGCTGGTGGCCTGCGGGCAGAAAATTGGTGTGGGAAAGCGGTGCTGAAAGGCGGTGCTGAAAAGCGCCGCGTGGGATGCCGAACGCCGGCGCCGCCTACCCTTGCCGGGCGCGCTGGTACAGCCCCTGCACCTTGGGCACATTGCGCTGCAGCTGGTCAATGCGGTCGGGCCCCGACGGGTGCGTCGACAAAAAGCTCGGCCCGCTGGCGCCGCCGCCGGCCTGGGCCATCTTTTCCCACAGGCTGACCGCGGCCTGCGGCTGGTAGCCGCCGCGCGCGGCCAGTTCCAGCCCGACCAGGTCGGCATCGGTTTCGTCGTCGCGGCTAAAGCGAAGCGTGAGCAACTGCGTGCCAACGCTGGCGGCCACATCACCCAGCGAGCCCAGGCCCAGCAACTGCGCGCCCAGCGACAGCAAGGTGCCGGTGCCCTGGCTTTTGGCAATGCGCGCGCGGGCATGCTCGCGCAGCGCGTGGGCCATTTCGTGGCCCATGATCATGGCGGTCTCGTCGTCGTTCAGCTTGAGCTGGTCCAGAATGCCGGTGTAGAAAGCAATCTTGCCGCCGGGCATGCAAAACGCATTGACCTGCTTGCTGCTGATCAGGTTGACATCCCAGCGCCATTGGCGCGAACGGTCGTTCCACTGCGCGGCCTGCGGCACCAGCCGCTTGGCAATGGCGCGCAGCCGCTGCAGCTGCGGGCTGCTGGACGGCGCCAGCACACCCTTGTTTTTGGCCTCGGCCAGCAGTTCGGCATATTGCTGCGTGGCCGCACCTTCCAGCTCGTCGGCCGGCACCAGGTTGCGCAGCCCCGAAGACCCGCCCACGTTGACCTGCGCCTGCAGCGGCATGGTCGCGGCGGTGGCGGCAGCCCCGGCAGCGGTCAAAAGAAAAGCCCGGCGACCTGGCCAGGCGGCGTGTTTAGCGTCACATAAAAAGCACATGCGTGAATAATAGTCATAAACCGAAAACCCCATGTCAGACAAAACCACCGCTGCTCACATTCCCCTCCCCGCGCCCGCCAAAGCCAAAACCGCCTGGCGCGACGTCTGGCGCGTCTACACCGAAGCGGCCACCTTTCGCATGCTGCTGCTGGGCTTTTCAGCCGGGCTGCCGCTGCTGCTGGTGTTTGGCACGCTCAGCTTCTGGCTGCGCGAAGCGGGCATTGACCGCACCACCATTGGCTACCTGAGCTGGGTCGGCCTGGCCTACGGTTTCAAATGGGCCTGGGCGCCGCTGGTCGACCGCCTGCCGATTCCACTGCTCACGCGCTGGCTCGGGCGGCGGCGCAGCTGGCTGCTGCTGTCGCAAACCATCATCGTGACGGCACTGGTGGCCATGGCCATGACCGACCCCAGCCTGGCGCTGCAGCCGGTGGTGTGGTGCGCGCTGGCCGTGGCCATCGGCTCGGCCACGCAGGACATCGCGCTGGACGCCTACCGCATCGAGTCGGCCGATGTGGAGCGCCAGGCGGCGCTGGCAGCCAGCTACCAGACTGGCTACCGCATCGCCATGATCTGGGCCGGCGCCGGCGCGCTGTGGATTGCCGCCCGGGCTGAAGTGGCGGGCGGCGCGGTCTACCAGCACGGTGCCTGGCAGGCAGCCTACCTGGTGATGGCCGCGTCGATGCTGCTGGGCGTGGCCACCGTGCTGTTGTCCCCCGAGCCGCTGCGCCGCGAACTGCCGCCCAGCAAAAACGCGGCCGACTGGCTCAAGGGCGCGCTGATAGCCCCGTTTGCCGACTTCCTGCGCCGCTACGGCAAGCAGGCACTGCTGATCCTGGCGCTGATCGCGGTCTACCGCATCAGCGACGTGGTCATGGGCATCATGGCCAATCCGTTTTATGTGGACATGGGCTACACCAAGGACGAAGTGGCCAGCGTAACCAAGGTCTTTGGCGTCATCATGACGCTGGTGGGCGCCTTTGTGGGCGGCGCGCTGGCCATGCGCTTTGGCGTGATGCGCGTGCTGATGCTGGGCGCCGTGCTCAGCGCGGGCAGCAACCTGCTGTTTGCCTGGCTGGGCTCGCGCGGGCACGACGTCAATGCGCTGATCGTGGTGATCTCGGCCGACAACCTGTCCAGCGGCATCGCGTCGGCCGCCTTCATTGGCTATTTGTCGGGCCTGACCAACGTCAACTATTCGGCCACCCAGTACGCGCTGTTCAGCTCCATGATGCTGCTGCTGCCCAAGTTTCTGGCGGGCTATTCGGGCCAGTACGTGGACACGTTTGGCTATAGCCACTTTTTCACGGCGACGGCCCTGCTCGGTGTGCCGGTGCTGCTGCTGGTGTGGCTGGCTTCGCGGTCAAATACGATTCAAGCCAAATAAATACGGCCACGGCTAGCTATATTTTTTATAGCTAAGTGTAAACCCCGGCAGGCCGGATCAAGCGTGTATGCTGCACGCTTGGCCGCGCTTTTTACCGTAACTTTACGGACGCTTCAAGCGTGATTGTTGCGCGGCGCGCACCATTAAATTCATTGTGATTGAACCTAAGGGACAGCCCCTGCAACCCAGGACAAAGCCATGACCCAGCAGCTTTTGATGATTGAAGACGATACCCGCCTGGCCACCATGGTGGGCGAATACCTGCGCCAGTCGGGCTATGGCTTTACCCACGCCGCCGATGCCGCCAGCGGCCTGGCCGCGCTGGAATCCAGCCCGGCCGACCTGGTGATCCTGGACCTGATGCTGCCCGACATAGACGGGCTGGAGGTGTGCCGCCGCATCAAGGGCAACCCCAACAGCCAGCTGGCCCGCACCGCCGTGCTGATGCTGACGGCCAAGGGCGACCCGATGGACCGCATCGTGGGCCTGGAAGTGGGCGCCGACGACTACCTGCCCAAGCCGTTTGAGCCGCGCGAGTTGCTGGCGCGCATTCGGGCCGTGCTGCGCCGGGGCGGCGACACGGGCGAAGCCGTTGCCACGGGCGGCCACAAGGTGATGCGCTTTGGCTCGCTTGAGATCGACCGTGACGCGCGCAGCGTGTCGGTGGCGGGCAAGCTGTGCGAGCTGACGTCCTACCAGTTTGACCTGCTGGCGGCGCTGGCCGAGCGCGCCGGCCGGGTGCTCAGCCGCGACCAGATCATGGAAGCCGTGCGCGGGCGCGAGCTTGAAGCGTTTGACCGCTCCATCGACGTGCACATGGGCCGCATCCGCAGCGCCATCGAGCTCGACGCCAAAGACCCCAAGCGCATTTTGACGGTGCGCGGTGTGGGCTACGTGTTTGCCAAGCAGCAGGACTGAGCACAGCGTGCGCTCCCGCATGTGGTCCCGTTTCACGTCGCACCTGTACGTGCGCATCTGGCTGGCCGTGGTGGCCACGGTGGCGGTGCTGACGTTTCTGGTCGGCGCGGCCTGGCATTTCAGCGCCGACCCGCCGCAGTTGCCGATACGCGAAGTGCTGGTACGCAACGCCGCCGGCGAGCTCATTGGCCGCGCGCAAACCAGCCCCGACCGCAAGCGCGGCGACAACCTTGAATTTGACATCCTCACCAGCGACGGCCAGACCCTGAACCTGCTGATGCCCCGGCCTGCACGTCCGCCCGGCAGCGCGCCCGGCCGGCCGCCGCTGGGCTTTGGTTTTGGCTGGATGCTGGGCCTGGTCGGGCTGGCCGTGGCGCTGGGCGCCTACCCCGTGATGCGGCGCCTGACGCTGCGGCTCGAAGCCCTGCAGCGCGGCGTCGAACGCTGGGGCGCGGGCGACCTGTCGGCGCGCATCAACACCGAAGGGCACGACGAAGTCGCCTTTCTGGCCCGGCGCTTCAACCACGCAGCCGAGCGCATCGAAACCCTGATGGAATCGCACAAGTCGCTGCTGGCCAACGCCTCCCACGAGCTGCGCTCGCCGCTGGCCCGCATCCGCATGGGGCTGGAACTGATGGATCAAGAGGCCCCCACGCTTGTCGCTTCGCGTACTACGCTGCCCCCCGAGGGGGCTGAACTTGCTTGGGGCGGCCCGGCGCAGCGTTCCCTTCGGAAAGCTGAGATTTCCCGGAGCATCACGGAACTCGACCAGCTGATCGACGAAATCCTGCTGGCCAGCCGGCTCGACACCAAGCAGGCCGACGCCGAGCCGTTTGAAATGCTGGACCTGACTGGGCTGGCCGCCGAGGAATGCGCGCGCGTGAACGCAGACCTGAACGCCGAGCTGCCCGGCGGCCACAGCCTGATGGTGCAGGGCTCGCCCCGGCTGCTGCGCCGGCTGATCCGCAACCTGCTGGAAAACGCCAGGCGCTACGGGCGCGGCGACATCAGCCTGGAACTGGCCCAACAACAGACGGGGAACAAACCGCTTGCCGTGATCCGGGTGCTGGACCGTGGCCCAGGCGTTCCCGCCGACAAGCGCGAGCGCATCTTTGAGCCGTTTTACCGCCTGCCCGGCGCCAGCGAACGCGAAGGCGGTGTGGGGCTGGGCTTGTCGCTGGTCAAATCCATCAGCGAGCGCCATGGCGGCACGGTCCGCTGCGAAGACCGCCCCGGCGGCGGCGCCGCCTTCATCGTCGAATTGCCCCTGACAGCGCAAACCGCTTGAGATAGATCAAAGGGCCCTGTGGTTTTCAGCAAAAAACCACCATTCTCATCTACTTGCGGGATGGTCAGTGCCCCTGTCTTGACCGATATTACATTTGTTGCTGTCACAACAATCGAGGCTTGAGGGGATAAAAAAAAGCGGACGCGTTGAAGAAACACCCCGGTGGTTTTTCCGCGAAGTTCACTCATTCAGGAGGACGTTCAGAAAGCTGCCGCAAGGCGGCTTTTTTTTGGCCGGTGCGAGGTGCCTACCGCCCTTGAATCGCCTGCAGCACCCGCTCGGCGCCAATGTCATTCAGGCAGCGGGTATGCCCCAGCGGGCATTCGCGTGCAAAGCACGGCGCGCAGTCCAGCGGCGGCTGGTAGGCGGGGTCGGTCTTGAGCCAGAGCACGGTGGCCCGGTCATTGAGCGGGGGGGTATGCAGCGGGCTCGACGAGCCAAAAATCGCCACCTGCGGCACGCCCAGCGCGGCAGCGACGTGCATCAGGCCGGAGTCGTTGCTGACGGTGCTGCGGCTGCTGGCAATCAGGCTCAGGGCCTCGGGCAGTGTCGTTTTACCGGCCAGGTTCAGGCATTTGCCGGCTTGCGCCGCATTGGCCTGTGCGGCAATCTCGTCGCACAGCGCGGCTTCCTTGCCCGAGCCGAGCAGCACCACGGGCAGCGTCAACCCGGCGGCCAGTTCTGAAAAATGGGCGGCGGGCCAGCGCTTGGCCGGGCCGTATTCAGCACCGGGCGCAAACACGACGAAGCCGCCCGGCTGTAGCCCCAGGCGCTGCAGGGTTTGCCCGGCGGCGGCGGGGTCTACCTGCAGTTGCGGGCGGTCGCGGTCCAGATCGCCCTCGCCGCTCAGGGCGGAATAAAACGCCACCATGGGCGGCTTGTTCTTGGGGTTTTTGAGCCGGTGCGTGAGCAAACCGACGCGCGCTTCGCCCAGATAGCCAATGCGCTGCGCAATGCCGGCCAGCATGGGCAGCAGCGCGCTTTTGAGTGAATTGGGCAGCACGTAGGCTTTGTCAAACTGGCCTTGCATGGCCTTGGCCAAGGTGCGGCGCGCCTTGAATTGCAGGCCGCCATGGGCGAACGGAAATTCAATGACCTCGGCCACCTGCGGCATGGCGCGGTACACCGGCGCCACCCAGGGCAATGCGCCCACGGTGAGGCGCTCGCCGCGCGCATGCAGCCGGCGCAGCAGCGGCTCGGTCATGACCGCGTCCCCTATCCACTGCGGCGCGATGATGAGGGAATTGACCGTTTCTATTTTTGACATGACCGGCCGCAGCGTAGGCCCTCCGTACCAGCCAGGGCCGCGGAACCGGCTTCGCCGGGCCGCAGGCGCATCGGCCCCCTCGGGGCTGAAGTCTGCGGCTCCGAGCCCGCCTGCGCGGGCTTGGACAGCCTGCAGATGCGCCGCCTCTGGCGGTGTGGCGCCCTGCAAGGGCGGCGAACCACACGAAGTGGGGAGCGTGGGGGCGTGTTAATGCCCGCCGCCAAAGTGCTCACCGGCCTTGAGCTGGTAGACGGTGCCGCAATACGGGCATTTACCGTGGCCGGTGCGGGCCACGTCCAGGTAAACCTTGGGGTGGCTGTTCCAGACCTTCATGTCGGCCGTGGGGCTGGGGCAATACACGCCACCCTGGGCGTTGAGGTCGGAGGCCAGCAGTTCGACAACAGATGATTTCGTCATGGTCAGGCCTCTTAAACTTTGCTGAGCCAGCCGGCGTACTTGGGGTTGCGGCCGTTGACGATGTCAAAGAACGCAGCCTGGATTTTCTCGGTGATGGGGCCGCGCGAGCCGCTGCCAATTTCAATGCGGTCGAGTTCGCGGATGGGCGTGACTTCTGCCGCCGTACCCGAGAAAAATGCTTCATCGGCAATGTAGATTTCGTCGCGCGTGATGGGCTTTTCCTTGAGCTCCAGGCCCAGGTCCTGGCAGATGGAAAAAATCGTGTTGCGCGTGATGCCGTTGAGCGCACCGGCGCTGGAGTCGGGGGTGTAGACCACGCCCTTACGCACGATGAACAGGTTCTCGCCCGCGCCTTCGGAGGCAAAGCCTTGCGGGTCGAGCAGCAGCGCCTCGTCGTAGCCCTCGTCGGTGGCTTCCATGTTGGCCAGGATGGAGTTGGTGTAGTTGCTCACCGCCTTGGCGTGGATCATGGTGATGTTGACGTGGTGGCGCGTGAAGCTGCTGGTCTTGACGCGAATGCCGCGCTTCATGCCTTCCTCGCCGAGGTAGGCGCCCCAGGTCCAGGCGGCGACCATCAGGTGAATTTTGTTGCCTTTGGGGCTGACGCCGAGCTTTTCAGCGCCGATCCAGGTCAGCGGGCGGATGTAGCCGCTTTCCAGCTTGTTCTCGCGCACCACGGCGAGCTGGGCGTCCATGACTTCCTGCGGCGTGAACGGGATCTTCATGCGCAGGATCTTGGCGCTGTTGAACAGCCGCTCGGTGTGCTCTTCCAGCCGAAAAATCGCCGTGCCGCCGTCGGGCATCTTGTAGGCGCGCACGCCCTCAAAGGCGCCGCAGCCGTAGTGCAGGGTGTGCGTCAGCACATGGATTTTGGCGTCGCGCCACTCGACCATCTGGCCGTCCATCCAGATTTTTCCGTCGCGGTCTTCCATGGAGGGTGCTACTGGGGGCATGGTGCTGATCCTGTGATGAATGTCGTGAAAGGGTTCCCGGCGCCCGGCCTGCGGCGGACGGACCGGAGAACCTGCCGAAAAACCCGAAACGCTGATTTTACGGGCCGGGCGGCGGGCCCTCGGCGGCCGGCAGCGAATCCGTCACCGGCGGCCTGATAAGTTCATGGTGCGCCAGCTTGCCGCCGACAAAGGTGCAGGTGACATGCGACTGGCTGCCATCGGTCCAGCGGAACACCTCGGGTTGCGCGTCCTTGTCGGATTGCAGCGCGCCCAGGCTTCGGGTCATGGCCACCACATGCAGCAGCGTCATGCCCGGCTTGAGCTTGGCATTGAGCATGACGGCGCTGTCGACATAACCGATGGGCCGGTTGGCCGCGCGCTTGAGCACCTGCATCATGCGGGTGAAGTGGAGCAGCAGCCACATCATCAGGCCGCCGACCGCAGCCGCCACACCGGCCCAGCCGAAACCGCGGTAAGCCAGCACCACCACGGCAACGCCGGCCATCGGAACAAAAATTTTCTGGAAGTTCATGGCGCTATTTTCGCAGCCGCCGGCCGCCGCCCGGCTGCGGGGAGTGCGTACGACATGCCGCACGGCCGTCGCCACGTGTCATTTTCAAGCAAAATCGGCCTTCAACCCAAACGTGGCGGGCGTCAGAAGCTATTAATTTGATAGCATTTCATTCGCCGCACCATGGCGGATCCCGCTACGCGAGGCTTCGCACCACCTCGATCGCCTGCTCCACACGTTCGACCGCATGGATGGTCAAGCCTTCGATCGGCTTTTTAGGCGCATTGGCCTTGGGCACCACGGCCACGCTGAAGCCCAGCTTGGCCGCTTCCTTGAGCCGCTCCTGGCCGCGCGGCGCGGGCCGCACCTCACCGGCCAGGCCGACCTCGCCGAAGGCAATGAAGCCCTTGGGCAGCGGCTTGCCGCGCAGGCTGGAGGTGATCGCCAGCATCACCGACAGGTCGGCCGCCGGCTCGCTGATGCGCACGCCGCCGACCGCGTTGACAAACACGTCCTGGTCCATGCAGGCGATGCCGGCATGGCGGTGCAGCACCGCCAGCAGCATGGCCAGGCGGTCCCGGTCCAGGCCCACCGAGAGGCGGCGCGGGCTGGGGCCGCCGCTGTCGACCAGCGCCTGGATTTCCACCAGCATGGGGCGCGTGCCTTCCAGCGTGACCAGCACACAGCTGCCCGGCACCGGCTCGCTGTGCTGGCTCAGGAAGATGGCGCTCGGGTTGGTCACACCCTTGAGGCCTTTTTCGGTCATGGCAAACACGCCGATCTCATTGACCGCGCCAAAGCGGTTCTTGATCGCGCGCACCAGGCGAAAACTCGAATGGGTGTCGCCCTCGAAATACAGCACGGTATCGACCATGTGTTCGAGAACGCGCGGGCCGGCGAGCGCACCTTCCTTGGTGACGTGGCCGACGAGGATGATGCAGACACCACTGGACTTGGCCGCGCGCGTCAGGTGGGCCGCACATTCGCGCACCTGCGCGACCGAGCCCGGCGCGGAGGTGAGTTGGTCGGAATACACGGTCTGGATGGAATCGATCACCGCCACCGCCGGCCGCGTGGCCTCCAGCGTGGCGAGGATTTTTTCGAGCTGGATCTCCGCCAGCACCTTGACCTGCGAGCCGTCCAGCCCGAGCCGGCGCGAGCGCAGCGCCACCTGGGCGCCGCTTTCCTCGCCAGTGACATACAAGGTGCCCCCCGAGGAGGCCTTCGCGCCTTGGGTCGGCCCGGCGGCGCTCAAGCGGGCGTCAAAGCCACGCTGCAGCGAATCGAGCGCCTGCAGCAGCAAGGTGGACTTGCCGATGCCCGGGTCGCCGCCTATCAGCACCACGCCGCCTTCGACAATGCCGCCCCCGAGCACGCGGTCCAGCTCCTCGTGGCCGGTAGGGGTGCGGGCCATGTCGGTCGCTTCGATGTCGGCCAGGGTCGCCACTTCCGATGGTTTGGCCAGCGAAGCAAAGCGGTTTTTCACCGGCGAATGACTCTCGGCGACCGACTCGATCAGCGTGTTCCAGGCCCCGCAATGCGGGCACTTGCCCAGCCATTTGGGGCTGGTGCCGCCGCATTCGGTGCAGGTGTAAATCGTCTTGTCTTTGGCCATGCGGCGATATTACTGTATTTATTCACAGTACGGGTTACTCCCGGCCTCGCGCGCTTGGCGGCAAGTCTCAAATCATTTAATATATTAAATAAATTCATCGCCTCCCATGACCACGCCTTTTATTCACCGCAACCTGCCCCGCCTGCTGCTGCAGGCGCGCGAGTCGGTCATGGCCCACACCCGGCCGCGCCTGCGCGAACATGCACTGAGCGACCAGCAATGGCGGGTGCTGCGGGTGCTGGGCGAACACGGCGTGGTGGAAACCGGCAAGGTCGCGCGCGAAGCCTTCATCCTCGGCCCCAGCCTGACGGGCGTGCTGACCCGCATGGAGCGCGATGGCCTGATTCAGCGCTCGCGCGACCCGGCGGACCAGCGGCGCACCAGCGTGGAGGCCACGGACAAAGGTGTGCAACTGGTGGCCACGCTCTCGGGGGCCATCGAAGCGCACTACGCCTGGATGGAAAAAACCCTGGGAAAAGACAAGCTGGCACAGCTGTATGCGCTGCTTGATGAAGTGATTGCTCTGGAGCAGCCATGAGCTTCATGCCTTCCGGCACGGTTTACGGCACGCTGCTGAACTTCCGCGCGGAGGTCGAGGCACTGGCGCCGCAGATGAACCAGCCGCCTTACAAGGCGCCGCCGCAAGCGCCAGTTCTGTATGTCAAGCCAGCCAACACCTGGAGCGCCAGCGGCGCCAGCATCCCCGTGCCGGCACGGGTCCCCGAGGTCGAAGTCGGCGCCAGCATTGCCATGGTGATGGGTGAGGCCGGCGAAGTGGCGGGCTATGTGCTAATGAACGACCTGTCGATACCCCATGCGTCTTTTTTCCGGCCGCCCGTCAAGTTCAAATGCCTGGACGGTTTTCTCGGCATCGGCCAGCGACTGGTGCCTGCCAGCGAAGCTGGCGATCCTTCAAGCTTCACACTGGAAGTGCGCATCAACGGCGAGCTGAAACAGTCCGTCAATTTTTCGCAGCTGGTGCGCCCTGCCGACCAACTGCTGGCCGATGTCGGCGAGTTCATGACCCTGCGCGCTGGCGATGTGCTGATGCTGGGCTGCGATGCGGGCCGGCCGCTGGCCAGAGCCGGCGACCAGATTGACATCACCGCACCCGGTTTCGGCACGCTGAGCAACACGCTGCTTGGGGAGACCCCATGAAACACGCCCGGGTGATGTACAACCGTGCCGTGCACAACGCCACCGAGCGGGACGGCCAGCTCCTGCTGGCGAACGGACAACTCGTCGCCGAACACGCGGTCACCTGGCTGCCACCGCTGGCGCCCACGCCGCGCCCGCGCACCATTCTTGCGCTGGGCCTGAACTACGCCGACCACGCGAAAGAACTCGAATTCAAGGCGCCCGAGGAACCCCTGGTGTTCATCAAGGGCGAAAGAACGCTGACCGGCCACCGGCAGCTCACGCGCCGCCCGGCCGGCGTGCAGTTCATGCATTACGAGTGTGAACTCACGGTGGTCATCGGCAAGACCGCCAGAAAAGTCAAGCGTGACGACGCGTACGCCTTCATCGCGGGCTACACCATCGCCAATGATTACGCGATCCGCGACTACCTCGAAAACTGGTACCGGCCCAATCTGCGCGTCAAAAACCGCGACGGCTGCACGCCACTCGGGCCCTGGCTGGTCGATGCGGCAGACATCGCCGACCCGATGGCACTGGCCCTGCAAACCACCGTCAATGGCCAGCTCACGCAGTCCGGCAATACGGGCGACATGATTTTCGACGTGCCCTTCCTGATCGAATATTTCAGCAGCTTCATGACGCTGCAGCCGGGCGACCTGATCCTGACCGGCACACCGGACGGCGTGGTGGACTGCCGGCCCGGCGACGTGGTGGTCACCAGCATCGAGGGCCTGGGCTCGCTTATCAACACGATTGAATGAATATGAAAATAGATCACCTCATCAATGGCCGGGCCGTCGCCGGCAGCAGCTACTTCGAGACCGTCAACCCCGCCACGCAGGACGTGCTGGCCGAAGTGGCCGCTGGCGGCGAAGCGGAAGTCAACGCCGCCGTGGCCGCTGCGAAAGAGGCCTTTCCGAAGTGGGCCGGCATGCCGGCACCGCAGCGCGCCAAACTGGTCCGCAAGCTCGGCGACCTGATCGCCGCCCATGTGCCCGAGATCGCGCAGATGGAGACCAACGACTGCGGCCAGGTGATTGCG
>JAUSDK010000047.1 GCA_030650875.1 Polaromonas sp.
TGTTCCTGCTACCGCTGGTATGGCTGCGCGGCCTGCTGCCAGAACTCAAAAGACACTGGCGCCGGACCTTCTTCATCGGCCTGCTCAACTCGGGCATTCCGTTTGCCTGCTTTTCGTTTGCGCTACTGTCCATCAGCACCGGACTGTCGGCGATCCTGAACGCCACGGTGCCGATGTTCGGTGCGCTGATTGCCTGGGCCTGGCTCAACGACAAGCTCACGGCATCGCGCCTGCTGGGCCTGGCGGTCGGCTTTGCCGGCGTGGCGCTGCTGGCCTGGGACAAAGCCAGCTTCACGCCCGACGCCTCGGGCGCGTCGTCGGGCTGGGCCGTGCTGGCCTGCCTGCTGGCGGTGCTGTGCTACGCCATTTCAGCCAGCTACACCAAGCGCTACCTGACCGGCCTGCCGCCGCTGGTCACGGCCGCCGGCAGCCAGATCGGCGCCACGCTGGGGCTGGCCCTGCCGGCGCTGTGGCTGTGGCCGGCGCGCATGCCGGGCGCCGCGGCCTGGCTGGCGCTGCTGGTGGTGGGCGTGGTCTGCACCGGCATTGCCTATATCCTGTTTTTCAGGCTGATTGAAAACGCCGGTCCGCCGCGCGCGCTGTCGGTGACGTTTCTGGTGCCGGTGTTTGCGGTGCTGTATGGCGTGACCTTTCTCGGGGAAACCGTCACACCCTGGATGCTGGGCTGCGCGGCAGTGATCGTCTGCGGCACGGCGCTGTCGACCGGGCTGCTGCGACTGGGACGCCAGCGCCCCCGGGCAGGCTGACGCGGCTGCGGGCCGATTACTGCAAGGCGCCGGCCACCACATTGATGCTGAGCGCCAGCACCAGCATGTTGAAACCAAAGGACAGCACGCTGTGCACCAGTGTCAGCCGGCGCATCTCGCGCGAGGTGACCTGTACGTCAGACACCTGCGCGGTCATGCCGACCACATGCGCGTAGTACAGAAAATCGAAATAGTCCGGGTCCAGCCCGCCGGGAAACTTCAGGCCCGGCCCGTCCGGTTCCTTGTTTTTTTCTTCCTGGTAATAACGATGGGCATAGCGAAATGCAAAAATCGTCTGGATGAACAACCACGACGCGATCAGCGCCACCACCGACAGCGCGACATGCAGAGTGCGTTCCGGGCCTGAAAAGCCCTTGCCCTGCTGCATCATGACAACGATGGCGGCCACGCAGGCCATGGTGGCCAGCAGCATCAGCAAAAACAGCACCACGCTGGTTTCGTCCTGCGCTTGTGCCCGCTCGCGGGTACGTTCGGCGTCAAAGCGCTCGCACAACCACCAGGCCAGCGCCAGATAGGCGGCCACGCCGACGCTCCACCCCAGCAGGGCACGAAATTGCCAGACCAGCGGCAGCGGCAATGCAGCCGCCGCCAGGCCCAGCGCCAGTCCGCAGAGCAGGCGCTGCTGGGCGCTGGTTTCAGAAACATGTTTACGCATATCGGCGATTGTGGGCCCAGACCGGCACTGGACAATAATCAGGACTCCAATTTGCCAGACACACGGCCTGCCATGCCCCCAAAAAAATACCCGCGAAAAGTGCATATTGCCCGCCAGGGCGTTTTCTATTCCTTGATTCTCTGCGGCGCGATTTTGCTGCTGGGCGGCCTGGGCTTTTGGCTGCTGGATCCGGGGGTGCTCACCATTTCAGAGGGCCTGTGGCTGGCCTTCACCACGGCGGCCACCGTGGGCTATGGCGATGTGGTGCCCAGCACCCATGCTTCGCGCGCGTTTGCCGTTGTCGTGGTGTTGCTGGGGCTGGCGGTGCTGTCGCTGGCCACCGCTTCGCTGGCGGCCATTTTTGTTGAAAAAGATGTTGAGCAGGGCGAAGAGTTGCAGATCGAGCACGAGTTGATGCGCGAGATCAGGCACCTGCGCGAAGAGGTTCAGTCCTTGCGACATGAAATCAGGCACGCAAAGGATGACCGGCCCTTATGAATCAATGGACAATTCGGCAGCCTGTTGAGGCGTCCGGAAAAACTTGAACGCAACAGCTGGGGTTTATGTCAGCCCAGCAAGTCTGCGTAGGTTTTCTGGTTGGAGGCATAACAGCTGCATGCTGCCGCCTCAAGGCCACTGCGGTCCATCACTTTTATCTCGCCACGGTGGTATTCAATCAGGCCATCGCGCTGCAAGGCGCTGGCAGCCGCCGTGATGCCGACGCGGCGCATTCCCAGCATGTAGGCGAGGAACTCGTGCGTGATGTGAAAGCTTTCAGATTGAGCCCGGTCCTGGCTCATCAGCAGCCAGCGCGCCAGACGCTGGCCGATCAAATGAAAGCGCAGGCAGGCGGCCGATGTGGCCTGCTGGGCCATGAGCACATACAGGTAGCGGTTCAACACCCGCCGCAGCGCCGCGCTGCGCGCCAGTTCACGCTTGAACGGCACCGTCGCAACTCGCCAGGATGTGCCCGAGCCTTGCACCAGCGCATGCAGTGGTGCTGTGACCACGCCCAGTACCAATTGCGCACCCAACATCCCCTCACGGCCCACCATGCCGACCTCGACACCCGGGCTTCCGTCAACCATGGCGACCAGGGAAATAAACCCCCGGGTAGGAAAATAAACATGGCGCGTTGGTTTGTCTGGCTCGCAGAGCACCTCGGACAGTAGCAGCTCGACCGGCTCGCAGATAGCCAGCAGGCGGGCGCGATCCTTGGCAGGGAGCCATTCAATCAGGGTATTTTCGACAGTGTTCATGCGGCTTTCGGGATGTTGCAGACCCTTCAGGAAAGGGGCAAGTTCAAGGCCGCGCAGCTGTCAAATGCAGTTCGATTCGGAAAGTCGAGTATGCCCCATATGCACAGGATGCAGCATGAACTGCCGCACAAGCCGGCTAAAAATGAGGTGAGCCTGATGCGGCCTGACCCCATGGCCTCCCGCCATTCACCGAAGGCAACAATCAGTTCACGGCAAACCTAAACAGCGAGCTTTTCCGGGAGCAGGCGGTCATATTCTTTCTTGACAACGGCATAACATTCACAAGTGCGTTTTTCCAGCCCCGGGCGGTCCAGCACCGTGATGCGACCCCGCGAATAGCTGATCAGCCCGGATTTTTGTAAATTGAGCGCGCCTTCGGTCACGCCTTCACGGCGTACACCGAGCATGTTGGCAATCAACTCCTGGGTCATCACCAGCTGATTGCCCTGCAGCCGGTCCAGGCTGAGCAGCAGCCAGCGGCACAGTTGCTGGTCCAGAGAATGGTGGCGGTTGCATACCGCTGTTTGTGCCATCTGCGTGATG
This sequence comes from Polaromonas sp., assembly GCA_030650875.1. Lineage (GTDB taxonomy): Bacteria > Pseudomonadota > Gammaproteobacteria > Burkholderiales > Burkholderiaceae_C > Polaromonas. The sequence goes on from JAUSDK010000047.1 coordinate 3,246, forward strand.
AGTGCCTGGGTATAGCGCAGCAGCAGGTGCAGCACGGGCGCCCGCTTGAATTCTTCCTTGATCACCTGCGCTTTGAGCCGAAAGCCCTGGCCAGCACTTTGCACGACTGCACGGCTGGGCGTGGACTCGCCGCCCATGAACAGGGAGATGCCGACGACGCCTTCGTGGCCGACCACTGCGATCTCGGCCGACGCACCATTTTCCATCACATACAACAGCGAGACGATGGCCGTAGTTGGAAAATACACATGGCTGAGCATGCCGCCCGACTCATACACCACCTGGCCCAAAGGCATCTGTACCAACTCAAGCTGCGGCAGCCAGCGCTGCCATTCGGCATCCGGCAGCGCGGCGAGCAGCTGGTTTGTTTTGGGATTGTCAGAAAGGGACATCAGGAGACTCCGAGGGCAGAACTGGCTTGACTTACCACCTCTGGCAAATATCTCGCGGAAGTGAAAGTATAGACAATCAAGCCCGTCTGGTATGTTCGGTAGCGCACATAAATAGCGACCTGAATACAACGTCAAAGTTAGGGGTTTCATCCCTTTAAAAAAACGGCCATTCTTTCAATGCCCAGGCGGAACGCCTTATTTCGGCAAACGTGACCAGAAGACATGACCATCGGAATGACTTCTGAGGCTGCATGAAGGACTTGTCACCCAATTCACCGGGGCACAGGGGCGCCATGGCCTGAAACAGGCCGCCTGCAGCGCCTGAAAACAGTCACGAGGCAGCTTTGGGCCAAGCGCGCAAGACGCGCGGGTACTTTAGATACCCGCAGCACGCCAGCGAAAGCGGCCAATCCCCCTATGGGCCTGGCGCCCATGGACGAGCCGATTGCAGGGATGAAAACCTAAAACCCGGCCAAGGGTGCACGCCTGCCGGGTGATCAGGGGAAGCGGCGTTCCATGGAGGTTAATTTCACGTTTTTCTTCTGGACGGGAACAACTTCTGGGCCTTCAGGCGCCCCAGCGTAAAGTGGGATGCGGCGCCCTCATCCGGGGCGGATTTGGCCCAGACCTTGCCGCCGTGGCACGTAATAATTCTATGCACAGCGTCCAAGCCAATGCCGGTTCCTGCAAATTCCGTCAGGCTGTGTCGAGGAGTCGGGCCACGGGACTCCATCTCACCAGCGGGCTGCCTGGGATGGTCCGGGAACCCTGCCGGGATAGATGGTCGTGATTTAATCCACGCAAACGCCCGTCCTTGGACGACTTCGAAAAATGGGGCGCATTCCAAATCGGGAAAGAAAAAAGGGTTTGCTTCTATTTTCATAGCAGCAAACCCTTAAATACTGGCGGAGCGGACGGGACTCGAACCCGCGACCCCCGGCGTGACAGGCCGGTATTCTAACCAACTGAACTACCACTCCTGGTAGTGGCAATGTTTGCTCTTTCGAGCCAAGTCGCCTGCCCTTGCGGGCTTGCGGTTACCAACTTGTGCTTTTTCTCTTCACCTTTCGGTGAAGAAATTTGGCGACCCTACGGGGATTCGAACCCCGGTACCTACCGTGAAAGGGTAGTGTCCTAGGCCTCTAGACGATGGGGTCTTAACCTTGGAATTTCCGGATCAGGCCACTAAAAAAATTTAACAGCCTGAAAAATCTAAACAATCTTTTTACCCCAGGACGGGTAAAAAAGAAAAGCCTTTGCAACTACACAATGAATTGCAAGGGCGTCAATCTGGCGGAGCGGACGGGACTCGAACCCGCGACCCCCGGCGTGACAGGCCGGTATTCTAACCAACTGAACTACCACTCCTGATAGAAAAGCGTTTGCTCTTTCGAGCCAAGTGCTTAACAACTTGTGCTTTTTCCCTTCACCTTGCGGCGAAGAAATTTGGCGACCCTACGGGGATTCGAACCCCGGTACCTACCGTGAAAGGGTAGTGTCCTAGGCCTCTAGACGATGGGGTCTTAACCTTGGAACTTCCGGCGCAGACTTTTTACGGACTGCAACAAAACTTCAAAAACTTTTTCGACGTTGGTGGAGGTAAACGGGATCGAACCGATGACCTCTTGCATGCCATGCAAGCGCTCTCCCAGCTGAGCTATACCCCCCTTGGCTGCCAATTTCTTAACAACCTGTCGAGCCTCAAATTATATCTACAAAAACTGGTCTTTTTAATATTTTCAAACTAAATTCAATTTGTCGATCACTTTTTCTCGCGTCATCAGCGCCAGAATCGCATCCAGCGAAGGTGTTTGCGGCGTCCCCATGAGCAGCACACGCACTGGCATGGCCAATTGCGGCATCTTCAGGCCGGCATCCGCCAGCACCTGCTTGATGGCGGCAGCAATACCGGCCTTGCTCCATTCGCAGGTAGCCAGCGCATGCACCAGCTTGGCCAGCGCGGGCCGAATGGCGTCGGTCACATGGGTGCTGACATCTTGCGCGCTCGGCTCTGCGCCCGTCACCAGCAATTTCAGCCAGCCCGCCAACTCGACCAGCGTGCTGCAGCGGTCCTTGAACAAAGCGCAAGCGCCGGCCAGCCAGGCCGGATCCACGTCCGAAACCTCGAGCGAGGCCAGAAAGGGCTGAACCAGCCCTGCCAGCTTGTCATCGGCCATGGCCTTGAGGTGCTGCGCGTTGACCCAGCGCAGCTTGGCCTCGTCGAACTGGGCCGCGCTCTTGCCGAGATGGTCCAGATTGAACCATTGCAAAAATTGTTCGCGGCTGAAGATTTCGTCGTCACCGTGGCTCCAGCCCAAGCGCGCCAGGTAGTTCACCATCGCGTCAGGCAAATAGCCTTCGGCGGCGTACTGCGTGACAGCCTTGGCGCCATTGCGCTTGCTCATCTTCTCGCCCTGCTCGTTCAGCACGGTGGGCAGATGCGCATAAACGGGAACGTCTTTGCCGAGCGCGCGAAGGATGTTGATCTGGCGCGGCGTGTTGTTGATATGGTCGTCGCCGCGAATCACATGGGTGATCGCCATGTCACTGTCGTCGACCACGACGCAGAAGTTGTAGGTCGGCGTGCCGTCGGGCCTGGCGATCACCAGGTCATCAAGCTCGTCGTTGCTGATCTCGATGCGCCCCTTGACCTTGTCGTCCCAGGCCACGGTGCCACCCTGCGGATTTTTAAAGCGCAGCACGGGCTGCACGCCCGCCGGCACCGGCGGAAGCGTCTTGCCGGGCGCCGGACGCCAGGTGCCGTCATAGCGCGGCTTTTCCTTGGCCGCCATTTGCGCTTCGCGCAGCGCATCGAGTTCTGCCACGCTCATGTAGCAGGGGTACACATGGCCGGCCGCCTGCATCTCGGCCAGCACCGCCTTGTAGCGGTCCATTCGCTGCATCTGAAAGAACGGGCCCTCGTCGTAGTCCAGGCCCAGCCAGCGCATGCCTTCCAGTATTACGTCGACAGAGGCCTGGTTTGAACGCTCGACATCGGTGTCTTCAATGCGCAGGATGAAAACGCCGCCCGTGGAGCGTGCAAACGCCCACGGGTAGAGCGCCGAACGGATGTTGCCCAGATGAATAAATCCGGTCGGCGACGGTGCGAATCGGGTTCTTGTTGGTGGTGTCATGTCAGGCTGTCCAGGCCGCGCGCGAGGTCGGCTTTCAGATCGTCAATGTATTCAAGGCCGACCGCAAAACGGATCAGGCCCTGGCCGATACCAGCAGCCTGGCGCTGGGCTTCGGTGAGGCGTCCATGGGAGGTCGTTCCCGGGTGGGTGATGATGGATTTGGTGTCGCCCAGATTGGTGGCAATGCTGACCACCTGGGTGCTGTTGATCACATGAAAGGCGTTGGCACGTGCCGTCTCGGGACTGCTGCCGCGCACATCGAAAGACACCACCGCGCCGCCCAGGCCAGCTTGCTGGCGCATGGCCAGCGCGTGCTGCGGGTGCGATGCCAGACCGGGGTAGTACACGCGGGTCACGGCGGGATGCGTCTCCAGCCATTGCGCGACCGCCAGCGCCGTGGCGCTTTGGGCCTGCATGCGGATGCGCAGCGTTTCCATGCCCTTGAGCACCACCCACGCATTGAACGGTGCCAGCACCATGCCGGCGGTGCGCACGATGGGGCCGAACACATCGACGATCAGCTTGGAGGGCCCGCAAATCGCACCCGCCATCACGCGGCCCTGCCCGTCGAGGTATTTGGTGCCGGAATGGATGATCAGGTCGGCGCCCAGTTCGGTCGGCCGCTGCAGGGCGGGCGAGCAAAAACAATTGTCCACCGCCAGCAGCGCGCCGCCAGCATGCGCCAGGTCGGCCAGCGCCCGGATGTCGCAGACTTCGGTCAGCGGGTTGGTCGGGGTTTCGGCAAACAGCAGCTTGGTGGTCGGACGCATGGCCGCTTGCCACTGCGCGATGTCGGTCTGCGAGACAAACGTGGTTTCGACGCCGAACTTGGCGAACTCCTTGCCGAACAGGTTCAGCGTCGAGCCGAACACCGACTGCGAGCACACGACATGGTCGCCCGCCCTGAGCAGGCCCATGCCCATCATCAAGATAGCACCCATGCCACTGGACGCTGCAATGGCGGCTTCGGTGCCTTCGAGCGCCGCCAGCCGCTGCTCGAAGCCGGCCACCGTCGGGTTGGACGTGCGGGCGTAGGTAAAGCCTGCTTCGGTGCCGGCAAAGCGGCGCGCCGAGGTTTCAGCATCGGGCTGCACAAAGCCGCTGGTCAGGTACAGCGCCTCGGAGTTCTCGCCATACTGGCTGCGTTCAACGCCGACGCGCACGGCCAGCGTGTCAGGATGCAGGTTGTCGGGTAATGCTTTTGAGGTCATTTCAGGCTTCTTGCGGATTGGGTAGCGCCAGGCGCGAGACATCAACATCGCTGTCTTCGCCAATTTTTTCGGCTGTGTCGGCGCGCGCTGAATTCATGGCGGCAATGGTTTCGGCCGTCACGTCCCCGGTGATGTAGACGCCGTCAAAGGGCGAGGCATCAAAACCATCAAGCCCGGGGTTCAGCGAGCCAATGGCGCGCCGCATGCCTTCCACGTCCTGGTAGATCAGCGCGTCGCAGCCAATCACCTGGCGAATTTCTTCGACGGTGCGGTCATGCGCGACCAACTCATTGGGCGT
>JAUSDK010000052.1 GCA_030650875.1 Polaromonas sp.
GCTCGACCATCTCCGTGCTCCAGGGGAAGCCGATCTCGCGCATGGCCGCCGCATCCAGCGTGCCGTCGGCCACGGCCTGGATATAGGCCGGTGTGTGCGCCAGCGCCAGTTCGCCGTCGCTGGCCCGCGGCGCCACGCCCAAACGCACCTGCGGCAACTCGCCGGCCACGCGGTCGCGCAGGCGCTGGTATTTGGCCATCGGAAAGCGGTGCCCGGCCGGCAAGGGCAGGACGAAGTGGTCGGCGTAGAAGGCTTGCACGATGGTTGAAAAACAGGGAAAAGTCCGAACCGCCAAGGGTAACTCCTAGGACGAATGGCACTCTTGGAACCAGATTTTGTTACACAAAGTAACTATAATTAATAACCTTGTGTCACACAAAACAACTACATCGGCAGTGCATTTTCCGAGAGACAACCCTCCTGTTCAACCACATTGAGGAGCGAAAAATGTTCTGGTTCGCATCCAGCCTGGCGGTCCGCCTGGAAGGCCTTCAAGCTCGCCGGCTTTCAAGCCCCCTGCATGAGGCCAGGATCGAGCAGGTACGCCAAGCCATGCTCGCGGCTCTGGATAAAAGCGGTGATGAGAGATTCCTGGGACTGAAAACCCGCATCAGGCTCGCTGCAGACGCGCAGCGCATGTGGGATCTGCGAAGCGAACTCATGAAATCCCTGGCAAACGACCGGGGGGAGGCCCGCGCGGGCGAGGAGCTGCGGCTGATCACCGGCATGTTTCGCGACCTATTGCCACAAGGCCTGGCCTCAGGTCTGGCCCATCACGCCGGTTCGGGCACGGGCTCCAGACAGACAAAGAAGCTTCAGGAAAGCTTCCTCAATCCGAAATAACACGGTCACAGTTTTAAAGGGAGACAACATGTTTCGTTCAACACTCATGGCATTGATGGTGTTTGCAGGCGCCCAGGCGCTTGCCGGCGACAAGGGCGTAACGCCCACCGAAATACGGCTGGGCGCATCGGCTGTGCTCAGCGGTCCATTGGGTGCCCAGACCAAGGAATACGGCGTGGGTTCGCGCCTGTACTTCGACGCGGTGAATGCGGAGGGCGGCGTGCACGGCCGCAAGATCACCTACACCACGCTGGATGATGGCTTCGACGTCAAACGCGCTGTGGACAACACCCGCAAGCTGATCGAGGAAGACGGCGTGTTCATCATCTACAACAGCACTGGTACAGCACAAACGGGCGCGATCCTGCCACTGCTGCAGGAAACCCGGACCATTGCCTTCGGGCCGGTGACGGGTGCGTCCGCGTTCAGGGAAAAGGTCAATCCCTACCTTTTTCACGTGCGCGCCAGCTATGCCAATGAAGCGCGGCGCATTATTTCCCAGCTCAAGCAAACCGGCATCTCGCGCATCGCCGTGTTTTACCAGGACGACGGCC
>JAUSDK010000056.1 GCA_030650875.1 Polaromonas sp.
CACCGGGATGGTGCGGTCGCACAGCGGCAGGGTAACTTCCTTGCCGATCAAATGCATGTAGCGTTCGTCTTCCGGATGCACCATCACCGCCACGTCGCCCAGCATGGTTTCAGGGCGGGTGGTGGCCACGGTGATGGAGCCTGAGCCGTCCGCCAGTGGGTAGCGGATGTGCCACATGAAGCCGTCTTCTTCCTCGCTCTCGACTTCCAGGTCGGACACGGCGGATTTCAAAATCGGGTCCCAGTTGACCAGCCGCTTGCCCCGGTAGATCAGGCCCTGTTCATACAGCTGCACAAAGGTCGAGGTGACGACCTTGGACATCTTCGGGTCCATGGTGAAGTATTCATGCTTCCACGACACCGAATCGCCCATGCGGCGCATCTGGCGCGTGATGGTCGAGCCGGACTCTTCCTTCCATTCCCAGACCTTGGCGACAAAATTCTTGCGGCCCAGGTCGTGGCGGGTTTTTCCTTCTTCGGACTGCAGCTTGCGTTCCACCACGATCTGCGTGGCAATGCCGGCGTGGTCGGTGCCGGGCACCCACAGCGTGTTCTCGCCGCGCATGCGGTGGTAGCGCGTCAGCGAATCCATGATGGTCTGGTTGAACGCATGGCCCATGTGCAGCGTGCCGGTCACGTTGGGTGGCGGCAGCTGGATGGCGAACGACGGCTTGGCCGCGTCCAGCGTCGGCTCGTACTGGCCGCTCTGCTCCCACAACGGGCCCCAGTGGCGTTCAATGGCCGAAGGCTCAAATGACTTGGCCAGGCTGTCCAGCCCCGGCGTCGGGGGGAACACCTTGGCGGTGTCGGAGGCAGGGGCGGCAGGGGTGGGGGTGGCAGCGTCAGTCATGGGGCAATGAGAAACGGCATCGCAGGGATGCCGCCTGGGGTTGGATGGAACTGCCCTGATTTTATTCGACTGTGCTGCCGCCCGGGCTGGCTGGGCAGAACCCGCGTTGGCTGGGCATCGCTGGCCGGCGACTTGCGCTGCGCCTGGGGGTTTTTCCGGTTTTGGCGGCAGCGGCGTGCAGGCCGTGCCGCAGCTGTCGTAAAGTCAGGCTTTTGCCTGATCTGAAGAACCCCACGCCATGCTGTTTTTACTCTCGCCGGCCAAAGCGCTGGACTACGACACCCCGCCGCACCTGGCCACGCACAGCCAGCCGCTGTTCAAGCGCCAAGCGGCCGAACTGATCGCCGTGATGCGCCAGAAGTCGCCGCAGGAAATCGCCAAGCTGATGAAGCTGTCCGATGCCCTGGCCGGCCTGAATGCGGCACGCTACGAAGCCTGGTCGCCGACATTCACCGCCAGCAACTCCAAGCAGGCCGCGCTCGCCTTCAATGGCGATGTCTACGAGGGGCTGGACGCCAAGACCCTGAACGAGGTGCAACTGGGCTGGGCGCAAGACCATGTGTGCATCCTGAGCGGGCTCTACGGCGTGCTGCGACCGCTCGACTGGATGCAGCCTTATCGCCTTGAAATGGGCACGGCGCTGGCCACGGAACGAGGCAAGAACCTGTACCAGTTTTGGGGTGCGCAGATTGCTGACTACCTCAATGCGCGCGCGGCGGCCGACACCTCGCCCGTCATCGTCAACCTGGCCAGCGAAGAGTATTTCAAGTCCGTGGACCGCAAGGCGCTCAAGCCCCGCGTGGTGACCTGCGTGTTTGAAGAGTTCCGGGGCGACAAGTACAAAATCATCAGCTTCATGGCCAAGCGCGCACGCGGCCTGATGGTGCGCTACGCCGTGCAGCACCAGCTGGTCAGCGTGAAAGCGCTGGAAGGCTTTGACGCCGAAGGCTACCGCTTTGAGCCCAGCGTGTCCGGCGTGGACCGCCTGGTGTTCCGGCGCCGGCAGGGCGCCTGAAATCCGTACATTGAACAAAGCCTGAATCATGACCATCCCTGAACACTCCCAGCTTGGGAAAACATCGGCCTATGCCGACCAGTACGACGCCTCGCTGCTGTTCCCGATTCCGCGCCTGGCCAAGCGGCTCGAACTCGGCATTGCCGGCATGCCGCCATTTTTGGGGGCTGACCTGTGGACCGCCTTCGAGCTGAGCTGGCTCAACCCGCGCGGCAAGCCGCAGGTGGCGCTGGCGCACTTCACCGTGCCCTGCGAGACGCCCAACATCATTGAAAGCAAGTCGTTCAAGCTCTACCTGAACAGCTTCAACAACACGCGTTTTGCCGACGCGACCGAGGTGCAGGCGCGGCTTCGGGCAGACATCAGCGAGGCCGCCTGGCGCGGTGCGGCGCAGCCGTCCATCGTTGGCGTCAAGCTGCTGCTGCCCGAGATGTTTGACCGCGAGCCGGTGCATGAAATGGACGGCCTGAGCCTGGACCGGCTAGACGTGGAATGCACCCGCTACACGCCGGCGCCCGACCTGCTGCGCGCCGCATTCGACGAGCAACCCGTCAGCGAGGTGCTGACCAGCAACCTGCTTAAAAGCAATTGCCTGGTCACTGGCCAGCCTGACTGGGGCAGCGTGCAGATCCGCTACAGTGGCCCGCAGATCGAGCAGGCCGGCTTGCTGCAATACTTGGTGAGCTTTCGCAACCACAACGAATTTCATGAGCAGTGCGCAGAGCGCATCTTCATGGACCTGTGGACGCAGTGCAAGCCCGCCAAGCTGTCGGTGTATGCGCGCTATACGCGGCGCGGCGGGCTGGACATCAACCCGTTTCGCACCAGCCACCCGCAGGGCCTGCCGGCCAATGTGCGCATGGCGCGCCAGTAGTTGGCTGCGAGCCTCCCAAAGAAAGAGTTGATGTGCCCGCCTTCATCTGGCGATGATTGTGGGTGCAATTAAAGCGCTAAGGCCGGGTTTTTTGAATCCAGGTTGATTTCCCTTGCGTATTCTTTAAACAGCATTTGCTGTGCCGATACACATCCGGAGATCACACCATGAAAACGAAACTGGGGCACCTTGCCAAGGCGTGCCTGTTATTAATAGCCGCCAGCAGCGCCATGGCGTCCAGCCACCGCGAGGCGCCCTTCATCACCTCGGCGCCCAAAGTCGACGGGACGGATTTTTACATGTTCCGGAGCTATGAAGGCATTGCCGCCAACGGCAGTGGCGGCCGCTCTGACTATGTGACCCTGCTGGCCAACTACCAGCCGCTGCAGGCACCGTACGGTGGCCCCAACTACTTCCAGATGGACCCCAATGCCCTTTATGAAATTCATGTGGACAACAACGGCGACGCGGTGGAGGACATCACCTTCCAGTTTCGTTTCAGGAACACCCTCAAGTCCATTCCGCTGACCATCGGTTCGGCCAGCGTGCCGATTCCGCTGATCCAGGCCGGCACGGTCAGCGCGCTCAACGATGCCAACCTGAACGTCAATGAGACCTACAGCGTCAACGTGGTGCGCGGCGAGCGGCGCAAGAACGCGGGCGCGGCGCTGGTCAAGACCGGCGGCAGCGGCGTGTTTGAAAAGCCGGTGGACTACATTGGCGTCAAGACGCTGGGTGATTCGGCGGCCTACGCGGCCTACGCCGGTAAACATATTCACACCGTGACCATTCCTGGCTGCGCGGCACCCGGCAAGGTGTTTGTCGGCCAGCGCCAGGAAGGCTTTGCCGTCAACCTGGGCCCGGTGTTTGACCTGGTCAACGCACCCGCAGGCGTGCTGCTGGATCCGGCGAACAAGGACGCAGCGGGCATGGGCGGCCAGCATGAGATTCAAAAGTCCAACGTCACCACGATTGCGCTCGAAGTGCACAAGGACTGCCTGACGGCCGCCGGCAGCGACAAGGTGATTGGTGGCTGGACCACGGCCAGCCTGCGTCAAGGCCGGCTGATCAATGGCCAGCCAGGCTCGGGCAACGACAAGGCCGAGAAGGCCGGCGGTGCCTGGACCCAGGTGTCGCGTCTGGGCAACCCGCTGGTCAACGAGTTGGTGATTGGCTTGCCCGACAAGGACAAGTTCAACGCCTCCAGCCCGAAAGATGACGGCCAGTTCCTGACCTATGTGTCCAACCCGACCTTGCCGGCCCTGCTCGGCATTGTGCTGGCTGGTGACGCCAAGGCGGTGGCGCCTGTCAACCTGCCGCGCACCGATTTGCTCACCACCTTCCTGACCGGCATCACCGGCGTCAACAAGCCTGCAACGCCGACCCCGTCGGAAATGCTGCGCCTGAACACCGCTATTGCCCCGGTGCAGTTTGCCGACCAGAACCGCCTGGGCGTGGCCGGTGAAGTGCTGCGCGTGGGCGGCACCGCCAACCTCGCGATGGCCAAGGACCTCGCCGGCTTCCCGAACGGTCGCCGACCCAAGGACGACGTGGTGGACATTGCGCTGGTGGCTACCGTGGGCGGCCTGTGCGCCATCAACGGCGCCAACGATTCCCTGAAGCTCAACTCGGTGCCCGGCGTTCCGTCGCTCACATCCAAGTGTGATGCGTCGGCGATGACACCGCTGATGGCCGCCGCTGGCACCAACGGCCTGCCCAATGCCGCCAACATCCACGATGCGGTGGACCAGGCCACGGTGCCATTTTTGAGCACCTTCCCCTACCTCAACACGCCGAACGCCGGTTCCCGTTAAGCGCCGGTGCAGCAAGGAAAAATCATGCGTAAAAGCAATGCAAAACTTTGGGTCGGCGCGGCGCTCAGCGCGCTGCTGCTCGCCGGTTGCGGTGGCGGTGGCGGCGGCATAGGCGCTACCGACGGGGTTGTCAGCCCGCCTGCGCCAACGACCATGGAGCAAACCATCACCGACGTGTTTGCCTTCATCAGCAAGCTGATCGCCAGCAATGATGAAAACACCGAGCCGATCGACATCAATCCGCTGACGCTGGCCGCCGACGATGCGTCGGAGCCCAGGCCCCTGCCCTAGGGCCGACCCGGCCCGGTCGTCGACAGCCCATGACGACCGGGCCTTTTTTGATTTTAAAATCCTGGCCTGTCGACCGGCTCGCGGTTGACGGGTCAGGCTTTCCGAGAGCCTCGCCATGCGCCCCACTTTGAGAGAAATCGCCCTGGCCCTGACGCTGGCGGCCGTGCAGTTCCAGGCCGCTGCGGCCACGGCCGTGCAGCCCGCGCGCGACGACGAGGTGCTGGAAGTCTTGCCGCTGGTCACGCGCAGCCGGCCGGCCATGGCGGCAGTCGCGCCCGCCCGCGCCCTGGCCCCCGATGCCGCCGCCCGGCAGGCCCGCGAGGACATTTCGGTGGCCCGGCAGACCGGCGACACGCGCTACTGGGGCCGTGCGCAGGCCGTGCTGGCGCCCTGGTGGGACCGCGCCGATGCGCCGGCCGACCTGGCCGTGCTGCAGGCGACGGTGCAGCAGGGGCGGCACGAGTTTGGCGCCTCGCGCCAGGTGTTGACCGCCGCTTTGGCGCGCGCGCCCGGCCATGCCCAGGGCTGGCTCAACCTGGCGTCGCTGGAACGGCTGTCCGCCGGCTACGCCCGGGCGCTCAGCGCCTGTGATGCCGTGGCGCGTGCCGGGCAGGCGCTGTACGCGCAGGCCTGCACGCTGGAGACGCAGTCCTTGCAGGGCCGCAGCGCCTCGGCGGCGCAAGGCCTGCAGGCCCTTATCGCTAGCGCCGCACCCGACGCCGGCCAGCGCAGCTGGCTGCTGTCGCTGCTGGCCGAAAGCCAGGAGCGGGCCGGCCAGGACCGGGCTGCAGCGCAGTCGTATGCCGCCAGCCTGGCGGCCCAGGCCGACCTGTACACCGCGATTGCCTACAGCGACCTGCAACTGCGTACCGGCAAGCCGGCGCAGGCCTTGCAGGTGCTGGCCGCGTCGCCCGAAACCGATGCCGTGGTGCTGCGCCGGGCCGCCGCCTGGCGTGCGCTGGGTGACGCGCGCTGGAAAGTCGGACGCGACCAGCTACAGACGCGCGTTGATGAACTCAAGCGGCGTGGCGACGACCCGGCGCTGCATGGGCGCGAGCTGGCGCTGGCCGCGCTGTGGCTAGACGACCAGCCGGACGCGGCGCTGGTGCTGGCACGCCGCAACCTGTTGCTGCAGCGCGAGCCGATCGACTGGTGGGTCGCGGCGCAAAGCGCGCAGGCGGCCAGGGACCCGGCCGCCATGGCCGAGCTGGCCGCCGCCCTTCGTGCCACCGGGCTGCAGGATGCGCGCCTGGCAGCATTGATGCCGGGCCGCACCCATGCTTCGGGCGGGGCTGCCAAATGATCGGCTTCCTGAACAAGGCCGTCTGGCTGGTCCTGGCGCTGGCTACCCTGGCCGCCGGCCCGGCGCTGGCGCACAAGGGCAGCGACGCCTATCTCGACGTGCAGCAGGTCGCCCCGGCCGCCAGTGCTGCTGATGCCGGGCCTGCTTCGGCGCAGGCCAGGGATGTCCGTTTCGCGCTGTCCGTGGCGATCAAGGACCTGGACCTGCTGGTGCCGATGGACGCCAACGCCGACGCTCGCGTGACCTGGGGCGAAGTCAAGGCCGCCCTGCCTCAGGTGCAGGCGCTGCTGAGCGGCGCTGCCACGCTCAGTGCCGGTGGGGACGCCGCTGGCGGCGCTGCGCCGTGCCGGCTTGACTGGCAGCCGGGCGGCCTGGAGCGGCGCAGCGACGGCAGCTACCTCCGGATGGCGGCGCAAGCGCGCTGTCCGGCCGCGCAGGCGCTGCGGTTTAACTACACGTTGCTGGGCAACGTGGACGCCACCCACCGCCTGCTGGTGGCCGGCCGCATCGCCGGGCGCGACCTGCTGACCACCACCTCGCCGCTGCAGAAAACCGGCCTGCTGCTGAGCCCTGCGGGCGTGGCCGTCAGCGCAGTGGGCGCGCCGCCGTCGGGCCGGTGGGCCGCGCTGAGCGCCTATTTCAGCCTGGGCATGCACCATTTGCTCGAGGGCTTTGACCACCTGGCGTTTTTATTGGCGCTGGTGTTGCCGCTGCAGCTGGCCGTGCGCTTTGGGCCTGGCCGGCCCGCCGCCCGCGCGAAAGCCGGCAGCGACTGGTGGGCCTTGCTGCGCACCGTGACGGCATTCACACTGGGCCATTCGATCACGCTGGTGCTGGCCACGCTGGGCGTGACGCAGGCGTCCCCGCTGTGGGTGGAGCCGGTGATTGCGCTGTCGATTGCCGTGACCGCACTGCTCAATCTGCGCCCCGTGCACTGGGTCCGCACCGATGTGCTGGCCCTGGTGTTTGGCCTGGTGCACGGCTTTGGCTTTGCCGGCTTGCTGCAGGAAGCAGCTGCGCCCGAGGGCCTGCTGCCGTGGGCGCTGGCCGGTTTCAACCTGGGGGTGGAGGCCGGGCAACTGGTGGCCGTGGCGGCGTGGGTGCTGGTGTCGCAACTGGTGGTGCGCAAGCCGTGGTACCCCCGCGTGGTGGTGCGTGGCGGCTCGGTGCTGCTGGTGTTGCTGGCGGCCTGGTGGTTCCAGCAGCGG
>JAUSDK010000057.1 GCA_030650875.1 Polaromonas sp.
CCCGCCTGAAGCGAGCACCGCAGGGTGCCCCGTAGCGCAGCGAAGGGGTCGCAGACAGTAGGGTCGCCTTTCTTTGCTTACTTTCTTTGGCGAAGCAAAGAAAGTGAGTCGCATGCCGGGCGATTCCCGGCCAGCCCAACTTCGAAAAGCCCACTCAAAACCGAACAAGCAAACCGACCAGTCAACCCAACTTCCCCGGCTCCTGCGCCCGCTCACACTCCACCGTCACCAGCTCAAACTCGCCCGGCACCGTCCCCAGCCTGGCCGCCGTCAGGCAACCGCCCCAGACACAGCCCGTATCCAGGGGCAAGGCGTTGTGCCGCAGTCCCGTGTGTGTGCTGGCCTCTGCCGCCAGGGTGGACCAATGCCCAAACGCCATCGGCGTGCCCAAGGTCGCCCGTCCCGGCACATCAAACCACGGCATGAAACCCTTTGGTGCGTGGCCCGCGCCATCGCTGCAGGTGAAGTCCATCACGCCGTCAGGCGTGCAAAAGCGCAGCCGCGTCAGCGCATTCACAATCACCCGCAGCCGGTCGGCGCCGGCAAGTCCGTCGTGCCATTGCGCCGGGGTGTTTCCGTACATGGCGCCTAAAAAACCCTTCAGGTCGGGCCCACGCAGCGCCTGCTCCACCTCTGCCGCCAGCGCCATGGTTTGCGCCGTGCGCCACTGCGGCAGCACGCCTGCATGCACCATCAGCCAGCCGTGGCGGTGCAGGGCCATGGGCCGGTGGCGCAGCCAGTCCAGCAGTGCCTGGCGGTCGGGTGCCTGCAGCACGTCCTGCAGCGTGTCATGCCGGCCCGGTGGGCGCACCCCTTGCCACAGCGCCAGCAGGTGCAGGTCGTGGTTGCCCAGCAGGCATTGGGCCGCGTCGCCCAGCGCCGCCACACGGCGCAGCACCCCCAGCGAATCCGGCCCACGGTTAACCAAATCGCCCAGCAAATACACCGTGTCGCGGCTCGGCGAAAAATCTATTTTCTGCAGCAGCCGCTGAAACGGCGCCTCGCAGCCCTGCAGATCACCAATCAAGTACATTGTCATGGTGTTTATTCTGCCCCCGGATCTATGAATTTCCTGCTGATTATCTTTTTGACATTGCTCAATGGCGTATTTGCCATGTCCGAGCTGGCCCTGGCTTCCAGTCGCAAGGCCAGGCTCGCCGCCATGGCCGAATCAGGCGACAAAGGCGCGCGCGCCGCGCTGGGTCTGCTTGACAATCCCACCCAGTTTCTGTCCTCGGTGCAGGTCGGCATTACCTCCATCGGCATGCTCAACGGCATTATTGGCGAGGCCGCTTTCAGTGGCGACCTGTCCGTTTTAATCCAAAGCCTGGGCGCTTCAGCGCGCGCCGCCGATATTTCCGCCACGGCGGTGGTGGTCACCGTCATTACCTTTATTACCATTGTGTTTGGGGAACTGGTGCCCAAACGCATCGGCCAGCTTTACCCTGAAACCGTGGCGCGGCTGGTGGCGCGGCCCATGGTGTGGGTGGCCAGCGGTGCCAAACCATTTGTACGGCTGCTTTCCATGAGCACCCATGCCGTGCTCAAGCTGCTGCGCGTGGACAACGCCGCCGAACGTGCCGTGACCGAAGAAGAAATTGCAGCCAGCCTGGAGGAGGGCGTGGACGCCGGCCTGATTGAGGAACACGAACACCAAATGGTGCGCAATGTATTTTTGCTCGATGACCGTTTATTAACCTCATTAATGCTGCCGCGTGCAGACATCGAATGGCTGGACGCCTCCGACACCGTGGCCCAAGCCATCGACAAGGCTGGCAGCACCGGGCACTCGTGGTATCCGGTGTGCCGGGGCGACCTCGACGACGTCGTGGGCGTGGTCAATGTGTCCAGGCTGCTTGCCCTGCGCGGCCAGATTCAGCAAGCGGCTTCCGTTCCTGGCGCCGCCGCGCCTGCCGTCAGCGACCGCATCGACAGCTATGCCGTCCCGGCCGTGTTTGTGCCCGAAACACTGACCGGCATGGAACTGCTCGAGCAGTTTCGCGCCACGTCCACCCGCATGGTGTTTGTGGTGGACGAATACGGCGTCGTGCAGGGGCTCATGACCCCGCTGGACATGCTCGAAGCCATCACCGGGGAGCTGCGGCCCGATATTGAGCACGAGGCGTGGGCCATTGCCCGCGCCGACGGCAGCTGGCTGATCGATGGCGTCATGCCCGTGTCCGAACTCAAGACCCGACTTGACATCAAGGAACTGCCCGAAGAGGGCAAGGGGCGTTACAACACCGCCGCAGGCCTGCTGTTGTCGGTTTCTGGCCGGCTGCCCGGCACCGGCGAGCGCATTGAATGCGCCGGCTGGGTGTTTGAGGTGATTGATCTGGACGGCAAGCGCATTGACAAGATTCTCGCTATTCAAAACACCGCCAAGGCTGACGCCAGATCCGAAAAATCCGCCGTGACGGATTAAATTCATTCACCTGCAGCCTTCCATTTACTTTTATCTGGATTTTTTGAGTGAATTTTTTATAATCTGCAAGTTGAATTACCTATACTTGGGGGTTTCAACCCTTCAGATTATAAAAGCGAGAAATCATGGCCACCTACAAAGAACTCGTGCAGCAGCGCGAAGCCCTCGAAAAACAAATCGCCGAAGCCCGTCACAGCGAAACCTCCCACGCGTTGAGCCAGGTGCATGCACTGATTGCCGAATTCGGCCTGACCCAGCAAGACATTTTCCCGTCCGGTAAATCCGCCAAATCAGGCGCAGCCAAGACCGGCGCCAAAGTCGCCCCCAAATACCGTAATCCCGCCACCCAGGAAACCTGGACCGGCCGTGGTAAAGCACCAAAATGGATTGAAGGCCAGGACCGCACTCCGTTTTTGATATAAATCCCCGATCGTCACCGCGAATGCAGTGGGGCGATCCATCTTCGAGAAAGCGCAGTCATGGATTGCCGCACTGCGTTCGCAATGACAGAGATGAACCCGAACCCGATTCCAAAACCCGTCCTGGCTGGGCCTGTGATGACCCGGAAAAGCGGGACCAGGGCGAGCGATTGTCTGAGCGCAACGCAGTGAAGCGAGTTCGAGCTCGACCCCCGCTTTGCCGGGGCAGCACAGGTTGCCCGGAGCGCAGCGCAGGGACCCAGACTGCGGGTCGCCTTTTCTTTGGGTACTTTGTTTTGGCGACGCAAAAGTAAAGTGCCTCGCCCGCCGGGCGAGACCGGCCAGCCCAACCCGCAGCGACAACACGCGGCTAAACAAACCCCTCGCTTTTCACGGACCAGCCCCGACCCGTCATCGCGAACGCAGTGCGGCGATCCATCTTCGAAAAAGCGCAGTCATGGATTCCTGCCTTCACCAGAATGACGGGCAAATACGAAGCGGTTGCCAAGTCCGCCAGCCCCGGCCGGCAGGCTTAACCCGTCAAACCGCCCTCCCAAAGACTACGCTTTGTAGTGCATACACGCCATGCGGCGTAGGCCAACACCGGCAGTGCCAGACGCGCGGTTCAACAGCTCAACCGCCTTGTATCTGCAACATCTGCGGCATGAAGGATGAATGAGGAAATCAGGCATTGATCCAGTAGCTGCAGGCAACAAATGCTATAAATTAAATAGTGAATAGTCCATCGGTTCACACCCACCGGCAGCAGGTATCCCACAAAAAAACTCGTAAAAACTCAACTTTTTGCACAAATTCGACGTCTCCGCGACGGCGCAAACTGCAGTATGTGTTGTCTTTGTTACAAATATTCATAAGGCTGCTGATAAAATTTTTGCTCGACTGCACCGCAAGTTGGGCCACAGACCCACCCAGTGCGATTTGTTAAGGGCCATCAGGGAGGTGGCAACAACGTACTGGGTAGATTCGTTATGGACTTTGACTGCGAAAGCTCGGCCGACAGGTCCGACTCAGAATCAGCTTTTCCAGAGTCCATGTGGTTTTTGGCATATAGCCGCCCCCGACTTGAATCCGTGGCCCTGCAAAACCTGCAGCATCAGGGATTCAACGCCTATTTTCCCCTTTACAAGTGCTTGAAAAAGACCGAATCCGGCGTCCATGCGGCGTTTGAGCCCATGTTCCCGCGCTACATTTTTTTCAGGCCATCGCACGCGAATCAGTCGATTGGACCGGTCCGATCCACGCGTGGCGTCGGGCATATTGTCAGTTTTGGTCATGCGCCTGCCATAATCAGGCCCGATACTTTGCGTGCCATTCAGCGATTGGAGCAAGGGCGCAACGCTGTCGATGTGACGGAATTGTGCAATTTGCGCCCGGGTACCGCGGTGCGTTTTGCCGACCCGGCCTTTGTGGGCCTTCAGGGTTTGGTTAAATCTGTTTCCAGTCAGCGCGTGTCCGTGCTGCTGGAAATCATGGGCCGCGAACAAATTGTTACCGTAGATCGCCACCAATTGGAAGTGGCCTGCTGATTTTTTGATCATCGCTTGCGCGGCTGAGTCCATTGAGGGGTTGGCCGCGTATTTAGTTTCTACAGCAGGGCAGCAAGCGCCGCCCAGGTGGTTCCGGGTTAACCGGTTCTTCTGCAACATTGCTAATGTTTTTGCCTGAAACGGCACAAAACACTGCGGTAGCCTGTCTGCTCTAATAAAAAACAATCATTTGTCCACATTGACTGCCTTTTTATTCTCTTTTTCTAATACAGCTTGCCAGGCACGGCAGGCGGACGGGCGGGCGCACTAATGCGACAGTTGGCCGCCAACCCCTTGCCGCAGCACATTGCGATCATCATGGACGGCAACCGCCGCTGGGCGCAAAAGCGCTTCGTGCCCAAGGCCGTGGGCCACGCCAGCGGCGCCCGCCGTGTGCGCAGCGTGGTGCAGGCCTGCGCCGAGCGCGGCGTGCGCTTTCTAACCTTGTTTGCCTTCAGTTCTGAAAACTGGCGGCGCCCGGCGGAAGAGGTGTCCAGCCTCATGGGCCTGCTCGTCCACTATCTTGAAAAGGAAGTGGACGACATGAACGCCAACGGCGTGCGGCTCAAGGTAGTGGGCGACACCCAGCGTTTTGACGCCCCGCTTCAGGCACTCATTGCCCAGTCCCAGCAAAAAACCGCCCACAACACCGGCATTACGCTGACCCTGGCGCTTAATTTTGGCGGGCGCTGGGACATGATGCAGGCCGTGCGTGCCTGGCAGGCCGATCACCCCGGCCAGTCGGCCGAGGCCATGGACGAAGGCAGCCTGCACCCCTACTTCAGCATGGCCTACGCCCCCGACCCCGAACTGTTGATTCGCACCGGTGGCGAATCCCGCATCAGCAACTTCCTGCTGTGGCAAATGGCCTATACCGAGATGTTTTTTTCAGACGCCCTGTGGCCCGACTTCACGCCCGACCTGCTGGACCAGGCGCTCGCATGGTTTTCAGCGCGTGACCGCCGCTTTGGCGGCACCAGCCAGCGCCCGGAGCCCGCCGCGCTGCAAGGCGAGGCGTTGCAAAGCCTGCCTCTGCGTCACGCTGTCTGAATGCATTATTTAAATCCACGTTTGAAGAGTTAAATTACCCGCACATGTCGACTGCTCTCTCTCTACCCCTCTTTTTGCACACTCCCGACGGCGCTTCGCGCCTCAAAATGCCTGCACTGATGCTGGCCGCCCTGCTGCTGAGCGGCTGCGCGGCCGCCCCCGGCATGTACATCCGCGCAGCCATGGGCAGCCTGACGGGTGCGCCACCAGCGAAAACTGCGACCGAGGACACCGCCAGCGCCGACGCACCGCCACCCGGCGCGCTGCTCACCATCACGCCCGAGCTCATCCGGCAGCAACGTGCTTTGCAGAAATCCGAACTTGGCGCCGACGTGCAGCGCCTTTTCGGCCAGGCCAAGCCCTATGGCATTGGACCTGGCGACATCGTCGACGTCGTCGTCTGGAACCATCCCGAAGTATCCGCGCCAGCGGGCTTCAACGTCAGCCCCGATGGGTTGATCCAGTTTCCGCTGCTGGGCACTTTCAAAATCGCAGGCCTCACTGAAAACCAGGCGCGCGACCAACTCACGCGGCGCCTGGCCAAGTTCCTGACCGACCCCAACCTCACCGTGCGCGTGAAAGAGTACCGTGCCGGCGGTGTCTACATGGACGGCGAGGTGGGCAAGCCCGGTCTGCAGGCCGTCAACGACATTCCCATGACGCTGCCCGAGGCCATCGGCCGCGCTGGCGGCCTCACGGCCACGGCGGACAGGGCCAGCGTTGCCGTGACCCGCAACGGCGTGACCACGCTGGTCAACCTGCCGCAGTTGACGGAACTGGGCGTCAACCCGTCGCGCATCATGCTTGCCGCCGGTGACCTGGTGTCTGTCGGTAATCGTGATGAGAGCAAGGTCTATGTGCTGGGCGAAGTCACACGGCCCATGGCGCTCCCTCTGCGCAGTGGTCGGCTCACGCTGAACGAAGCCCTTGGCGAGTCGGGTGGCGTCAGTTCCCTGTCGGGCGACCCGCGCCAGATTTACGTGGTTCGCAGCCGCAACGGCCGCCACGGCAGCACTGCCAATGCGGGCGCTGCAGCGGTCACGCCGACCACGCCAGAGATCTACCACCTTGACGCCAGCTCGCCTGTGGCCTATGCGCTGTCAGAAGGCTTTGAACTCCGGGCCCGCGACGTCGTGTTTGTCGACCCGGTGCCCCTGGTGCGCTGGAACCGCGTGATCAGCCTGATTTTGCCGAGTGCTGCAGGTATCACCACCACGCGTGCCCTGACCAACTGACCGCGCGGGCCCATGAAGAACATCCTCACCGTCTGCGTTGGCAACATCTGCCGCAGCCCCGTGGCCGAGGCCTTGCTTAAAGAAAGCCTGCCCGGCCGCAAGGTCTGGTCGGCCGGCCTGCAAGCCGTGGTCGGCCATGGCGCCGAGCCCACCGCCCGCGACATTGCCGCCCAGCACGGCCTGGACCTGTCGGCCCACCGCGCCCAGCAAGTGGCCGGCTGGATGTGCACCCACGCCGACCTGGTACTGGTCATGGAAGCCAGCCACCAGCAAGCGCTTGAAAAGCTCTACCCCACCGCACGCGGCAAAATCCGCCGCCTGGGCGAATTCGGCCCGCAAGGTCCGTTTGACATTGCCGACCCCTACCAGCAGCCCCGCGCCGCCTTCGAAGCCGCCCATGCCGCCATCGCCCTGGGCGTGGCGGAGTGGGTGCTCCGCATCAATCTTGTTTCGTGATCGCCTGACCGAATGAATTCTTTGCATACCCCCACCCAGCCCCTGCAAACTCTGCCTGTCCCCGCGCAGGGCGATTCGCAAGACGACGACGCGATTGACCTGCTCAGCCTGCTTGACGTCATGCTTGACGCGCGCTGGCTGATTGCCGCCGTCACCGTGCTCGCGCTGCTGCTGGGCGGCGCCTATGCCTTTCTCAGCCGCCCGGTGTACCAGGCCAATACCCTGATCCAGGTCGAAGACAACAAAGCCGGCGGCGGCGGTGCCGTGGGCGAGGCGGCCGCCCTGTTCGACGTTAAGTCGACCGCTTCCGCCGAGATGGAAATCCTGCGCTCCCGCCTTGTGGTCGGCCAGGCCGTTGATGAATTGCAGCTCTACGTGGCTGCCAGCCCCAAGTACACGCCCTACATCGGCGGCTGGCTCGCACGGCGTGCCACCACGCTGTCCAATCCCGGTTTTCTGGGCATGAAAGGCTACGTCTCGGGCACAGAATCCATTCGCCTCGGGCTCTTCGAGGTGCCCCCAGCCCTGCAAGGCCAGCCCTTGCTGCTGGTGGTCACAGAAGGCGGCTTTGAACTGCGGGACGCGAACGACCAGCTTCTGGGCACAGGCCAGGTCGGCACGCCCATGGCCTTTGGCACCGGCAGCGACCAAGGCCGCATCTTGGTCGCCCAGCTCCAGGCCAAGCCCGGCGCGCACTTCAACGTAGCCCGCTTTTCGCGCCTCGGCGTCATTGAAGGGCTGCAGGGGCAGCTGGTCATTTCAGAACTCGGCCGGTCGTCTGGGGTGCTTTCGGTTCAACTGCAAGGAACAAATCCCCAAGCCATCGCCCGCACCCTGACGGCCGTGGGCGTGCATTACGTGCGCCAAAACACCGACCGAAAATCGGCTGAAGCCGAAAAGTCCCTCGACTTTCTGGGGGGCTTTTTGCCCCAGGTCAAAAAGCAGCTGGAAGAGTCAGAGTCCCGTTTCAACAAGTTTCGCAACGAGAAGGGCACCTTTGACCTGGGTTCTGAAGGCTCCAGTTATCTGGGCACGGCCGTCAGCTTGCAGGGCAAGTTGCTTGAGCTGCAGCAAAAGCGCCGCGAGCAAAGCGCGCAGTTCACCGCCGCCCATCCGGTCATCCAGACGCTGGACGCGCAAATTTCAGCCTTGACCAAGGAAATCGCAGCCCTGACGGCCAAGGTCAAAACCCTGCCCAACGTCGAGCAAGACCTGCTGCGCCTCACGCGCGACGTCAAGGTCAACAGTGAGCTCTACATCAGCCTGCTGACCAGCGCGCAGCAGTTGCGCCTGGTCAAAGAAGGCAAGGTTGGCAATGTGCGCGTGGTCGATGCCCCGGTAGTGCCCGAGCGCGCGATCAAGCCCGAGAAACAGAAGATTCTGGCCATCAGCGGCGTGCTGGGCCTGCTGCTGGGCATGGGCCTGGCCTTTTTGCGGAGCAGCCTGCGCCCCGGCATCAAAGACCCGGCCGACATCGAATCTGCCACCGGCCTGCATGTGTTTGCCACGGTGCCGCATTCCCCCGAGCAAGACAAGCTCAGCAAGCAGCTGAAAAGCAACGTTCCGGGCAACTACCTGCTGGCCACCAAGTTGCCCGACGAGCCCAGCATTGAAAGCCTGCGCAGCCTGCGCACCGCGCTGCAATTTGCCATGCTCGACGCACGCAACAACGTCGTGCTGTTTTCAGGCCCCACCCCCGGCATTGGCAAGTCGTTTACCAGCACCAACTTCGCCGCCGTGCTGGCCGCAGGCGGCAAGCGCGTGCTGCTGGTAGACGCCGACATGCGCAAAGGCCATTTGCACCAGTTCTTTGGGCTGCCGCGCGGCTTGGGCCTGAGCGAGTTGATTGTGGGCACCCGCAAACCTGAAGAAGTGGTGCGCCGCGAAGTGGCCCCCAACCTGGATTTGATCACCACCGGCACCATGCCGCCCAATTCGGGCGAACTGTTGCTGTCGCCTTCCATGGTGCATCTGCTGCAAGACCTGTCTGCCCAATACGACCTGGTGCTGATAGACACCCCACCCGTACTGGCCGTGTCAGACACCCAAGCCATTGCACCGCATGCCGGCACAGTGTTTTTAGTGGCCAGGTCAGAGGTTACCTCGCTGGGCGAGTTGCATGAGAGCACCAAACGCCTGAGCCAAGCCGGGGTGTTGGTCAAAGGGGTCGTGTTTAACGACCTGGACACTAGCCGCCAGCGCTACGGCGGCTACGGCTATAAAAGCAGCCGCTACAAGTACACCAACTACAAGTACGGACAAGGCCAGTAAGTTACTCGTTGTTCGCGATGACGAACCGGGGAGAAGCCCCGTCATTGCGAGTTTTCTGTATCCAGTTCGATACAGAACGTACCTTGAACAAAGTCCTCGTCACTGCGAGCGCAGCGCAGCGCGGCAGTCCATGACTCCGCTTTTTCCGCGATGGATCGCCGCACTTCGTTCGCGATGACGAATCGGGGAGTGCTTCGTCATTGCGAGCGAATCGCGGCAATCCATGGCCCGCATTTTTCAACGATGAATCGTCACACGTTATTCGCGATGACAAACCGGCGAGCACCCCGTCAATCCCGCGCAGGCGGGAATCCAGTAAAGCGCCTCTACAAAGCTTGGCTTCTCGGCTGTTAATCTTCTCCCCCGTCTCAGCCCTTCTGTAGGCCCTGAGGAGCGCAAGGCCAGACGGATCAGGGATCGCGATTGTCTGAGCGAAGCGAGTTCGAGCGAGACCCCGGCTGGACCGAGCACCGCAAGTGCCCGTAGCGCAGCGAAGGGTCGCAGACAGCAGGGTCGCCTTTCTTTTCGTTAGGTTTCTTTGGCGAA
>JAUSDK010000068.1 GCA_030650875.1 Polaromonas sp.
AATGCCCGCCATCATGGCGCTGGCAATGCCTTTGGGAATGGCGCGCACCAGCTTGTCAAAATAACCCGACACGCCAATGATGAAAATAATGACCGCCGACACCAGGTAAGCCCCGACGGCCTGCCCCAGCGTGATGGCGGGGAACAGGGCCACCAGCAAAGCCGTGCCCGGTGCAGACCAGGCCGTCACGACCGGCACCTTGAGCCACCAGCTCAGCAAGATGCCCGACACCCCTGCCCCGATTGATATGGCCCAGACCCAGGACGACATCATTTCGGCGGAGACATGGGCACTTTGGCCGGCCTGGAAAAATATCACCAGCGGGCCGGCATAGGAAATCAGCACGGCCAGGAATCCGGCCGTGACAGCAGACAGGGAAAAGTCTTTTTTCATGGGCAGGCGGCCTTCGACCAGGATACTTGCGCGGTGCACAGGCTCGGCTTGGCCGAGCCGGTGACGCGCAAGAACCGGTGCTTACTTGCTCGCCACCGCAAAAGTCGCAGGCGTCAGCACGCTCGCGCCTTGATGGCCTGCCGAGGCGGAGCGGCTGTGGTTGATCATCGAGGCGGCGATCATCGCGATCACGGCGGGAATGGCAATCGCCATGAAGTTCTGCTCCAGCGGCAGCGACATGCCCACCAGCGTGCCGATCACGATGGGCGCCAGGATGGCGCCACTGCGCCCCACGCCGGACGCCCAGCCGATGCCGGTCGAGCGAATCGCCATCGGGTAGAACTGGCCGGCATAGGCATAGGTCACGATCTGCGTGCCAATCGTCGAGGCGCCGGCCAGCCCGACCAGCAGGAAGAGCACTTCGGTGGGCACCTTCAAGCCCAGCAGCGTGATCGACACGGCCGCCAGCGCGTACATGCCCACCAGCACATACTTGATGTGAAAGCGGTCCGCCAGCCAGCCGCCGCCGACCGCGCCGATCATGGCGCCGAAGTTGAGCACCAGCACGAAGGTGAGCGCAGAGCCCAGGCTGTAGCCGGCGCTCGCCATCAGCTTGGTCAGCCACGAACTGAGGGCATAGACCATGAACAGGCACATGAAAAAGGTGATCCAGAACATCATGGTGCTGAAGCTGCGGCCATCCTGGAACAGCTTGCCGACCGGCGCGCCCTGGGCCTTGTCTGCAGAGGGCAGCGCGAAACGGTCATCGGCTTGCGGCTGATAGCCAGGCGACATCCGGGAGACGATTTTCTTCAGCTCGCCCAGCCGGTTTTCCTTGATCAGGAAAGGCATGGACTCGGGCATGGACTTCAGGATGAATGGGATCAGGAGCACCGGCACACCGGCGGCCAGGAAGACGGACG
>JAUSDK010000078.1 GCA_030650875.1 Polaromonas sp.
CTGGCAGACCTTGGTGTTCAGGCCCTGGCCCATTTCGGTGCCGCCGTGGTTGACCTGCACGCTGCCGTCGGTATACACATGCACCAGCGCGCCGGCCTGGTTGAACAGCGTGGCGGTGAACGAAATGCCGAACTTGACCGGCGTCAGGGCGATGCCGCGCTGGATCACCGGACTGGCCGCGTTCCATGCCGCAATGGCCGCCTTGCGCCGTGAATAGTCGGCAGTCTGCTCTATTTTTAATAGCAATGGTTCGAGGATGTTGTCCTCGACCGTCATGCCGTAATGGGTGGTGTTGCGCTCGTGGATGCCGTAGAGGTTGCGCCTGCGCACCGCCAGCGCGTCCAGGCCCAGGTGGCGCGCCACGTCGCCCAGGATAGATTCCATCACGATCATGCCCTGCGGCCCGCCGAAGCCCCGAAACGCGGTGTGGCTCTGGGTGTTGGTCTTGCAGCGGTAGGACGCGATCGCCACGTCCTCCAGAAAGTAGGCGTTGTCGACGTGAAAAATCGCGCGGTCGGCCACCGGGCCCGACAGGTCGGCGCTGAAGCCGCAGTTCACCGCCATCGTCAGCTGCAGGCCGGTGATGCGGCCGCTGTCGTCAAAGCCCACCGTGTAGTCGTAGGCAAACGGGTGGCGCTTACCGGTGATCAGGAAGTCGTCGTCGCGGTCCAGCCGCAGCTTGATGGGGCACTGGAGCTTGCGCGCCGCAATGGCGGCCCACACCGCCAGGTGGCCGGCCTGCGTTTCCTTGCCGCCAAAGCCGCCGCCCATGCGCCGGCATTCGACGCGCACCGCATGCTGGTCAATGCCCAGCGCGTGCGCCACCCAGTGCTGCACCTCGCCGGGGTGCTGGGTGCTGGAATACACCAGCCACTGGTGCTGCTCCTGCGGCAGCACGTAGGCCACCTGGCCTTCCAGGTAGAAATGCTCCTGGCCGCCGACGTCCAGTTGGCCCTGTAGCGTGTGCACGGCATGTTTCAGCGCCTGGGCGGCGTCGCCGCGCTGCACAAACACCGGCGGCAGCACATAGCTTTCGGCCTTGAGCGCTTCCCGCACGTCCAGAATGGCGGGCAGGGCGTCGATGCGGCACACCACCAGTCGCGCGGCGCGGCGCGCCTGCATCACCGACTCGGCCACCACCACGCCTATCACCTGGCCCACATGCTGCACCGTATCCGTCGCAAACACCGGCTCGTCGTGCGCAAAATTTCCCAGCAGCGGGTCGCCCGGAATGTCGCTGGCCAAAATCACCGTGCGCACGCCGGGCATCGCCAGCGCCGCAGCCGCGTCCACGTCCAGCAGCCGGCCGTGCGCCACGGTCGAAAGAATGGGCGCGGCATACAGCGTGCCCCGGATTTCCGGGATGTCATCGACATAGGTCGCCGCGCCCGCCACCTGGGCCCGTGCGCTTTCGTGAAAGGCTGAACGGCCGGACG
>JAUSDK010000095.1 GCA_030650875.1 Polaromonas sp.
ATTTCACCGGCCGTTAAACGTTCACCCATGGTGTTCTCCCTGTTTTTTTGTGACATATTCTGCGTGGCTAACCCATACCTGTTCAGCCCATGCCGTGCTTGCCCAGGCTCACACGCCTGGCCTGCAGGCCTTCGCCGCCCACCTCGGGAATGAACTGCACGGCGCTGCCGGTCTGCAGGTTTTCAAACGGCGTGCCGGCCACGTTGTCGCGGCCAAAGTAGTACTCGTCGCCATTGGGCGTGCGGATAAAGCCAAAGCCGCCGTCGCCGTCCAGCCGCACCAGCTCGCCATGCAGGGGCTGCGCATGCAGCTTTTCCTGTCCCCTGCGCTGGCGCACCACGTCTTCCAGCTGGCGTTTCATGTTGTCGAACGCATCGCGCAAGGCCACATACACGTCCTCGTCCTGAACCCGGTTGACCACCAGTTCGTGGCCCGGCAGTGTGAGGTCGATGTGCACACCGTAGGGGCGCCCCTGGTGCTTGTGTTTTTGCTCCAGCTCAATCGCGACGCGGCAGGTCATGATGTCGGGGGCAAATGCTTCAAGCTTGTCGGCGTGCGCGCGCGCGCTGGCCTCCAGCGCATCGGAAGGCTCCATGCCGCGAAATTGAATGTGGACCGGAATCTGCATGCTGATCTCCTGAATAGCGAATGAATCCATTCTGTAGCGCACCCCGGAAAACGGCTTGCGATTTGTCAACGCGGCCAGACAAACCCCGCAGCCTGAACACGCCCGGCTTACCGCATAAACTTCAGTGCGCCTGCCGCCAACCCGAAAGCCCTCCTCCTGATGATCCGCCTGCTCAAAACCTTCTCCTGGCAGGAACTGCTGCACCACAAATGGCGCAATGCCGCCGCCGTGGTGGCCGTGATGCTGGGCGTGGCGCTGGCGTTTTCAGTACACCTGATCAATGCGTCGGCGCTGGCCGAGTTTTCACAGGCGGTGCGCGCCGTGAACGGCCAGCCCGACCTGGAACTGCGCGCCGTGCAGGGCAGTTTTGACGAAGCCGTTTATGCGCGCGTAGCCACGCACCCGCAGGTGGCGCTGGCCAGCCCGGTGCTGGAACTGGGCACCTACGCCGCGCTGGCTGACGGCCAACGCGTCGCGCTGCGCATCATCGGCGTCGATGTGCTGGCGGTGGCCGCCATGGCACCGGCGCTGATGCCCGTGCCCGCAGCC
>JAUSDK010000096.1 GCA_030650875.1 Polaromonas sp.
AACGAGCCCGAAGCCACCGGCGAGCGCGGCGTGCTGATTTCCACCGCGTCCGTGGCGGCCTACGACGGCCAGATCGGCCAGGCCGCCTACAGCGCCTCCAAGGGCGGCGTGGTCGGCATGACGCTGCCGATTGCCCGCGACTTGGCGCGCAACGGCATCCGCAACATGACGATCGCCCCCGGCATCTTCGGCACGCCCATGATGTTTGGCATGCCCCAGGAAGTACAGGACTCGCTGGCCGCCAGCGTGCCCTTCCCGTCGCGCCTGGGCACGCCGCTGGACTACGCCAAGCTGGCCAGGCACATCATTGAAAACGACATGCTCAACGGCGAAGTGATCCGCCTGGACGGCGCGATCCGCCTGGCACCGCGCTAAAAACTGGCAGCATCGCTAAAACCGAGCCCCGACCTTTGCAGGCGGGTTTTTTTGCTCTTTTTTTAATAGCTACTGACGCCAATCCTGATTGGGCTAGAGCCGTAAACGCCGGACAAAAGACATTGCGCCACCGCGTTCATGTGATACTGGGATTTCCCCGAACTGTCACCCCTTTTCAGGAAGAGTCCGCATGAACCGCACGCTCCCCCGCATCGCCGCCGTCGCCGCCGTCGTGTCCCTGCTGGCGGCTTGCGCCGGCTTCGCTCCACCGACAGGCCCGGCTTTCAGCTACACCGCCCCGGCGCAGCCCGAAGGCTCGTCGGGCTACAGCCCCAAACCGGGCTGGGCTACGACCCGGTTTGCCGTTGCGGCCGCCAACCCGCTGGCCACCGACGCGGGCTACCAGGTGCTCAAAGCCGGCGGCTCCGCGCTGGACGCCGCCATTGCGGTGCAAATGGTGCTGGCGCTGGTGGAGCCGCAGTCCAGCGGCATTGGCGGCGGCGCGTTTTTGCTGCATGCCCAGGGCAGCACGGTGCAAGCCTTTGATGGCCGCGAAACCGCCCCCGCTGCGGCCAGCGAACAACTGTTCATGGGCGCTGACGGCAAGCCGATGGCGTTTTATGACGGCGTGGTCGGCGGCCGTTCGGTCGGCACGCCCGGC
>JAUSDK010000099.1 GCA_030650875.1 Polaromonas sp.
CATGCCCATGCCCATGCCCATGCCCATGCCCGCACCATAAGGCTGGGAGCAACCAGACACCGCCAGCAAACAGGCCGAAGTGACCGCCATCCATACGCTTTTCATAGCCATCTCCCTTGTGTAGATCAGGTTCTTCGAAAATACGCCTGACATCCAAGCCGCGCTTGCGCTGGATCAAGCAAATCGCTGTCAAGACGACCGGCAGCCCGCAATGAAACGTGATTTACGCGCTGTTTCCGCGCTGCCATCGGATGCTGATCAAACAACATGCGATGCGGTGCCCGCGTTTGATCCAGCGCAACGCCGCAGGGCACAGCCCTTTCTAAAGTCAAGTCTGCGGAATTTTGAAAGCCGCCATGTCGGCGGCTTTCAATGCGTCAAGTGATGCGTACCGCCACATTTCCACGAAAGGGAGACTCATGAAAACAGATGCTCAACTCCAGAAAGACGTCCTTGCCGAGCTGGCCTGGGACCCAGCCGTTAACGCCACCGACGTCGGCGTGATCGTCAAGGATGGCGTGGTGACCCTGACTGGCCACCTCACGAACTTCGCGGAAAAGTATGCCGCCGAGCGGGCCGTGCGACGGGTCAGCGGCGTGAAAGCGCTGGCGGTCGAAATCGAGGTGCGGCTCGCCCCGTCATTCAAGCGGAGCGACTCCGACATCGCCGCGGCGGTGCAACGCGCACTCGACTGGAACGTCGTAGTGCCGGACAACTGCATACAGCCCAAGGTGGAGAGCGGCTGGATCACCCTGAATGGTGAAGTGGAATGGGACTACCAACGCAAGGCCGCCGAGCGCGCGGTACGCGATCTCTACGGTGTCGTGGGCGTTACCAATCTGGTCAAGGTCAAACCCAAAATCGCGCCCAGCGATATTGAAAGAAACATCACCGATGCGCTGGTGCGGCAAGCAGAACGGGAAGCCAAAAGGCTGGAAATCAAGGTCGACGGCTCCCGCGTCTCATTGCATGGCAAGGTTCACTCGTGGGCAGAGTACAGGGCAATCCAGGGAGCGGCCTGGGCAGCGCCAGGCGTTGCGAGCGTGGAAAATAAAATGACCGTTGAACTTTGAGCACGGCCCTCCTGCCTGCCGGACAACCGGCGGCTGGAGCGGCCAGGTCAGGACCGCGTCGACTCGAACCGCGTCTGGCACGCAATACAGCGCGCCGCCGACGGCGTGGCGGACAGGCGCTGGAAATCTATGGGCTGGGCGCAGTCAATGCAGGTGCCGAAAGTTCCATCGTTCCACCGGGCCAGCGCGGCACGGACATCGGAAAGCTCCGCGCGGTCGCGCCGCACCTCGGCATCTTGCAGCGTCGTGCGCTCGCGTTTGCTCGCCTGGTCTTCCAGATCGTTGACGTCCGTGGCCGCAACGCCGGAAGCGGTTGCAGCTTCGATGTCGGCTTCCCGCGCCGCGCCGATTTCAGCCACCAGTTCGGCCTCGCGCGCAAGCAACCAGACGCGCAGGGGCGTGAAGGAGTTTTGAGTTGAGGTGTTCATGCCTGCAAGGATGTTCTTTTCGCCCGGGAAACAGCTTGATCTGCGTCAATAGTGTGGCGTTAGCAGCTGCTGGCCAACGCAGACAGGCCGACTTCACACCTGCAAAAGCCAGCTCGCCCGCAACGCGGCGATATCCACTGCGTCGTCGGTGACGAGTTCCAGCGCCATGGCGCGCTCGTCATCATCGAGCGACTCCTGGTCGGCGACTTGGTGATCGAGCACCTTCACGTCGGCCTCGGAGGCATCGTTGCCACGCCGCTGACGGGCGGCCAGGCGCTGGCGCAACTGCGCCTGGCTGGCGTGGCAATGCAACAGCGTAAAGGGCACGCCCAGCTCGGCGGCCAGCGCCTGAAATGCACGGCGCTCGGCACGTTTTAAAAAAGCGGCATCGACAATGACCGGATAGCCGGCCAGCAAGGCGGTGCGTGCACAGGCCCTCAGACGATCAAAGGTAAGCCGGCTCGCCTCTGGCGTGTAGATGTCCAGATCAAGCCCGACCGAGCGCTGCAGCGCGTCAAGCCCAAACAAGCGCTTGCGCTCCACGTCCGAGCGCAAGCGAATGGCGCCGGCCACCGTCAGCAATTGCCCTGCGACCGTAGATTTACCCGAGCCCGACAAGCCATGCGTAATCAGCAGTCGCGCCGGGCCGCCTGCTGTCAGCGCCAGTTGCCGTGCACAGGCCAGGTAGTCGGGGCTGGCGGGTGGCGACACGGTTCCCGTCACCTGGCCACGAACTTGCGCCACCAGCGCCCGCACCAAGGCCCGATACACCTCGTAAAACCGCAGCACCTGCACGCCCGCATAGTCGCCGCTGCGCTGCAGGTAGGCATCTAAAAAACCATAGGCCAAGTCGCTGCGGCCGTGCGCCTTCAGGTCCATGGTCAAAAAGGCGACGTCGCTCATCACATCGATCCAGCGCAAGGCGGGATCGAATTCAAGGCAGTCAAAAGCGGTGACCTCGTCATTGATCAGCACGGCATTGGCCAGATGCAGATCTCCATGGCACTCGCGCACCGAACCCGACTGGCGCCGCGCTGACCAGGCCTTTTGCAGAGCCGGCATTTGCGCATGGACCCAGGCGCTCACCTCCTTGAAGAAAGGGGAATCGCCCCCGGTTTGCAATTGCGCCAGCACGTCAAGAGCAGGCTGCACGGCCTGCAGCGCGGCGGCGTCCGGGGGCGCAGGCGGGGCGACTGAAGCGTCCCGATAAAAGTCGGCCAGACGCTGGGCCAGGCGTTCAAGGTGCACGGGCAGCAGCGTGCCTGCCGCCAGCTGCTCGCTCAGCAGCGCGCCAGGCGCGAAGCGCCGCATGCAAACAGCGTAGTCAATGGGCGTACCCGCGTCCCCGGGGCCGCCAGCTGTACCGATGTACGGCGCCTGCACCGTGCCACACACAGTCACCACGCCCAGGTAAAGCGACGGGGCCAGGCGCCGGTTCAGACGCACCTCCTCCTCGCAAAAATGCTTGCGCAGCGCCAGCGTGCTGAAGTCCACAAAAGGCAGGCGAAGCGGCTTTTTCAGCTTGTAGGCCAGGCGGTCCGTGAGCAACACCCAGGAAATGTGCGTTTCCTGGAGTTCCACCGGCTGCCCGGTATCGGCCTGCAGGCGATCGCGCAAGGCGTCAACCAGGGTGAACATTTGCGGTTGCTGGGAAGCCATCGTGAGGTTCATGGCTGCAGTCTAAGCCCACCTGGCCTCGCGTTGGGGGCTCGCCTTGTCACCGTCATGGCCAATCAGAGCCCAACCGTGCGGCCACTTGATCCAGCGCAACCAGGCAGGGATGGCAGCCCCTAAAGTGAATCGTTAAAACCCCCAATGGAGGCAGAAAAATGAGCGAGGTTCTGGTGGTGACGTACTCCTATACAGGCCATTGTCGCCAGCTGGCGCAGTTGCTGTGCAGCCAGCAAGGCTGGCCCATGGCCGAAATCAGCGACAGCCGTCCACGCAGCGGATTGAGCGGCATTGCGCGCTGCCTGCTCGACGCCTGGCTGCACCGGCGCCCGCCCATCCACTATGACGGCCCACCCCCTGCGCAGTTCGATGCCGTGGTGCTGGTGTCGCCCATCTGGGCCTATCGCCTGGCGGGCCCCATGCGCAGTTTTGTGGTCCGGATGCGCGACGAACTGCCCGATGTCGCCGTGGTATCGGTAATGGGGAACAGCGGTGCGCCGAACGCGGTTGCAGAAATCGGGCAGTTGCTGGGCCGCGCACCGCTGCTAAGCACCGCCTTCACCTCGCGCGAAGTTCAGGACGGCAGCTGCGCCGGCTGGCTGCAGGCCTTTGGCAATGCCGTGCAAAAAGCCGAAGAATCGCCTGCCGTGGTGCGACCGGCCATCTGGTCGCCGCAAGCCGTCTAGCGCGCGGGCGCACCTCTCGACAAAGCCAGGCCGCTCATGCCCATCGTCAACGCGGACGTTGCCGCCGTCTTCAACGAAATAGCGGATCTGCTGGAGGTGCAAGGCGCCAACGTCTTTCGCGTGCGGGCTTACCGCAACGCTGCGCGCATGCTCAGTGAACTGGGCCGCAGCGTCAAAACACTGCTGGACCAGGGCGAGGACCTTGACAAGCTCCCGGGCATAGGCCCGGACCTGGCCGGAAAAATCAGGGAAGTCGTAACCACCGGCACCTGCGCGCAACTGGAACGCCTGCGCCAGGAACTGCCGCCAGCCATCACGGAACTGCTCAGGATTCCGGGCCTTGGCCCCAAGCGAGTGCGTGCGCTGCATCAGGAACTGGGCATCCAGACGATGGAGCAGTTGCACCACGCTGCCCTGCAGGGCCAGGTGCGCGCAGTGCATGGATTCGGACCCAAAACCGAGCAGAGCCTCTTGCAGGCCACGGCTGCGCGCTTTCAGGAAGGCCACCGCTTCAAGCTGATCATGGCGGCTCAGGTGGCCCAGGCACTGCTGGCGGAACTGGCGGCGGTGCCGGGTGTGCAGCAAGCTGTGGCCGCTGGCAGCCTGCGGCGCCAACGTGAAACCGTGGGCGACCTGGACTTGCTGGTGAGCACGCGGCGCGGCAGCCCCGTGATGGAGCGCTTTACAGGCAGCCCCGACGTGGGCCAGGTGCTCTCCAGGGGCCGCACCCGGGCCAGCGTGGTGCTCAAAAACGGGTTGCAGGTTGACCTGCGCGCCGTGGCGCCGGCCAGCTTCGGGTCTGCGTGGCTTTACTTCACCGGCTCGAAAGCGCACAACATCGCATTGCGAAAACTGGCCCAGGACGCCGGCTTGAAACTCAACGAGTACGGCGTCTACCGGGGCGACGAGCGCATTGCGGGCGACACGGAAGCATCGGTTTACCAGGCCCTGGGCTTGGCTTTCATCGCGCCCGAGCTGCGCGAGGACCGCGGCGAAATCGACGCCGCGCGGTCGCACCGACTGCCCGCGCTGGTGCAATTGCCCGACCTGCGCGGCGACCTGCATGCGCATACCCGGGACAGCGACGGCCGGGACAGCCTGGAGGCCATGGCCGAAGCTGCCCGGGCGCGCGGGCTGCAGTACCTGGCCATCACCGACCACGCGCAGCGCATCGCCGTGGTGCACGGCCTGGACGCCGACCGGCTCGCACGCCAGATCGACCGCATTGACGCGCTCAACGCCAGCCTCAGCGGCATGGTGCTGCTCAAAGGCGTGGAAGTCGAGATCCTGGAAGACGGCTCGCTGGCGCTGCCCCATGCGCTGCTGCAGCGGCTGGACCTGGTGGTGGGCGCCGTGCACCAGCGCTTCGACCTGCCCCGCGACCGGCAGACCGAGCGGCTGCTGCGCGCCATGGAGCACCCCTGTTTCAGCATCCTGGCCCACCCTACGGGGCGGCTGATTGACGAACGACCCGCCTGCGACATCGACCTGCCGCGCATGATCCGCAAGGCCCGCGAGCGTGGCTGTTTCCTGGAACTCAACGCCCATCCGGCCCGGTTGGACCTGACCGATCTGGCCTGCCGCATGGCCAGGGACGAAGGGGTGCTGGTCAGCATTGCCTCCGATGCGCACAGCACCCTGGAACTCAACAATCTCAGCTTCGGCGTCGGCCAGGCAAGGCGCGGCTGGCTGGAGCCGCAGGACGTGCTCAACACCCGCACGCTGCAGGCGCTAAGGCCGCTGCTGGACCGCACCATGAGCCGCAGCGCGGGCATGCCCGGCCACACGGCGGTCGCAGAGCAAGCGCCTGCAACCCCAGGCATTCAGTGAAAAAAACCAACCCAAGGAGAACCCCATGAACATCGGATCCCTCTGCAAGCGTGAGGCCGTCACCATTGACCAGGACATGAACCTGCATCAGGCCGCGCAGCGCATGCGCGATGAGCATGTCGGCGCACTCGTGGTGACCGGCACCGGCCCCGAAGGCCTCGCCGCGCTGGGCGTCGTGACGGATCGGGACCTTGCGATTGAAGTGCTGGCGCGTGGGCGCGACGGCGCCAGCGTGAGCGTGGGCACGCTGATCAGTGGCCGGATGGTGGCCGTCGCCTACGACGCCACGCTGTCCGATGCCATCGCCGCCATGGAAGGTGAAGGCGTGCGCCGCCTGCTGGTGACCGGGCCCGCGCAGGAGCTGCTCGGCATTGTGTCCATCGACGATCTGATTGATGTCTGGGCCGGCGACATGGCGCGCTTGGCCCAGTCGCTGCGCAAGGCGCGCGAGCGTGAGATGCGGGGCTGGCTGCCGGCCATCGACATCGAGGGCGTGCCGCTCATTCCCGGCGACATCCGGCAAGCGTTTTAAAGCGCTTTAGCCAGACGACACATCATGCGGCGGCGCTGTCCGCCTGCGCCGTCACGCGAACGGCCAGGCCGCCCAACTCCGTCGAAGGCGCGACCCGCACCTCCATCTGGTGCACCGCTGCAATGCGCCGCACAATGGACCAGCCCAGGCCGCTGCCGCTTTCAAGACTGCCCAGCGCCCTGAAAAAACGCTCGCCAAGCCGCTGGCGCTCGGCCTCGGCCAGGCCCGGCCCGCTGTCTTGCACCGTCAATACCACCTGTCCTTTTTGCTGTTCAACGGCCACCTTGATGCACGCAGAAAGCGGGCTGTAGCGCACCGCGTTGTCCACCAGATTGCGCACCAGCACGCCCAGCAGTATTTCGTTGCCGGGAATGCGGCAGTGCCCTGCGGCCTCGAACTCCAGGGTTTGTTTTTTCCCGATCGCTTTCGCTGCCAGGTCGGCCACGACCTGCCGGGCCAACGCACTGAGGTCTACCGCAGCCATGGCCGGCAACGCGGCAGCCTCCAGCCGGGACAGCGTCAGCAACTGTTCCACCAGCCGCGTGGCGCGGTCGCAACCGTCCAGCGTGGCCAGCAGCGCATGCTGCCGACGGGCAGAGTCGGCCTCGCCCAGCGCCACCTGGGCCTGCATGCGGATGGCAGCAATGGGCGTGCGTAATTCATGCGCGGCATCGGCCGTGAAGCGGCGTTCAGACGCCAGGAGCGAGCCGATACGCTCGAACAGGCCGTTCAGCGCATCCACCATGGGCACCATTTCCGAGGGTCCGTCGTCCAGTCTGAGCGGGTTCAGCGACAAGGCCTGGCGCGCAGCCAGGTCATGCCCCAACTGGCGAATGGGCGCCACGCCGCGGTACACGGCCCACCACAGCGCCACCGCCAGCAGGGGCAGCGCCATGGCCATTGGCCACAAGGTGCTGCGCAACACGGCCCACAAAATGGATTTCCGGGAACTCGTCTGCTCGCCCACGTACACCTGCACGTCGCGCTCTGCGCCATAGGCTGCAAAAACGCGCCATGCCTCGCGCTTGATCTGCACCGTCTTGAAACCGCTTTTGAAGCGCTGGTCCGACGCGATCATCGCCTCAATCGGCGCATTGGCCGAGCGCAGCGCCAGCCGGCCTTCATGAAAAACCTGGAAAGCCACCTTGGGCGCATAGCGGTGCAGCGTGGGCGCATTGATGCCGCCATGGTCGTCTTCAACTTCCTTCGCCTGTTGCACCACCAGTAGCGCAGCCGCCTGCGCAAGGTGGCCGTCCAGCAGCTCATCCAGTTCGTGGCGCACGTCATACCAGGTCACCACCGCCGTAACCAGCCAGACGCTCACCACCACGGCGAGCACCATCACCAGCAAGCGCCCTTGCAGCGAACGGGGTGACCTGATCATGATTTAGGCGTGTCACGCACCAGCATGTAGCCGACGCCGCGCACCGTGTGGATCAATGCCGTGCCCAGCTTGCGGCGCAAATTGTGGATGTGCACCTCTATGGCGTTACTGTCCACCTCCTGGCCCCAACTGTAGAGTTGCTGCTCAAGCTGCTCGCGCGACAACACGCGGTTGGCGCTGAGCATGAAGGCCTGTAGCAGATCAAACTCCCGGGTCGACAGCGTGACCGTCTCGCCGCCCTGGCGCACCGAGCGGGCCGCCGGGTCCAGCACCACGTCCTGCGCGCTCAGGCACTCTTGCGGCTGGCCGTGCGCGCGGCGAACCAGCGCCCGCAAGCGTGCCGCCAGCTCATGCAGGTCTACCGGCTTGAGCACATAGTCGTCGGCACCCGCATCCAGCCCGCGTATGCGGTCCGGTATGGCGTCCCGCGCGGTCAGGACCAGCACCGGCGTGGCAATACCCGCGCGGCGAATGGCCGCCAGCACATCAAGCCCGTCCTTGCGGGGCAAGCCGAGGTCAAGCACGGCCGCTTCGTAGGGCTGCGCCCGCAACTCACGCTCTGCCGCCTCGCCGTCACGCACCCAGTCGACCAGAAAACCCAACTGCCGGAGCCCGGCGCGCAGGCCGTCCCCGAGCAGGGCGTCGTCTTCGGCAAGCAGAATGCGCATGGGTGAAGCCTCTCTTAGTCGCGGTCGTTGTTGCGGTGATTATCGGCCGCGACCGCATCAAGGGCCACCGCGCCTTGCGGTGCTTCGCGCCACTGCCAGGCCCAGAACGCCAGCACACAGGCCAGCACCAGCGCCGCAAGAATGCCGTGGTTGCGCTTGGCCAGGTCGGGACCGTTGCCCGCGACGCGGCCGGTCAGCATCGGCAGGGCCTGGTTTTTGCGGCGCAGCAGGCTCAAAAAGGCAATCAGCCCGATGTGCGCCAGCACCACGACGAGCATCGTGTTGCCGAAAAACTCATGAACGTCTTCAAGCCACTCACCGCCCCACTCGTCCCAGACGGCATAGCCGCTGAGCGTCAGCGGAATGACCAGCATCAAGATCAGCGCCACCGCCAGGGCCATCAGTAAATTCTGCCCCTGGCGCCAGGCGGGCTGCAGCGTGCCCTGCGAGCGGACGGCGGGCAGCGACTTCAGCCACGCCGGCAAGCCCTGCAATTTACGCTGCAGCACCGACAGCCGGGCATGGCGCGGCCCCAGCAAGCCCCACAACACGCGGGCCACCAGCAGCCCGGCCAGGGTGTAGCCCAGCGTGACGTGCACCAGCCGCCAGCGTTCGCCGTCGGCGGTGAGATAGGCGCCGGTAAAGCTCAGCGCCATCAGCCAGTGGAGCATACGCGTGGTGGCGTCCACGATACGCCGGCTCGCGGGCCGCAACGCCTGGGTTTGCACGCCAGTGGGACTGGCCGATATTTCAGGGGAAAAAAAGGTAGGGGTCGTCATGGCTTTCTCACTTGGGAATGCGAACGTTGTCTTCGCTGAAGTCGCCTTTGTCGGCGCGGGTGTGGCAGGCCGCGCAGTTGGCGGCACTCTTGACGGCGGGCAGCTTCCAGGTCGCGGCGCTAACCTCGTCATGCTTGCGAATAAACCACGCCGAGCGGGTGATGCGGTCTTGCGGCGGCTCTTCGCGCACGCGCTTGTAGGTGCCGGCGTTGGCGTTCAGCCAGGCGCCCAGTTCCTTCACCGCTGCCGGGTCCAGCGACGCGTCGGTGCCGTAGTGCTGGGGCAGGTTGGCCATCAGGCGCTTCCAGGACCCGCCTGGCAGCATGCCGGGCGGGTAGGCCACATGGCAGGCGGCGCATTCCTGCTGGTATTTGGGCAGCAAGGGCACCATGCGCTTGTCGCCGTCGGCCTGGGCCGCGTGGCTGATGCCCAGGGCGGCCAGCAAGCCGAACAGAACCCGGGGCACGGTGAAATGAGGTTGAAATGACATGGCTGGCTCCTCTGGTGGCGTGAATGAATTTCGGATGCTCACGGCTTGAGCGTCATCAGCCAGCTCAGCACATCGGCCTTCTCGGCCGCCGAGCATTCGCGCTTCATCACGTCGTTGCAATTGCGGCGAAACCACTTTTCGGTCTTGGCCACATCGGTAAAGCGCTCGGGGCTAAAGCCCGGCGCCAAGGGGGCGATCGACTTGCCGGTGGAGGCGTGCTTTTCGGCGCGGGTAGGCACCGCGCCAGGCACGATGCGCAACTCCATTCACCGCCATGGCGGGTGGTGAACAGTTGCTGCCCGCGCGCCGGTACGGCGGGTGCGCCGGCCTGGGCGGTGTAGCCCGCAAGCATTTCGGCGGGCGTGGCCGCGTGGGCGGCAGGCAACAGCACGGCACCAGCCAGCGCTGCAGCGGCGAGCAAGGTTTGGCGAATAAGCGATAGATTCATGATGAGGCCTGTTTGTGGTTGCCTTGATGATGCTGCCGGGTCCTTAGCAATTTCTTAAGCCAGACGGCATGCCCTCCAAGATGCCGCCATTCATCAGCGTCAGACCGATAATTCATGCCGGCGCTCAGGCGCACTCCTTACTCCGTCCAATTTCCAGAACCACCCATGAATTTCAACGCCCTCGCCGATGACCCCGAAGACACCCAACACAGCCTGGCCCAGCGCGCGGCGGCGGCATCACGCAGTACCTGGGTCAGCGTGGGGGTCAACATCGTCCTGACCATTGCCCAGATCAGCGCCGGCATCCTGAGCAAATCGCAAGGCCTGATTGCGGACGGCATCCACTCGCTGTCAGACCTGATTGCAGACTTTGTGGTGCTGTTTGCCAGCCACCACAGCAAAAAAGATGCGGATGAAGGCCACCCCTACGGCCATCAGCGCTTTGAAAATGCCGCCTCGCTGGCGCTGGGCGTGCTGCTGCTGGCGGTCGGCGTCGGCATGCTGTGGTCGGCAGTCTTGAAGCTGCAGGCGCCCGACAGCGTCGAGAAAGTCCACATCACTGCGCTGTGGGTGGTGGGCGTGGCCTTGGTCGCCAAGGAATTGCTGTTTCGCTACATGCTGACGGTGGCCAAACGCGTGAAGTCGAGCATGCTGGTGGCCAATGCCTGGCATGCCCGCTCGGACGCGGCGTCATCGCTGGTGGTGGGCCTGGGCATCATCGGCAACCTCGCGGGCTACCCGATCCTGGACCCGATTGCCGCGCTGATCGTCGGCTTCATGGTGGCCAAAATGGGCTGGAGTTTTGGCTGGGACGCGCTGCACGACCTGATGGACCGCTCGGCCAACGACGAAGAAGTCGAGGCGATTCGCCGCACGCTGATGGACACGCCGGGCGTCAGCGACGTGCACGACGTGCGCACGCGCAAGATGGGCGACATGATTGTGGTGGACGCGCACATCGAGGTCGATGCCGACATCACGGTCGAGGCCGGCCACGACATCGCCGTGGAAGCCCGGCAGCGCGTGCTGCAGCGGCACCGCGTGCTCAACCTCATGACGCATGTGGACCCGTGGCGGCGGCCCGACCTGGACCATGACACGCCGGTCGCGCCGCCGCCGGCCTGAACCCGGCGCCCGCCTTATCGCAGAATCAGCACCGGCACCTCGCTAAGCCGCAGCAGCGTCGTCATGGTGCTGCCGACAATCAGCTGACGAATGCGCGAATGGCCGTAAGCACCCATCACCAGCAGCGAAGCGCCCTGCGCCTTGACGAAGGCCGGCAGCACCTCTTCCGGCTCGCCGGGCAAGCATTCCACCGACGCATCAAACCCGGCCGCAGCCAGCACCAACCGTGCGTCTTCCAGCTGCTGGCGCGCCAGCGCGGTATCGGCACCGGCCATGGCCACTACCACCGGCAGGCCCTTGAGCATCGGGCTGCGCGCCACCGTGTCGATGGTTTTGCGCCCGGTCGGGCTACCGTCAAAGGCGATGACAAACCGCGTGGGCGCCTCAAACAGCGCGCCAGTCGCCACCAGCACCGGGCGTTTCACCGCACGTATCACGCGCTCGACATGGTGGTCGAGGTGAATCTTCGAAGACCCGCTGGCATGGTAATGCTCACCCATCACGAACAGGCGGGCGTCGGGCTCCATCTCCAGCACGCTGTCGAGCAGCTCGCCATGGCGCAGCCGTGCATCCAGCCGTTCCACCCCCGCAGCCGCTGCGCGCAGCCGGGCCTCGGCCATCAGCTGCCGGCCGGCTTCCTGCGCCAGCTTGCAGCGCTGGGCATCAAGTTCGCTCAATTCAATCAGCAGCGCTTCCTGCGCGCCCAGCCCAATGGCACCGCTGTAGTCGGTGATCAGCGGGGGGACCGGGCTGCGTTCCAGCACATGCAGCAGTTCCAGCGGCGCATCCAGGCGCAGCGCGGACCAGGCGGCCCAGTCGATCACGGATGCCGAATTAGCCAATCCGTCAATGCAGGCATAAACCTTGTTCATGGTGTCTCCTTTGGGTTTCAATGCAGGACTTGTTCGACAGCGCCGGGCTTGTCATGGACGCCAAAACGGTCCACCAGCGTGGTGCTGGCCTCGTTCAGCCCGACCACCTCGACCTCGGTGCCATCGCGCTTGAGTTTGAGCACCACCGTGTCGAGCGCGCTGATGGCGGTGATGTCCCAGAAGTGCGCCCGGCTCACGTCGATGCGCACCCGCTGCACGGCTTCCCTGAAGTCAAACGCCGCGATAAACGCCTGCGACGACGCAAAAAACACCTGGCCCACCACGCTAAAGACGCGCACCCGGCCGTCGTCCTCGCTGCTGCGGTCAATGCGCAAAAAGCGCCCCACCTTGTGGGCAAAAAAGATGCCCGACAGCAGCACGCCGACAAACACGCCCTTGGCCAGATCATGGGTGGACACAGTGACGATGACGGTGGCGATCATCACGATGGACGAGGTGGGCGGATGCGCGCGCAGGTTGCGAATCGAGCTCCAGCTGAAGGTGCCGATGCTGACCATGATCATCACCGCCACCAGTGCGGCCATGGGGATGCGCGCGACCCAGTCGCCGGCAAACACCACCATCAGCAGCAAAAATACCCCAGCGACCAAGGTCGACAGCCGGCCACGGCCGCCCGATTTCACGTTGATCACCGACTGTCCGATCATGGCGCAACCGGCCATGCCGCCGATAAAGCCGGTGGCGATGTTGGCCACGCCCTGCCCCACGCATTCGCGGTTCTTGTTGCTCGGCGTGTCGGTCAGCTCATCCACGATGGAGGCCGTCATCATCGACTCCAGCAGCCCCACCACGGCCAGCGTGGCCGAGTACGGCAGGATGATTTTGAGCGTTTCCAGGTTCAGCGGCAGGTCGGGCAGCAGGAAAATCGGCAGCCTGTCAGGCAACGCACCCATGTCGCCCACGGTGCGTATGTCCAGCTTGAGCGCCATAGCCACGCCGGTCAGCACCACGATGGTGATCAGCGGCGAAGGCACCGCCCTGGTGAGGTACGGAAAACCGTAAATAATGACCAGGCCGGCGGCGCTCATGGCGTAGATGACCCAGCTGACATTCGTCAGCTCCGGCAACTGCGCCATAAAGATCAGGATGGCCAGCGCGTTGACAAAACCGGTGATGACCGAGCGCGAGACAAAGCGCATCAGCACACCGAGTTTGAGAAAGCCTGCGGCGATCTGCAGCACGCCGGTCAGCACCGTGGCGGCCAGCAGGTATTGCAAGCCGTGGTCCTTGACCAGGGTGACCATGACCAGCGCCATGGCGCCAGTGGCCGCCGAAATCATGCCGGGCCGCCCGCCCGTGAAGGCAATGATCACGGCAATGCTGAAGGATGCGTACAAGCCAACCTTGGGGTCAACACCGGCAATGATGGAAAAAGCGATGGCCTCGGGAATCAGGGCAAGCGCCACAACGAGGCCAGCAAGCAAGTCGCCCCGGACGTTGGAGAACCAGTCCTGGCGAATGGATGAATAAATTGTTTTCAAGGGATAAGGGCGGCGCCAG
Source organism: Polaromonas sp. (assembly GCA_030650875.1). Classification (GTDB taxonomy): domain Bacteria; phylum Pseudomonadota; class Gammaproteobacteria; order Burkholderiales; family Burkholderiaceae_C; genus Polaromonas. The sequence continues at coordinate 13,508 of JAUSDK010000099.1, forward strand.
GCGTGCGCGGGCGGCCGTGAGTCGATGGGAAAATCGGATGAACGCTGCAGCCCAAAAAAGGCTGGCCGGCTCGGTGAAGGTCGGGGCGCATGACGCCCGAAACGGCACGCTATGGCGGCGTGACTGAGAAAAAGTAGCCGCGCGCCAACCCGCTTCCCGGGTAACTGACCGGGGTGAGGGACTGTGGGCGGCAGGGCTGGTGCATTACCGGATTGTAGTCAGCAAGCACCAGCGCGCCGCTGGATGGGCGGCAGCGCTCACCGAACGCTGGCGCGTTGATGCCCTCAAGGGCCGGACGAAGAACTATCCGGTGAAGTCTTCAGTTCAGATGCGAACGGGTCCAGCGCACGATATCCGCAGCGCCCATCGCGCCGGGCTGGCGCGCCACTTCGCGGCCGTTGACAAACAACGCCAGCGTCGGAATGCTGCGAATATTGAACCGCGCGCCCAAGTTTTGGGCTTCTTCGGTATTGACCTTGACCACGCGAACGCCAGGCTCCAGCTGCGCCGCGGCCTGTGCATAGGCGGGCGCCATCTGCTTGCAAGGGCCGCACCACGGCGCCCAAAAGTCAACCAGCACCGGAATCTGGTTGCGACCGATATGGCGGTCAAACGCGGCTTCGTTCAGTTCAGTCGGGTGACCGGTGAACAGCGCCTGGTGGCAGCTGCCGCAGTCAGGCGCATTGGCCAGGTCCGCACGCTTGACGCGGTTGGTAGTGTGGCAGTGCGGACACACAATATGCAGGGCTTCAGTCGTGGGCATTATTTATCCTTGCAGGGGTTGGCGCATCGCGCGCGCTATGGCTTGGCGGGCTTGTTGCTCAGCCGCAAGCCCAGGGTCCAGCGGCGAGCGGCACAGGCCCGCGTACTGGTAGTTGACGTTTTCGTAGACCTCGGCGGCGGCTGGGTGCGTGTCGAGCAGGGCATGCAACTCGGTGTTGGACTCCACCTCATGGAGTTCATTGACCAGATGCAGCACCACCGAGCGGTATTGCTCGGCCCCGACCGGCTGGGCGCTGTGCTCCAGCCGTTCAAGCAACTCGGCCAGCACGTGGGTCACGGTCAGGCTTACGGTGTTGGGGAAAGCTTTGGCGTTGTTCATGCTTTGAAACTGGGGGGCTTCCACCCAAATACAAGACAAATACAAGCGCTTAAAATGACGGCTTAGGGTTGCAGCGCACAGGCACCTCACTTTGCGCGCACGCGATTCGCCCGCCGCCCCATGCCGGCGCCAATAGCCTGGCCGCTAGCCGCCCTCCACTTTTCCTTGAAGCCCTCGCTCATGCCATTTTCATCACTGGGTTTTTCGTCCGCCTTGCTGCCCGCCCTGTTGCAAGCCCTTGCAGAGAAAGGCTACAGCGCGCCAACAGCAATTCAGGCCGAAGCCATTCCGGCGATTTTGCAGGGGCGCGATGTACTCGCCTCGGCCCAGACCGGCTCGGGTAAAACGGCTGCATTTGCGCTGCCCATGCTGCAGCAACTGGCCGAAACACCGACCGCATCGGGGCGGCGCGTGCGTGGGCTGGTACTGGTGCCGACGCGCGAGCTGGCGGTCCAGGTGGGCGAATCGCTGGTCAGCCTGGCCAAGCACCTGCCGCAGCGCGTCAAGGTGGCGGTGGTGTTTGGCGGCGTGTCCATCAACCCGCAAATGATGAACCTGCGCGGTGGCGCCGACATCATGGTGGCCACGCCGGGACGGCTGCTGGACCTGATTGAGCATAACGCGCTGAGTCTTGAATCGGTGACCACGCTGGTGCTGGACGAGGCCGACCGCCTGCTCGACATGGGCTTTGGGGAGGAACTGGGCCGTATTTTGGCGTTGCTCCCGGCGCAGCGGCAAAACCTGTTCTTTTCAGCCACTTTTCCGCCCGCCATTGAGGCGCTGGCCAACAGCATGCTGCACAACCCGCTGCGCGTTGAAGTGCAGGCTGCCGCGCAAACCGAACCGGACATCACCCAGCGGGCCATTGAAGTGGACGCCCCCCGTCGCACCCAGTTGCTGCGCCACCTGGTGCAAACCGAAGGCTGGAACCGCGTGCTGGTGTTTGTCGCGACCAAGCACGCCGCTGAAATCGTGGCGGACAAGCTGCGCAAGGCCGACATTGAGGCCGAGCCCTTTCATGGCGAACTGAGCCAGGGCAAACGCCAGCAGGTGTTGCAGGACTTCAAACTGAAGATTTTGCAGGTGGTGGTGGCCACCGACGTGGCCGCCCGGGGGCTGGACATTGCCCAATTGCCGGTCGTGGTGAACTACGACCTGCCGCGCTCAGCGGTGGACTACACGCACCGCATTGGCCGCACCGGCCGTGCCGGCGAAAGCGGCGTGGCCATCACGTTTGTCACCGCCGACACCGACGCGCACTTCCGGCTGATTGAAAAACGCCAGCGCCTGAGCGTGCCGCGCGAGCAGGTGGCCGGTTTTGAGCCGGTTGAAACCGGCGGCGGCCCCAGCGCACATGACCCGTCGTCGACGGGCGGCATCAAGGGCAAACGCCCGAGCAAAAAGGACAAACTGCGGGAAGCAGCGGCGCGCAGCCAGCCGCCCCACGACGAGTAAGCGGTTAAGGTCAGGGCCTATTCGCTGTCCTGGTCGTTCTCGACCGCTGTGTTTTCGTTTTCGTCACGCGGACGAAAGGTCCGGTGGCCATGCTTGGTCACCACCTCGACATAAAACTGCTCGCCACCGTCCTTGGCCACCGTGTCAATCAGGTCGGTGATCGTGGCAAAGTGAACGACCGCAGCGTCGGCTTCGCTGCTGCCGAACTTGCAGTCAAAATCCCAGAAATCAACGCCTTCCGGCAAGGCCCGGGCGCGTTCGCGCTTGACGTACTTGCGGATGTCGTGTTTGGCGGCTTCCAGCAAGCGGTCGCGGTTCTTGCCTTCAATGTTCAATTGGTACGTTTTTCTCATGGGATGTCCTTGGGTGATGTGGGGCTGCCCGTAGGGCTGCGCGCATTGGTGGGGGCGAGATCATCGCCAATGGCGGCGAATCGGCAGCGCTCGATTATCGGGCCTGCCGATAGCGCCTCGCCCAATAAGAATGGCCCGGACAAATGCCGGGCCACGAAGGAATTTTGCCGCTGCGTTGTCGCCGACCGGGTGGGCTGCGGCTTGGCGCGCAGCGCTCACCCAAGCGACGGGAGCGAATCAGGTGGCGGCGTTGGCCAGCGCCTCATCGAGCGCCTTGCAAGACGGCGCGCACACGGCCTGCGACTTGCCCAGCACTTTTCGCGTGCCCATCATGGAGCGGGCGCGGTGCTTGCCGCACATGAAGCACGACATGGTGGCAGCGCCGAAAGAGGTGGTGGCGGCGAACGGGGAACCCGACACTTTGGACTTGTAACGCAGGCCGTCAGCGAGGACGGCGGTTTTTGCATCAGCTCTTGCCATAATTTGGATATTCCTTAATTGAGGTTGTCGAATGCTCGGGGCCTGCCCGCTGCAGGGCGAACGGGACATCCAGCGGTAAATTGAAAAAGTCCGCGCACCAGCACTGTGCGTTTTAGTTCAAACCGGCCAGCGCCTGAGCAGGCGTCAAACTGGCTTTTTTGCGCTGGTGAACTGCTATCGTTTATCGGAAGAATTTGGCGCCTGTTTCCCCAAATACAAGCGCCATACAAGCCGCCAACCAAGATGAAACCCATTTAAAAACATGGGGAAACCCGTTTTCGCGTTGCGTGGGGCACGTTGAATGCTATAATATTAATAGCTATTAGCGCTTGATTGACGTGGGTTAAAGACGGATTTTAACGTAAAAAACTCAAGAAAATTTTTCCCCTGAATTTTCAAAGGCTTTTGCCTGAAGCGTTTGACTGCTTCACTGATGTTGCGCAGCCGCACTGAACAGCTGAAGCGGGGCGTAGGCGGTGCGCGATGCGTTGATGAGTCGCTTGCGACACGGCGGCGTTGTAGTCCACATAGAGTTCCAGGTTCGGGTGTAACGGGTGGCTTTTGGGCCAACGCGGCCCCGGCCAACCCTGACAATGCAACGGCTAATGCCAGGCGAATGAAAACGTTCATAAAATGACGTCGTGCGGTCATCAGCCTGCTTTCCAGTTTCAACTGCATTTGCCTGCGAATTTGCATGCGATTTAAGGTAGAAACTGGATTTTGGAAGCAACGGCGAAAAGGAACGAATAAGAATTCAGTTCCTAATACCCAAATCACCTATAACTACATTTCTCACGAAAGAATCTCCCATGGCACGTCTCGTCAAATGCATCAAGCTCGGCAAAGAAGCGGAAGGCCTGGACTTCCCTCCGTATCCCGGCCCCCTGGGCAAGCGCCTCTGGGAAGAAGTCAGCAAGGAAGCCTGGGCCGAGTGGATGAAGCAGCAAACCATGCTGGTCAATGAAAACCGGCTCAACCTGGCCGACGCCCGTTCGCGCCAGTACCTGGCCCGCCAGATGGAAAAGCATTTCTTTGGCGACGGCGCCGACGTGGTGCAAGGCTATGTTCCCCCCAGCGCCTGAGCGTCCGCTCCGCAGCGCCGCCGGATGCCCGAGCAGATTGAATGGCTGGAAGACGGCACCCCGGGCGGCAGCCCCTACAGCCCGCGTTTTGGCGACCGTTACCGCAGTGAGCTGGGCGGGCTGAACCAGGCGCGCGAGGTTTTCCTCAAAGGCTGCGGCCTGCCCGATGCCTGGGCCCGCCAGCCGCAGTGGTGCGTGCTGGAAACCGGCTTTGGCCTGGGGCTGAACTTTCTGGTGACCTGGGCCGCCTGGAAGGCCGACCCGCTGCGCCCTCGCCTGCTGCACTTTGTCTCCACCGAGGCCTTTCCGGCCAGCGCCGATGACGTGCTGCGCAGTGCGCAAACCCACCCGGAACTGCTGCCTCTGGCGCAGGAACTGCAGCGCCAGTTCTGGGGCCTGCTGCCCGGCATGCACCGGCTGGTCTTTGAGGGCGGACAGGTGTTGCTGACGCTGTGCATCGGCGACGCCAAAGCAATGCTGCGCGAGCAAACATTCGAGGCTGACTCGGTCTACCTCGACGGCTTCAGCCCGGAACGCAACCCGGACATCTGGGACCTGCACACCTTCAAGGCGGTGGCGCGCTGCTGCCGGCGCGGCGCGCGCGTGGCCACCTGGACCGTGGCGCGCAGCGTGCGCGATGCGCTGGCGCAATGCGGCTTTGTGGTGCAAAAAACGCCGGGCACGCCGCCCAAACGGGACAACCTGCAGGGCTGTTTCGACCCGGCATGGACGCCCAAAAAAATCCAGCCTGCAGTGGCGCGACTGCCCGCCTCCAGTTGCGTGGTGATTGGCGCTGGAATTGCCGGTGCAGCCGTCGCCGCCAGTCTGGCGCGCCGTGGCTGGCTAGTGCGGGTGCTGGATGCAGGCGTAGCGCCAGCGGCCGGCGCGTCGGGCTTGCCGGCCGGTGTGCTGGCGCCCCATGTGTCACCGGACGACAGCCTGCTGTCCCGCCTGTCCCGCAGCGGCGTGCGGGCCACGCTGCAGCAGGCACACAACCTGCTGCAAACCGGCCGCGACTGGTCGCCCACTGGCGTGCTGGAGCACTGCGTGGCGCACCCCCGCAAGCTGCCCGCCGCATGGCAGGGCACCTTGGCACACGCCGCGCAGGACTGGAGCCGCCCGGCCAACCCCGAACAACTGGCGCAGGCCGGCTTGCCACCCGATGCGCCAGCGCTGTGGCATGCGCCGGCCGGCTGGATCAGACCGGCGGCGCTGGTCCAGGCATGGCTGGCCACCCCGGGCGTGACGTGGCACTGCCAAGCCGCAGCGCACCAACTGGTGCGTCAAGGCGATGGCTGGCAAGTGCTTGACGCAGCAGGGCAAGAACTGGCCCGCGCGGACCTCGTGGTGCTGGCAGCGGGCTATGGCAGCCGGGCATTATCAGCATCAGCAGGCGGCGAAGATTCGCCCCCGTTGGCCCTGCAGGCGATTCGTGGTCAGGCGTCTTGGGGCCAGCACACGCCAGACACCGTTGAGGCCATGCCGCCTTTTCCCGTCAACGGCCATGGCAGCCTGGTGCCGGCCTTGCCGCTGGATCCATCAGACGGCTTGGCCTGGGTCACTGGCTCCACGTTCGAGCGGGACAACGCCCACGCCGAGATCCGGCCCGAGGACGAGCAGCACAATTTCAGCAAACTGCAAACCCTGCTGCCGCTGGCCGCCCAAGGGTTGGCAAGTCAATTTAAAAACGGTCAGGTGCACGCCTGGGCGGGCGTTCGCTGCGCCACGCCCAGTCGCCTGCCGGCGCTGGGGCCGCTGGCGCCGCCCAAGCTGTGGGTTTGCAGCGGAATGGGATCGCGCGGCCTGACGCTGGCCGCCCTGTGCGCTGAACTGCTGGCAGCCAGGCTGCACGGCGAGCCCTTGCCGCTGGAGCAGCGCCTGGCTGATGCGCTTGTGCCGCCCCTCGCGGGCTGACCAAAATTACTTCATGGCTTCTGCCGGACGGCGCGCCTTGACGTAAGCATCAGACGGCAAATAGGCCCTGCCATCGGCATAGCGCCACTGCACCATGGTGCCTTTGTTGCCGCGCATATCCAGCTTTCCGACGTAGGCGCCCATGGTGGCCTGGTGGTCGATGGCGCGGAATTCGGCCGGGCCAAACGGCGTCGAGAATTTCAAACCGCGCAACGCCGTCACCAGCTTTTCGTTGTCGGTGGAATTGGCCTTTTTGATACCGGCAAAAATCGCCTGCATGGTGGCGTAACCCACGACCGAGCCGACTTTGGGGTATTCCTTGAAGCGCCGGTAATAGTTGGCGGCAAAGCTGGCATGCTCATTGGAGTCAATCTGGTCCCAGGGGTAGCCGGTCACGATCCAGCCCTTGGGCGTTTCGTCTTTCAGCACGTCCAGGTATTCAGGCTCGCCCGACAACAGGGACACCACCGGCGTTTTGGGGAAAATGCCGCGCTGGTTGCCTTCGCGCACCAGTTTGGCCAGGTCGGCACCAAAGGTCACGTTGAAAATAGCGTCGGGTTTGGACTGCATCGTGGCCTGCAGCGTGGTGCCGGCCTCCAGTTTGCCCAGCGCTGGCCATTGCTCGCCAACAAACTCCACATCAGGGCGCTTGGCCTTGAGCAGTTCCTTGAAGCTGGCGACCGCGCTTTGGCCGTATTCGTAGTTGGGCGCAATCGTGGCCCAGCGCTTGGCCGGCAGCTTGGCGGCCTCTTCGACCAGCATGGCGGCCTGCATATAGGTGCTGGGGCGCAACCGGAAGGTGTAGCGGTTGCCTTTTTCCCACACCAGGGCATCCGTCAAGGGCTCGCTGGCAATGAACAGGCGCTTGTTTTTCTGCGCATGGTCGGCCAGGGCCAGCCCCACGTTGGACAAAAACCCGCCTGCCAGCACATCGACCTTTTCCTTGGAGGTCAGCTCAATCGCGTGGCGCAGCGCTTCTTCGGGCTTGCCGGCGTCGTCGCGGGCGATCACTTCGACCTTGCGGCCCAGCAGGCCGCCGGCCACATTGATCTCTTCGACGGCCAGTTGCCAGCCCTGGCGGTAGGGCTGGGTGAACTGCGGCATGGTCGAATAGCTGTTGATCTCCCCGATTTTGATGGGCGTCCTGGACGCCGCCTGGGCCATGCTGGCGACCGACGCCAGCATCAAAGCGCCCATCAGGGCCGATTTCGTAAATTTCACAGTTGTCTCCATCAATCAATTAGCAATGCCGGGCGTGGCGTGGGCAGGCCTTCAGACCATCCAGACCAAAAAGCACGGACTGTACCAGCATGCAGCCTTTGGGCGCGAGGCCGCTTCAACCTGCGCCGCCGCGCTTAAGCGGCCAGCCCGCGTCAACACCCCGAAACCCGCATGAACACTGGAAAATAAGCTTATCCGCATAAGGGCAGAACAAATGTGTAGTTTGGTTTCATAAGCGGCGCCGCTACATTTTCTCCCCTATGCATGAATTTGCCTTTATCTTTGCCGGATTCGCTGTGGGCCTCGTGGTGGGCCTGACGGGCGTGGGCGGCGGCTCGCTGATGACGCCGATACTGATTTTTGTCTTCGGCATCAAGCCGCACCTGGCCATTGGCACCGATTTGCTGTTTGCCGCTTTCACCAAAATGGGCGGCACCGTCAGCCTGGCGCGCGCCCGCATCGTGGACTGGCGCATTGTGGGCCAGGTGGCGGCGGGCAGCCTGCCGGCTTCGCTGGTCACGCTGTATGTGCTGCACCGGCTCGGCCCGGCCAACCCGGCGACCCAGACCGTGATGACCACCACGCTGGGCCTGGCGCTGCTGCTGACGGCCGGCGCCACCTTCTATAAGGTGCTGCGCGGCAAGGCGGTGCCGCTAGTCATAGCGCCCGAACTGATCAGCCAGGCCACGCGCGCCCGGCATTGGGCGCTGCCCGTGCTGTTTGGCGCCGTGATCGGCACGCTGGTCACCATTACGTCGGTGGGCGCGGGCGCCATTGGCGTGATTGTGCTGATGATGCTGTACCCGGCCCTGCCGCTGCCGCGCATTGTGGCGGCCGACATTGCGCACGCCGTGCCGCTGACGCTGGTGGCGGGTCTGGGCCACGCATCGATCGGCTCGGTGGACTGGCCGCTGCTGCTCAAGCTGCTGGCCGGCTCGCTGCCCGGCATCTGGCTGGGCACGCAGCTGATGCGCAAAACGCCTGACCGCGTCATCCGTTCGCTGCTGTCTGCGCTGCTGGCCTATGCCGGCGTCAAGCTGATTTCCATTTAATCCGCACCACTTTCAATTGACCCTCGACCTCCATGTACCAATACACCGAATTTGACCGCCAGTTTGTCAAGGCCAGAGCCCAGCAGTACCGTGACCAGCTGACGCGCTGGCAGGCCGGCCAGTTGCCTGAAGATGAATTCAGGCCGCTGCGCCTGCAAAACGGCTGGTATGTGCAGCGTTATGCGCCCATGCTGCGCGTGGCTGTGCCGTATGGTGAGCTGTCAAGCGCCCAGCTGCGCGTGCTGGCCACCATTGCGCGCGACTACGACCAGCCCAACGCCGCACTGTTTGAAGGCGCGCAGGCGGCCCAGGACAAGCTGGGCGCCATTCCGCTGAAAAGCGGCGTGTCCGTCAATTCCCGGCTGACCAGCGGCTACGCCCACTTCACCACGCGCCAGAACATCCAGTACAACTGGATTCCGCTGGACAAGTCGGCCGACGTGATGGACCTGCTGGCCAGCGTGAACATGCACGGCATCCAGACCAGCGGCAACTGCATACGCAACATCACCAGCGACGAGCGGGCCGGCATTGCGGTCGACGAAATCGCCGACCCGCGGCCCTTTGGCGAAATCCTGCGCCAGTGGAGCACGCTGCACCCCGAGTTCGCCTTTTTGCCGCGCAAGTTCAAGATCGCCATCAGCGGCGCGAAGGAAGACCGCGCCGCCACAGCGTGGCACGACGTTGGCCTGCACCTGATCCGCAATGCCGAAGGCGAGCTGGGCTTCAAGGTGCTGGTCGGCGGCGGCATGGGCCGCACACCCATCATTGCCAGCGTGATCCGCGAGTTTTTGCCGTGGCACCAGATCATGAATTACATCGAGGCCATCGTGCGTGTGTACAACCGCTACGGCCGGCGCGACAACATGTACAAGGCGCGCATCAAGATCCTGGTGAAGGCC
>JAUSDK010000100.1 GCA_030650875.1 Polaromonas sp.
GGCGGATCGGTCGCCTCTGCCCGACCAACTCAAAATCGCAACCTGCCGTCCGCAAACCCCTGTCCATGCTGGCTTTTGGGTGGTGAACGCTCACCGGCACAACAGAGAACAGAGAGAATTCTGGAAAAGTAAGGCCCGGAATGGGTTCGACGTCGACGTGACGCTCACCGGCAGAATATGAAAAACCGCGCCAACACAGGCGCTACAGGCGAAAAAAAGCCCAACCGATAAGGGTTGGGCTTTTGATGAATGGTGGTGGGACCGCACCCCTGTCAAACCCAGCGAACTGGGCTCGTTTTAGCTGCCAATGGCTGCTTCGAAGAACTGCGAAGCCATCCAACTTAACTGGCAGCCTATCAGAGGGTGATGGGCAGGCCCATCAGAAGCTGCTGACCTCAGCTCAAATCCGCATTCCACACTTGAACCGCCGTGCGCGTTTTTTTTATTACTTGGCTTTGGGACGAAAACACGCCTTCATGGAGTACCACCAACTCATTCGAAAGGAAACCGGTGACGACTTCGGCCGCCTTGTCGGGGTCTTTCGCGCAGATCCTCCCGAACTCCGAGATGTGGAGAGCCCACAGCATTCTTGCGGGCGGTGGGCTTCTTCTTGGGTTTTGGGGTCGCAGGCGTGTTCCCTGCAGGTCTCGATGCCATGCCTGGGAGTGTCCCGGCTGGAGTGGTGCATGTCTAACCCTACAGGGGGTGACTGCGCGATGACGCACAAAAATCAACGAGCATAAGAAGGATTGAAGGTCGGCGTTGCAGCCTTTGCTAGGGGTAAGCACCTACAACGCCACCGCGTCTGCGCTGATCGTCGGTGGAGATCGATCGACAGAGAATGACTCTTCAGACCAGCCGGCACATTGTCGACTGGCTGTACCAGAAGGAGATTCAAGATGAATGACAGTCACATTATTTCTTCGGACAAAGTCGAAGGCACCTCGGTCTATAACGCCAACGGTGACAAGCTCGGGTCCATCGATGACCTGATGATCGACAAGCTTACCGGCCAGGTTCGCTATGCAGTGCTGGAGTTCGGCGGCTTTCTGGGGATGGGAACGGATCGCTACCCCCTTCCTTGGAGCATGCTGAAGTACGACACCAAGCTTGATGGCTATGTTGTCCCAGTGGACAAGTCGCAGCTCGAAAAGGCGCCTCGCTACTCTCCAAACGAAATGCCGGAGTACACGGACGAATACGGACGTAAGGTGTATGACCACTACGGCGTTAATTGGATGTAACGTCTAAAGGCTTGCAGCATGGGTCTTGCACGTCATGCTGCTCACCCTGTCCCAGTCTAAACCAGAGCGGATAACCCTTCGTTCGAGCCGGCAGCCACCGGAAAACCGGCGTCTGCGGCGTTTTAGGCTCCGGTCGAATGACAACTGTGCAATGGCCGTCGCCGGTCGTCCAGAGAAGAATTTTCGTATCAGCCAGGAGAGTTGATACTCTCACCCATTGTGCGGGGATCAACTGCGGGTGCGATTCGGAACGGGCCGCAAGCCCTATCAAACATTGAGGAGAATGGTTCATGTCAACAGAAGACGAAGTCCGCAGCGCATCAAAGCACTTCTACGCCGGGTTGAACCGCATGGTCAATGGGGATGGCGGACCACTGGCAGACATCTGGTCGCACAGCGCGGCCGTGACGGCTATGCACCCGATTGGCGGTCGGGAAGTCGGCTGGGATGCTGTCAGGGCATCATTTGAGAAAGTGGCTCAACTGGCCGCAGACGGGAAGATTGAACTGAAAGATCAACTCATCCAGGTCGCGGGGGATGTGGCCTACGAAGCGGGCATCGAGCATGGACATCTAAAGCTTGCCGGGCAGCAGGTCACCATCGAGCATCGCGTCTCGAACATCTATCAGCAAGAATCCGGAGCGTGGAAGATAGTCCATCACCACACCGATATTTCTCCGGCAATGCTGGATGTTCTCAATCGGTTGTAGGTCCCGTCAGGGCAGGCCAGGAGGTAATTGGCAATTGCCCGACACATGCGCGCAAGGATGAAGGAGCCTAACCACGCGTTGAACGTCCGCTTTTCGGAAACCTGACAGGCAGCAACCAAGCCTGGGGATGACGTTCAACTTTCTGCGAAGCCAACTTTCAGATTGAAGGTCTGCAATGGCGCGGTTTGTACTTCGGCTATGCGGGAGCGTTCATTCACGTTGGCAGAGTTTTCTACCGAAATTTGTCGTTCGCTGACGCCGACGCGTCGGCTGGGATGGGAAAGTTGACCGTTCTGTTTTGCTCTTTGTAGCTGCCCTTGCCGCACTTGCCGTTCGAGGTGAGCGGGTCAAGGCTGATGGCAAGCGGCTTGCCCTTGCCTTTGCAACTTCGCTACTCAGCGCGGTGGTTTTGCACAGCTCGGAGGTACACCTCAGCGGCGGTATAGTGATCGGATGAACCCCAGTCGCCCCCATCACCGCTCCGACCTCGTTCGCATCTCCATCAGTGCCATGACCGAGCGTGGTTTGGAGCCCGAGTTCTCCGACCGTGTCCACCAGCAACTCACCGCCATCACCGGACCCGCCCGCGAGGCTGGCTCCGACATTCGGGATCTCACGGGGCTGCTCTGGTGTTCCATCGACAACGACGATTCGCTCGACCTCGACCAGTTGACGGTGTGCGAGACGCAGGCCCATGGTGCCGTCAGGATGCTGGTGGCCATTGCCGATGTGGATGCGCTAGTCAGGAAGGGCACTGCCATCGACGAGCACGCGCGCATCAACACAACTTCGGTCTATACGTCTGCGCGCATCTTTCCGATGCTGCCGGAACGTTTGTCAACCGATCTGACCTCGCTCAATGCCGGTGAGGACCGACTGGCGCTGGTGACCGAGATGGACTTCAACGCCGACGCCACGCTGGCGAGCTCCACGGTGTACCGGGCCATGGTGCGTAACAAGGCCAAGCTGGCCTACGACGCTGTCAGCGCGTGGATCGAAGGTGAAGGCAGGCTGCCAGCCGAAGCCACGGCCGTGTCCGGCATGGAATCGCAACTGCGCACGCAGGATGCCTTAGCCCAGCAGCTCCGAGTGCGCCGACATGCCGAAGGCTCGCTGGAGCTTGAGACTTTCCAGCCCCGGGCGGTGTTTGAGGGCGAGCAGGTCATTGACATACGCCAGCAGGCGCAAAACCGCGCGCGTCAGTTGATTGAGGAAGTGATGATTGCCACCAATGGCTGCACCGCACGCTTTCTGGCCGCACGGGGCGGCGCGTCGATGCGGCGTGTTGTCCGCTCGCCCGAGCGCTGGCTGCGCATAGTCGGGGTCGCAAAAGACTACGGTGAATCACTTCCATCCGAGCCCGACGCCAAAGCGCTGGAAGCCTTTTTGGCCAAGCGCCACAAGGCCGACCCGCTGCGCTTTCCTGATCTTTCGCTCATCATCGTCAAGCTCATGGGCCGGGGCGAGTACGTGGTGGAATCGCCCGACGCAGCGCCCATCGGCCACTTTGGCTTGGCGGTGCGCGACTACACGCACTCCACCGCACCCAACCGCCGCTTTCCTGACCTGATCACTTCCCGGATGCTCAAGGCGGCGTTGGCCAACCAGCCGCCGCCCTATTCGATTACCGAGATGGGCAAGTTAGCGATGCACTGCACCCAACAGGAAGATGCCGCCAAGAAAGTGGAGCGGCGGATGCGCAAGTCCGAGGCGGCGTTGCTGCTTGAATCGCGCGTCGGACA
>JAUSDK010000111.1 GCA_030650875.1 Polaromonas sp.
CCACCAGGGGTTGTGATAAGCCTCCCGGCCCACCATCACACCGTCAAGCTGCGCCAACTGCGTGGTCACCTCTTCGCCGGTGGTAATGCCGCCGTTGATGCAAATCGTCAGTTCCGGGAAGTCCTGCTTCAGCCGGTGCACGAGTTCGTAGCGCAGCGGCGGCACCTCGCGGTTTTCCTTGGGGCTCAGCCCCTTGAGCCAGGCGTTGCGGGCATGAACCACAAAGGTGAGGCAACCCGCCTCGCTGACCGTACCGACAAAGTCGCGCACAAACTCATAGCTTTCGCGCTTGTCGATGCCAATTCGGTGCTTCACCGTGACCGGCACCGACACCACGTCCACCATGGCTTTGACGCAGTCGGCCACCAGCTGCGGCTCGTTCATCAGACAGGCGCCAAAGGCACCGCGCTGCACGCGCTCGCTGGGACAGCCGCAATTGAGATTGATTTCCTGGTAGCCCCACTGCTCGCCCAGGCGGGCGCAATGGGCCAGATCAGCGGCCTCGCTGCCGCCCAGCTGCAGCGCCACCGGGTGCTCTTCGGCGTTGAAGCGCAGGTGGCGGGCCACGTCGCCGTGTATCAACGCGCCGGTCGTGACCATTTCGGTGTACAGCAACGCATGGCGCGACAGCAGGCGGTGAAAGTAGCGGCAGTGCCTGTCGGTCCAGTCCATCATGGGCGCCACACTTAAACGCCACGGACTAAACGTTTGATTTAATTGACTATTGTTCAATATGCTTTCTCAACTTTGGGGGCGTGTGCAACATGAGGCGCACACACAATGCACAAGATGGCCACATTTTCGCAGCTATCGTGATGACGCAGGGCGACGCCCCGGCTGAAATCTGGCGGTCGCAGCCTCAGCGCTCGGCAATGTAGTGCGACATGCGCGCGCTTTCGCCGGGCACCAGGAAGGCGCGCACTTCAGCTTCCAGCGTGTGGTCGGCCACGGTGGCGCGCGCGCGCTGGTGCAGGTAGTCGGCCCATGATGTCACGATGAAACGCTCCACATAGCGGGATGGCGCGCCCAGGTCCTTGTAGACACGCCAGAAGGTGGCGCCATCGCGCCGGCGCGGTGCCTTCATCTGGCTGATCGTGTCGAGAAAAGCGCGCTCCTGCCCGGGGTGGATCCGGTAGGCCACCTCTACCGCCACCGGGCCAGCCTCCGGGCTGGGCTCGGCCTCCACGAACAGCTCTTGCCAGGGCGTGCCCTGCGTCACTTCGTGGGCCCCGCCCACGCGCAGCGGGAACGGGCGCGCCAGCAGCAGGCCGGCGGCCATCAGCAGGCCGGCCGCGACCAGCGCGGCGCTCAGGCCGACGATGTCGGACAGCGCGCCCCAGAACGCCGACCCGATGGCGAAGGCGCCCAGCGAAGCCACGATATGCAGGGCCACCGCGCGCGAGCGCACCCAAGGCGGCGCGCTGGCCTGCGTGGCGGTGTTGAAGGTCGACATGGCTGCCATCCAGGCGGCGCCGCCCACCGCCATGGCGCCATAGACCACCAGCGGCACGCGGACCCAGGCGGCGAGCAGCATGACGGCAGAAAACGCGATGCAGCTGGCGGCCACGACGGCGTCGAGCCCGAAGCGCTCGCGCATCCGGCCGATGCCCAGCCCGGTCGCCACCGCACCCGTTCCCAGGCAACCCATCAGCAGCCCGAAGCCTTCCGCGCCGGTGCCCAGTTGGCGCTGTGCAATCACAGGCAGAAGTGCCCACAGTGCCGAGCCGGCCGCGCTGTAGGCCATGGCCCGCACCAGTTGCGCCAGGATCATGCGCGAGTGCCAGGCGAAACGCAGGCCGCTGAGCGTGCCGCCCCACAGGCGCTCGGCCGGCAGGCGCGACGGCGGATGCGCGCGTGGCGGCCAGCGGCGTATCGACTCCCACATGACCAGCGTCGTGAATACCGTGACCGCGAACACCCAGCCCGCACCCAGGCGTGCAAACAGCAGGCCGGCGAGCGTGGGGCCTATGGCGCGCGCCGCGTTGTAGGCAATGCTGACCGCCGTGATGGCCTGCGGCCATTCGTCGCGGGGAACCGGGTCCACCACCGAAGAGTTCCAGGCTGGCGTCAGCACCGCCGTGCAGCAGCCGCACACGAACACCAGGAAAAGTACCGATGCCGGCCCACTCCAGCCCCCCAGCACCAACAGGGCGAGCAGCGCGCAGGCGGCCACCTGCGCCAGCAGCGCGCCAGAGATCAGGCGACGGCGATCGGTCGTGTCGGCCAGCACGCCTGCGGGCAGCGCCAGCAGAAACATGGGCAGGAACACCGCGGTCTGCACAAGCGCCGCCAGGAAGGACGAGCCGGTGAGTTCAACCATGAGCCAGGCAGCCGCCATGGACTGCATGCCGTTGCCAATGAAAAAAATGCCGCCGCAAAACCACAGGCCGCGAAAGGAGGGCTGGCGCAGGGGGCTCCAGATGGAGGGGGTAGGCAGCATGAAGCCATTATTCCTGAACCTGCACCGGTCTTGCGGCAAGGTCTGCACAAAACGCATTCAATCAGGAACCGGATCGGCCAGTGAATGCGTCCTGAAAACTGAGGTAACCTCAAGCCGAATCGCCGAAAGGAATCCCCATGACGACACCCGCGCCATCGCCAGAGTCGACGGCTCCGTCCGCATACAGTGGCGCGGCGCTTGACGCAGCGCTTAAAGCCCGCAGCCAGTACCGGGTGGTCCGGACCGGCGCCGCGCAGGGCGCGCCCATCACGGCGCTGCACATCGGCGCCCAGTACACCGCAGTGACGAACGGGTGCGGTGCCGAACCTGACGCCACGCTGGTGTTGGCCATTGGTGCGCAGAAAACGGCGCGCAATTTCTTCCGGCGCAGCCTGCCCACGCCGCTCGAGTTGGAAAACGCCATAGCCACTGTCGAAGACGAGGTGACCCGTGCGGTCGAACTGGTGGCCTGCGGCTCCACGCTGTATGGCGCGGATGCGGCAATGCGCGAAATCACCCAGCTGGCGGGTGTTGCATCCATTGCGCAGGGCGCGCCAGTCACCTTGACGCTTGATGCCGTGGAGCAGACTTTTAACCCGCTGGTCGCAGTGGCCGAGGGCCGGCCAGCCCGGCAAGAGGGCCTGCCGGACAGCGCCGAATTTGCCGCCACACTGCTGATCCTGCGCGAGTTCATGCACCACCTCCGGTTTGGCGCCATCACCTTGCCGGCATGAATTAATCGCTATTTTTTTGGGGCATACGGACGACCGGATCAGGCATCCTCGGGGGCGCCCGTCAGGGCCCTGTTTGTGCTTCAATGAGGGCGTCATGTTGACAAGCATTCGCAGGAGGGATTGAACCATGTTCCTTGATCGTGATGAGGCTGCCGGCCGCCTGGCAGAGAGGCTCAAGGCCTTCAAAGGAAGAAATCCGCTGATCCTGGCCATTCCGCGCGGTGCGGTGCCCATGGCAAAAATCATCGCCGCCCAACTCGACGGTGAATTCGATGTGGTGCTGGTGCGCAAGCTGCGCGCACCCTACCAGCCCGAACTCGCGATCGGCTCCATCGATGAAGGGGGCTGGACCTATATCGCGCCCTTCGCCGCATCGTCGGGTGCCGATGAGGACTACATCGAATCCGAGAAACGGGTTCAGATGGAAACCATCCGCAAGCGCCGTGCCCAGTACACGCCGATCCGCCCGCCCATAGACCCGGGCGGGCGCATTGTTATTGTGGTGGACGACGGCCTGGCCACGGGTGCCACCATGATCTCTGCGCTGCACGGCTTGCGCACCCGTAAGCCCGCCAAGCTGGTTTGCGCCGTGCCGGTTGCGCCGCCCGATACGTTGGCGAAGGTGGCCGGCATGGCGGACGAAGTGGTGTGCCTTGAAGCGCCCGAATACTTCCAGGCGGTTGGCCAGTTCTACCAGCACTTCCGGCAGATAGAGGATGACGAGGTGATCGCGGCGTTGAAGCCGTCCTGAAACCGCTCAAGGCTTGCGCTGCGATCCGGACCGCCGCCGCGGCGCGGGGTCGATGGTGAATCTACCGGCCGCCAATGGCAATCGGGATGCGCTTGCGGCCAAAGCTGCCAGCCTGCGCAGCAAAGCGCCCCGCCACGGCAGACCCGCAGACCGGGCAACAGCCCGCTGGCGTAAGACGGTACTGCTGGATCTGGTACCAGTCGCGCTCGATCAGTGCGGCGTGGCAGCCCGGGCAATAGGTGGTGTCGCCTTCCTGATGGCGCACATTGCCCGTGTAAACGAAATGCAGGCCTTCTTTCATGGCGATGTTGCGCGCGCGGATCAGTGTCGAGGCCGGCGTGGCGGGGATGTCCGGCATCTTGTGATCCGGATGAAAAGCCGAGAAGTGCCAGGGCACATCAGGCCCGAGCTCCTTCATGATCCAGCGGCACATGGCGGTGATTTCCTCGTCGGAGTCGTTGTGACCGGGGATCAGCAAGGTGGTGATCTCGAACCACACCGTTGTCTCATTCCGGAGATAGACCAGGGTATCCAGCACCGGCTGAAGGTGCGAGCCGGTCAGCTTGAAATAGAAGTCATCGGTGAAGGCCTCCAGGTCCACATTGGCCGCGTCCATCTTGCAGTAGAAGTCGCGCCTGGCCTGCTCGTGCATATAGCCGGCCGTCACGGCGACGGTCTGGATGTCGCGCGCATGGCAGGCATCGGCTACATCCATGGCGTACTCCGCGAAGATGACCGGGTCGTTGTAGGTGAAGGCCACGCTGCGGCAGCCATGCTGCTGCGCCGCCTCCGCAATCGCCTCGGGCGAGGCAAGGTCCATCAGGCGGTCCATGTCGCGCGACTTGCTGATGTCCCAGTTCTGGCAGAACTTGCAGGCCAGGTTGCAGCCGGCCGTACCGAAGGACAGCACGCTGCTGCCCGGGTAGAAGTGGTTGAGCGGCTTTTTCTCTATCGGATCGATGCAAAACCCCGAGGAGCGACCGTAAGTCGTCAGGATGATCTGGTCGCGCTCGCGCATGCGCACGAAGCAGGCGCCGCGCTGCCCCTCGTGCAGCTTGCAGTCGCGTGGGCACAGGTCGCACTGGATGCGGCCATCCGCAATGCGGTGCCAGTAGCGGGCCGGGTAGGCGCCGGGTTCCATCATGTGGCGTAAAAGGCCAAGGCAGCGGATTGGCGAGCAAGAGGCATGCAAAACTCCATTCAAATCAAGGCAAAAGTTGCGTCTGCCAGGCCTTGGAGAAGAAAAAGTGAGGGTGCCCACTCCGTAATCAAGCGCTGACGCTGACCCATCGGGGCATTTAAAGCGCCCCCAGAGCCGGGTAACATCAGTGCCTGGACCTCCAGGCAAGCATGCCTGGCACGCAGGAAAAAAGATGACACTCATGCCGCTCTCCCGAACCACGGCCGCCTCTGGCCAATCGATTTTTTCCAGGCCAGCCCAGGCGCTTGCCCTGCTGGCCCCGGCGCTGTTGATGGCTGCCTGCACCTCGGTTCCGCTTCCGCCCTGGACGCCTCCCGTGCCGCGCCCTGCGGCAAGCGCGCCAGCCAGCGTGGTGCAAACCTTTCCCGTCGCGCCGCCCGCGGTCATCGCCCCGGCGCCCGTCAGTCAGCCCGCACCTTACAGTGCGGCGGTTGCGGCCCGTTTCCCGGCGCCTGCGGTGGTGTACAGCACCCCTGGCCTGCAGCCCCAGCGCACCAGCTTCACCACGCAGGCCGAAATCGAAGCCTGGCTGCGCGATCAGGCGCTGGCTGCATCGCGCGCAGGCGTCAGCGCCGCCGTATTGCCTATAGGCCGCTCCCAGCGCGGCGAGACCCTGCAGGCGCTGGTGCTGGCACGCGGCACCGGCACCGACCCGGCCGCCCTGCTGGCCACCGGACGGCCCACGGTGCTGCTGATAGGGCAGCAGCACGGCGACGAGCCCGCGGGCAGCGAAGCGCTGCTGGTGGTGGCCAGGGAGCTTGCGCAAGGGCTGCTGCTGCCCATGCTTGGCCGCATCAATGTGGTGATTGTTCCGCGCGCCAATCCGGATGGCGCCGCCAGCAGCCAGCGCGCCACCGCTGGCGGGCTGGACATGAACCGCGACCATTTGTTGCTCAACACACCCGAGGCCCAAGCGCTGGCCCAGCTGATGCGTGACTATCAGCCTACCGTGGTGGTCGATGCCCACGAGTACACGCCGACCGGCCGCTTTCTGGAAAAATTCGGCGCGGTGCAAAAATATGACGCCTTGCTGCAGTACGCCACCACGGCCAATCTGCCGGAATTCCTGACCAAGGCCGCCGAGGAATGGTACCGGCGACCCATGATGGCCGCGCTGAAGGCCCAGGGCCTTGGCAGCGAGTGGTACTACACCACCTCGACGGACCCGGCAGATAAAAAACTGTCCATGGGCGGCACCCAACCGGACACGGATCGCAACGTGAATGGCCTTAAAAACGCCGTCAGCCTGCTGGTTGAGACACGCGGCGTGGGCCTGGGCCGTCTGCATATCCAGCGGCGCGTGCACACCCAGGTCACGGCGCTGTCCAGTGTGCTGGCCAGCACCGCGCAGCGCGCAAGCGAATTGGGCCAGTTGCGCCCCTACATCGACAAGGAAGTCAGCGCGCTGGCCTGCACGGGAGAGACCGTTGTCGAATCAGCACCCACCCCCGCCCAGTACGAACTCGTCATGCTGGACCCGGCCAGCGGTGCCGACAAGACGGTCACGGTGGACTGGGATTCAGCGCTCGCGCTGCGCACCATCAAGACAAGGCCGCGCCCCTGCGGCTACTGGCTGTCGGCAGAGTCCGGCACGGCCGCAGAGCGGCTTCGGCTGCATGGCGTCCAGGTGATGCGCGTCACCGAATTCGGCTCGGTTCTGGGAGAAAACTACCGCGAAACCTCGCGGGCTGCGGCTGAACGCCAGGATGTGCGCGGCACGATGGCCGGCAACGCACCAATCATCAAAGTGCAGGTCAGCCTGATGCGCGGCTTGCTGGACGTGCCGCGCGGCAGTTACTACGTGCCGCTGAACCAGCCCCTGGGCAACCTGGTGATTGCCGCGCTGGAGCCCGACACCCAGAGCAGCTTTTTTGCAAACCGGGTTCTGGATGGCCTGCAAAGCTCGTTTCGGGTCATGGCCGAGCCCGTGTTCAAACTGGACGCCCTGAATTGAGTTGTCGAGGCCAGGGCTGCGCACCGCACCGTTGGCATTAGCGCCCGCGTCTTACAGCGAAACGATGCCTTTTCCGAGTTCAAATGGGACAATTTTGCGCTTAAATGATCAGTTAAACCCACAAAGGACGCTCATGAAAGACTTTGAACTGACCCCAAAAATGCTGAGCCTGGGCGGTGTTTTCTACCCCACCGGCTATGCCTTCATCATGTTTCCCAATTCAGCGGACGCCGCGCAGGTGGCGCGCGAACTGGATGCGGATCACGAGGACATCATGCTGCTGACACCGGCCGATATCCTGACGCAAGTCGGCAAGGCAGACGACGAATCAGATGTGGCGCTTCCCAGCATAGGCACCGAAGGCGCCACCGTGCGTAAATATGTGGACCTTGCGCGAGAAGGCCACCATGCCTTGATGATTCCTGCGCCATCACAGGAGGCCACCGAGCGCATCATGGCCGTGGTGCGCCAAGTACCCTTCTCCTATGCGCAGAGATACCATATGCTGGTAATTGAAGACCTGGAGTAAGCCCAAGCTGAAGGTGCTGGCGCCAGGAAGATACGCCGCTCGGCGAAACCCGCGACACCCAAGGACGGCTGATGATTGACCTTTACTACTGGCCCACCCCCAACGGATGGAAAATCTCCATCATGCTGGAGGAATGCGGCCTCCCCTACCGCTTTGTCCCGGTCAATATCGGCAAGGGCGAGCAGTTCTCCCCGGACTTCCTGGCCATCAGCCCCAACAACCGCATGCCCGCCATCGTGGACCACGCCCCCGCTGATGGCGGCGCGCCGGTGGCGGTGTTTGAAAGCGGCGCCATCCTGATTTACCTGGCCGAAAAAACCGGCCAGTTTCTGCCCTCCGCACTGCGGCAACGGCAGCAGACGCTGCAATGGCTGATGTGGCAAATGGGCGGACTGGGACCCATGGCCGGGCAGAACGGCCATTTTTTACTGTACGCCCCCGAAAAAATCCCTTACGCCATGGAGCGCTACGGCAAGGAAGTCGATCGACTCTATGGCGTGCTGGATGCGCAGCTGGAAAGCACCGGTGCTTTTGTAGCGGGCGGCGACTATTCGATTGCCGACATGGCGATTTTTCCATGGGTGCGCACGCACAAGGCACAGCAGGTGGACCTGCAAAAATTCCCCCATGTGCAGCGCTGGTACAAC
>JAUSDK010000121.1 GCA_030650875.1 Polaromonas sp.
ACCGCACCGCTGATGTAGAGGCAGCCCGAATCGATTTCGACCGAGGTGCGCATCATCCAGTGATGAAACAGCGCGCGCAGACGCGGCAGGCCGCGCGGCTGCTGCAGGGCCGGGAAAAACACCTCTTCCTCAAAGCGCGCGTGGTATTCGCGGATCACCGAGATCTGCAGTTCTTCGCGCGAACCGAAATGCGCAAAGACGCCGGACTTGCTCATGTGCATGACCTCGGCCAGCGCACCAATGCTCAGGCCCTCCAGGCCGATCTGCGTGGCCAGGCCCAGGGCCGCGTCCACAATGGCCGCCTTCGTTTGCTGGCCTTTGTGCTGGCTTTTTGACACCACGGCCCCGGCGGCCGCGGTACGTGCGGTTTTTGCGGCGTTTTCGGCTCTAGCGGTTGTTGGGGTTTTCAGGGAAAGTGGGCTGGCGGGCATGGCACTTCAAAATAATAGAACGATCGTGCTATTTTGCAGGAAATTCAAGTTTTGCGCGCACCGCATGGCGACTTATTTTTAGGTGCCAGCTCCTAAGTTGACTACGGGTTTACCCGTTTTTTGTTTTGATGGGTCTTCGGCGACAGGCGCGCCATCTCCTCGCGCAGCATCTCCACCAATGCAGCAGCTGCCGGCGACAAGCTGCGATGACGGCGCGTCACCAAGCCGATGGGTCGCGCCATGTCGGGCTCCACCAGCGGTCGGCGCACCACGTTCGGCAAGGGTGCAACGGCAGCGGCCAATTCAGGCAGCGCGGCCACGCCCAGCCCGCAGGCCACCATCGCGGCAATGGTCGCCAGGTGCTCGACTTCATAGGCGGGCGCAAAGCGCAGGCGGTGCTGCAGCAGCGCGGCGTCCGCATACTGGCGCACGCTGGCCGGCAGCGGCATGGAAATGTGCGTGAGCGCCGCCACGTCCATCCAGCGCAGCGGGCCGCGCCCTTTGGCCAGCGCGTGGCCAGGCGGGATCAGCAAAACAAAGCTGTCGGAGGCCAGGGGCGTGTAGTCAAGGTCGGCATAGGCCGGGTTGGCCGCGGTCAGCGCGAAGTCCACCTGGCCGGCCCGCACCAGCTCAAACGCCGGGCCCGACAGCGTGTCGAACACCTGAAACTGCACGCCCGGGTAGCGCGCACTGAAGCGGGCGCAGGCCGCAGGCACCACGGTGGCGGCCAGCGACGGCAGCGCAGCCAGCTTGACGTTTCCCACCTGCAACTCGGCCACGTTGCGCACCGCACGCACCGCTTCGCTGGTCTGGGTGCGCAGCAGCAAGGCTTGCTCGGCAAACACCTGGCCGGCCACGGTGAGCTGCACGTTGCGGGTGGTGCGGTCAAACAGGCGCACGGCAAGCGTTTCTTCAAGCCGCGTGATGACGCCGGACACCGCCGACTGCGACAGGTTGACCTGCGCGGCGGTGCGGCGAAAGCTGAGGCTGCCTGCCAAAGCCAGAAAGACGTCGAGCTCGCGCACGGACCAATTGATCTGCATAGCCGATCAGTTTATCCATAAAAACGGTTGGACGGTGCAATCTTCACCGCCTAGACTGCACCCAACCTGATGAAAGACCACGTTTTGACGCTTTTACCCGCCCTCCCCAAAAACACCCATGCCGTCGTTGTAGGCGGCGGCACCATGGGCGCCGATGTCGCCGTGGTGCTGGCCCGCGGCGGCTGCCGCGTGACGGTGATTGACCCGAACGAGTCCAGGCGCACGCCCTTGCAGGCCCATGTGCGCCAGGCCCTGGAACCGCTCGGGCTGGCGCGGCGCGCAGAGCGTGTAGCGGCCGTGCCGACCCTGGAAGCAGTGCAGTGGGACGACGTGGCGCTGGTGGTCGAGTGCATTCCGGAAAACCTTCCCATGAAGCAGCAACTGTTTGCGCAATTGGTGACGTGCGCGCCTGCAAGCACCGTGCTGGCCAGCAACAGCTCCAGCTTTCCAATCAGCGCCATTGCGCAGGGGTTGGACTCGCGCCAGCGCATGCTGGGCCTGCACTTTTTCATGCCGGCCCACCTGGTGCCGCTGGTTGAAGTGGTGCGGGGCCCGGACACCGACCCGGCGCAGGCCGACCGTCTGTGCGCCTTCATGCGCGGCTGCGGCAGCGTGCCGGTGCTGGTGCGCAAGGACAAGCCCGGCTTTCTGGCCAACCGCCTGCAGCATGCGCTGGCCCGCGAAGCCTTTGCGATGATCGACGAAGGCATTGCCACCCCGGAAGACGTGGACGCCGCCGTGCGATTCGGCTTTGGCTTTCGCTACCTCGCCGCCGGCCCGGTACTGCAGCGCGACCACGCCGGGCTGGACGTGCACTGCGCCGCCGCCGCCACGATGTACCCGACGCTGAGCAA
>JAUSDK010000136.1 GCA_030650875.1 Polaromonas sp.
ACGATCTGCGGCAAAAACACCAGCACGCCACCAACACCGGCGACGATGCCGTCGACCAGCAGGCTTTGCAGCAGGCCGGGCGCAACATGGCCCTGCACAAAAGAGCCGACGGCGGCGACGGCTTCCTTGATCAGGTCCATCGGCAAATTGGCCCAGGCAAACACCGCCTGGAAAATCAGGAACAGCACGGTGGCGAGCAACAGCAGCCCGGCCACCGGGTGCATCACCACCGCGTCGATGCGGTGGTTGAAACGTTTGACCTGTCCGGCGTTGGGCACCGCAGCGGCCAGGATGGCCCGGACCTGCACCTGCAGGGCGGCCATGTCCGGTGCGCCATGCGCTCCTGTTTTGATAGCTGCTGGCGCAGAAGGGGATCGGGCTGGAGGCACAAAAACCTCATGGCTCTGCGCCGCAAAGGCGGTCTGGGCGGCCTGCAGCAGGGCCTCACGACCGCTTTCGCCGGCCTTGCCGCGCCAGGCGGCAAACCAGGGGTTGTGCACCGCGACGGTTTCCACCACCGGCATGCCGAGTTCGGCCGAGAGCCGGGCGATGTCGATCTGCAGGCCACGCGCGCGCGCCACGTCCATCATGTTGAGCGCCAGCACCATGGGTCGCCCCAGCGCGCGCAACTGCAGCACCAGGCGCAGGTTCATGCGCAGGTTGGTGGCATCGACCACGGCGATGATGCCGTCGGGCCGGCTTTCACCGGCGCGTAGCCCCATCACCACGTCATGCGTGACGACTTCGTCGGTGGTCGCCGGGTTCAGGCTGTAGGCGCCCGGCAGGTCCATCACGGCCAGCTCACGGCCGTCGGGCAGGCGGGCGCGGCCTTCCTTGCGTTCGACCGTCACGCCAGCGTAGTTGGCGACTTTCTGGCGTGCGCCGGTCAGCAGGTTGAAAAGGGCGGTCTTGCCGCAGTTCGGGTTGCCGACCAACGCAATACGCAGTGGTCCTGCTACGGCACTGGAAACTGCGGCGTTCATGCCTTCACCTGGATGCAGCTGGCCTCATGGCGACGCAGCGCAAACACCGTGTCGCCTACCTGGACCGCAATCGGCTCGCGGCCGCCCGGGCCGCGCTGCAACACGCTGATGGTTTCGCCGGGCATGAAACCGAGCTCGCTCAGCCGTTGCAGCACCTGGGATTGCGCATCGCCGTCTTCGGCTTCCCGCAGGCTGATGATGGTGGTTATCCGGTTGGGGGGCAGATCGACCAGGGACAGGGTCGTCGCCGCCATGGCGGGGGCGGAAAAGGTGGAGCTTACGGCGAGGTTCATGGGCTGGTTCTGGATCTGTCTGGCAGTTGGCGGGCGGCAAGGTGAAGCTTGCTTGCAACGCTGTTCTTTATGAGAATCATTACTATTTACATCTTATCGCAATCCGGCAGGGTCGAGGTGTTTTCGCCGGCTGGCGAGTGTGGCTGTCCTCAGGACAATAGGCTTGTCTCCCCCGTCGGCAACGCTCA
The DNA here is from genome assembly GCA_030650875.1 of Polaromonas sp. GTDB lineage: Bacteria > Pseudomonadota > Gammaproteobacteria > Burkholderiales > Burkholderiaceae_C > Polaromonas. Next base: position 1,465 of record JAUSDK010000136.1, read on the forward strand.
TGGGCGGAGCTTGAAGCACCGGAAAGGCCGGGCCCGCAGCCAGTGCGGCCGCCAGGTCAGGGTCAGGGCAATGCTCATGGCCGCGGCGCAGACCAGCACCACCCACAACAGGCTGCCGAAGCCGGCGCCTTCCGCGGCAAGGCAGACGGGCATGCCCAGACCGATGGCCGTGACACCCGTTGCACGCTGCGCCCGCAGGCCAGGCGCCGGACGGGCGTGGTGCCCGAAAACACGTTCCACATGGCGCTCCTGGCTCAGGGCCAGCAAGGCAAATCCCCACAGGGCCAGCGCGAAGGCGGCGAGCGTCAGCAGCAGATCACGCACGGCTGATGCTTTTGGCTGTGCCCAAGGTGCCCTGCGTCACGGCTGGAGCAAGTGGCGCCTGTTGCGCAAGGGCGGCCTTGCGCCCCAGATGCCGTGCCGTGCCGGCCGCCAGGCCTGCGAGGGCCAGCAGCAGCAGGTCCATGCCCGCCACCGCCCACAAGCCACGGTCCAGTGTGTGGGCGAGATGGTGGCCGGTGGTGGCCCAGTTCAGCGCTACCGCCAGCAGGGCCAGCCCGGCCACCGCCCAGGCCTGTTCGCGCCAGGCGGCGCGGCCGCGCAGCGCGGCATGGCCCAGCGTGCCGAGCCAGGCCAGGTAAAAGGCCCAGACCTCGATCTCGCTGCGGTCCCAACCCGCCAGCGCAGCATTGGCCGGCAGCATCCGGTTGGCGGCAAAAAACACCATCGTGGCGACGATGATGCCGGGCACGCTGGTGACCGTGAGCGCCTCCACCACACGCACGCCGGCCAGCCCTTTTTTTGCATGGCTGGCGCGCCGGCCTTCCAGCCAGAACAGGCTGCCGGTGGCAATCAGCACGCAGCCGGACAGGCCCGCCAGGAAGTACAGCCAGCGCAGGGTCCAGTGTTCGAACTGGATGAAATGCAGGCCGCTGATGAAACGTTCCACGGTCATCACCGGCGCGGCCTCGAAGTTGCTCAGCACGGTGCCCGTTACAGCGTCGAAGTAGAGCTGGTCGAGATTCACGGTCACCATGTCGGGATAACCGCGGCGCAGTTCCACATAGCCGTTGGCATCGCCCGGGTGCCATACACGCACGAAGCTGGCCCGGCCGCCTTGCCACTCCTGCTCCGCCTTCGCCAGCATCGCGTCAAGCGACGCCAGCGGCCGGCCCGGTGTATTCGTCTTGGCCCGGCGGTATTGGCCGAAGCCCTCGGCGGCAAAAGCCTGCCGCGGATTTTTGGCCTGCGCATAAGTGGCGTGGTAGGCGCTCGGCCAGTAGATGGTGAACAGGATCACGATGCCCGACAGGGCGATGGCAAAGTGAAACGGCAGGGCCAGCACGCCGGTGAGGTTGTGCAGGTCCAGGCTGGCGCGCTGAAGGCGCTTTTTGGGGCGGAACAAAAAGAAGTCCGCAAAAATCTTGCGGTGGATGATGACGCCGCTGATGATCAGCAGCAGCATGGACATCCCGGCCAGGCCGACCAGCCAGTAACCGACATCTTTCCAGCGGATGTGCAGGCGGTAGTGGAAAGGAAAGATGAAGCCGGTGCCGGCGAGCGTGTCGGTGTGTTCGAGCACCGCGCCGGTTTGCGGATGCAGGTAGCGCCGCTCGGTGACCTTGGTGGCTTCGTCGCGCCAGCGCAGCTCCAGCGCCGGCACGCGTTCGGTGGGCAGGCGTACAAACCATTGCGACGATCCCTGGGCCAGGCGCTGGGCCTGTTCGGTCACCGGTCCATCCAGCTTGAAAGGCCGCGCAGCAGCGGACGGCGCGAGCCGTGTGCCCGGCATCATCCAGCGGTCGATCTCGCGGTCGAACACACTGAGCGTGCCCATCCAGAAAATCGCAAACAACAGGCTGCCGATCACCACCCCGGCCCAGGTGTGTAGCCAGGCCATCGATTTGCGGAAAGTGGGTTCCATCGCACGCGTCTTTCTTTTTTTAGCGAATCAGTTGAAGCAGAACCAGGACCAGGGCCGTGCCCCCTGCCAGAACGGCCCAGAGCCACGCCAGGCTGCGCACGCTGAAGGCCCACAGCAGCACCAGCAGGTAGAGCACAAAGCCCAGCATCGCGGCGCTCACCACGGCTTCGCTGCGTGCCAGGCCCAGCAGCGGCAGTGCGGCGGCCAGCAGGGCCACCAGAGCCGCGGTGAAGGCATACCCGCCCGGCAGCGCCGCGATGAGGCGCAGCACGATGCGCACCCAGGGGCGGGCAGCCGCGCGGCGCAAAGGCGGAGGCACGAGAGCCGCGATCCATCCGGCCACAGACATCGGCTTCAATTTCTGGATGGGTTCAAAAAAGATAGCGGCATGCGCCCGCCCCATTAGGGCTGGAGGCATATTTCCCTTGTTGTTTTGAAAAAAGGGGCGCACGCCGGAAGCCTCAGTTCATCTTGTTCGGTGTTGCCGCGGGTGAGGCAGGCAGGGCGGCCAGGCCTTCGGGCTGGTTGATGGTGAGCGAGGTCACATAGCTGGCGCGGTCGTATTTGTCGGTGCCGCGTTCGCCGGCGCTGGTGTCGGCATGTTTGACTTCGAGCACGTAGCTGCCTTTCCACGGCAGGCTGAGTTTGAGCCGGCCCTGGTCGTCACCGCGCAACGCCTTGCCCCAGCCCGAAGGTGTGACCACCTCGACCTTGGCCTTGGGCAGCGGCTGGCCCTTGTAGAACACCTGCACTTCGACGCCGTCGGGGCCGTTGTTGCCGGTGGGCACCAGGTCCAGCGTGAGATGGGGGGCCTGCTTGTCGAAGGTGTTGACCAGGCGGGCCGCGGGCACGTAGAGGCTGCGCACCAGCTTGTCGCCGTCCTTGCGTTCCGAAACCGGGTAGTGCGCATCTTCCGCCACCAGGGACTCGCCTTTGGCCGCACTGCCCGACAGGACAAAACCCCTGGGCGTCTTGCTCAGGGTCAGCGGCTGGGCCGCGGCAGCGCTGATGCGCTGCGCGACGGGCGCAATGAATTTGTCGAGGTAGCCGGGTGAGGTCTCGCGCAGGTTTTGACCAAACTCGCCGAAGTACAGCGTGGCGCCGTTGGCGTCCTGTTCCAGCCAGACATGGTGTGCCTGGGCGGTGGTTGCGGTGGCGGCGGCGAAGAGAAGGGCGATGAGGCCGAGGCGTGGGAAAGACATGGTGATGGCGTCCTGCAGGTTGAAGGGGGGAGGGTGTTTTTCCTGTTTTTTCATGAGGATGTTCAGAACTTGATGCGCATGCTGACCTGCAGCTCACGCGGCGCGCCAGGCAGGATCAGGTTGTCGTTGCTGCCGTGGCTGGAGACGATGTATTTTTTGTCGGTGACGTTTTTTATGTTCACGCCGAATTCGTAGCGGCCGGTCCGATAGATGCCGGCCAGGTCACCGGTCAGGTAAGCCGGCAGCACGACGAGGTTGGTCAGCGAGGCGAAACGCTCGCCCATGTAGTTGAGGCCGCCGCCCAGGCTGAAGCCGTTGCCCAGGTCTTTCATGGCCCAGAAGGAGGCCGAGTGGCGCGGCGTCAGCGCGGGAACCTTGCCCAGCGACGGCACCGAAACAACCGGCAGCTGCAGCGACGTGACACGCGCCACCGACTCCACCATTTCGCCGTCCAGGTAGGCGTAACCCGCGCTCACGTCCCAGCGGCCCGGCAGGCGGCCGCTGGCCGTGAGTTCCAGCCCGTTGGTCCGCTGCGTGCCCACATTGATCTGCAGGCTGGGGTTGGCCGGGTCGGTGTTCTTGATGTTGCTGCGCTCCAGATTGAACAGGGCGGCCGTCACGCTGAGAGCGCCATCCAGGAAACCGAGCTTGCTGCCGATCTCGACGTTGCGGGTGATCTCCGGTTCGTTGGCCACGTTGCTGCCGGCCAGGGCAAAGGTCTCGGCCGAGGGCTGGAACGAGCGGCTGTACGAGAGGTAGTGCGACTGTGCATCGGTGGGCTGCCACACCAGGCCGGCGCGCGGGCTGAAGGCGCGGTCGGTGCGGGCCAGCGGTGCGAGCTTGCGCTCAAACGTGGTGGACTGCTTGAACTCGTCGTAACGGATGCCTGCCAGCGCCTTCCAGTTTTTCGCCAGCGTGACCTGGTCCTGCAGGTACACGCCCAGCACGTCCTGCATGGTGTTGTTCGGTATGGCGCTGTCGGCTGCCAGGTTGGCCGCGCTGAATGCCGGCACCGATACCAGGCCCGGGTTGAAGATGGACACGCGTGCCACCTGGCCGGCCGAGATCGATTCGGACCGGCGCTTCTGCTGGCCCATCTCCAGGCCGAACAGCCATTCCTGCTTGAAGCCGCCCAGCGTGTTTTTGTAGGTGAAGTCGGTCTGGTTGAACCAGCCAGACTCGTCGCGGAAGACGGCGCTGCGGGTCAGCCCGATCGTCAGCGCCACCGGGTCCGCGGTGCCGCTGGGCAGGGTGTTGTAGCGGTCCAGCTCGTAGCTGTAGTAGCGCGTGGTGTTGCGCACGCTGAATACGTCGTTGAAGCTGTGGTTCAGGGTGGCGGTGTAGGTGTCGACCAGGCTGGTGCTGGTGTCGTCGCGCCGGGCATTGCCCGAGCCGTAATAGGTGCTGGCGGGTACATCGACCGGGCGGCCGTTGAGCGCCGGGATGCCGAAGTCCGTCACGCGCTGGTCGCGCGCCCTGGTGTATTGCAGCAGCAGGGAAGTCTGGTTGCTGAGTTTGAGCGCCAGCGAGGGCGCAAAGCTGTAGCGGTCCACAAATTGCTGGTCGCGGTAGCTGCCGGAGTCTTCGCGGGCCGCGTTCAGGCGGAAGGCCGCCGCTTCGCCCAGCGGCAGGTTCACGTCGGCTTCCACGCGTCTGAGCTTGTTGCTGCCCAGGATCAGCGTCGTCTCTCCCGAGGTTTCGCCGAATTTGGGTTTTTTGGTGATGCGGTTGATCAGGCCGCCCGAGGAGCCCCGGCCGTACAGCACGGCGGAAGGGCCCTTGAGCACCTCGACGCGCTCGACGTTGGACAGGTCGCGAAAGTACAGGGCGTCGTCGCGCAGGCCGTCGGAAAACTGGTCGGCAATCGCCGTGAAGCCGCGGATCATCACCTGGTCGCGCTGGCCGTCGCCATGGCTGGCTGCCACGCCGGGCACATTGCGCAGCGCATCTTCCATCGAACGGGCCGCCTGGTCGCGCAGCAGCTGGCCGGGCACCACGTTGACGGTCTGCGGTATGTCGCGCAGCGGCGCGCTGCTTTTGGTGGCGGTGATGCTGCTGGACGGGGAGTAGCCCTGTTCGGAGTCGGCGCGGATGGTGATGTCCGGCAGGACCTGGGCGCCCACCAGCTGCGCCGCGCACAGCGCGAGCGAGGTAAGGGCGAATTTTGCTACTAAGTTAGTAGCTGATGGCGCCCGGATGACGGGGGCTGCGAGGGTTTTTGATGCAAGAAAACGGGAGGTAATGGACATGTGAAGCACGGCTCAGACAGGTTGCTGGCTGGCTTCACATTCCTGGGAGATGTCGGCTGGCGATTTACAAATTCTAACTCAATAATGAGAACTATTCGCGTTTAGGTGTTTGCAAACCACCGCCTTTGACGGCAAAAAACGACACCTTCCTCGTGCGTCAGAAATAGAACGTGGTGCTCAGCGCGAAGCTGCGCGGTTCGGCCGGCGACACCACGTTGGCGTTGATGGCGCCCGCGTAATACACCTTGTTGAACAGGTTCTTGATGCCCGCCGTGACGCGAAAGCGGTCGCCCTGGTAACTCAGCGAGGTGTCGGCCACAAAGTAGGAAGGCAGCGTGAACGGCAGCGCGCCCACCTGTTCGCTGACGTAGCGCCCGCCCAGGCCCACGGTCACGCGTTTGAGGTCCTGCAGGCGGTAGGTCGCCCAGGTGGCCAGCGTGTGTTTGGGCGTCAGGTTGATGGGTTTGCCGACGATGGCGGCGTTGTTGTCGCGGGTGACTTCCGCGTCGGTGTAGGCGTAGGCGGCGGTCAGCTTCCAGCCCTTGCGCAGGTCGGCGCCCAACTCCAGTTCCAGGCCGCGCGACCGCTGCTCGCCGGTCTGCACGCTGAAGTTGGTGTTGACCGGGTCGGCCGTTGTCACGTTCTGGCGGCGCAGGTCATACACCGCCAGCGCGCCGGTGACCTGCCGGTTGGCCGCCTCGTACTTGAGGCCGGCTTCCCATTGCTGGCCGGTCTCCGGAACGAAAGCGCTGCCGTCAAAGGCCAGGCCAGACACCGGGAGGAAGGACTCGCCATAACTCGCGTAGGTCGACCAGCCCGGCACAAATTCGTAAACCAGGCCGCCCGAGAAGGTGTTTGCCTTGTCTTTTTGCAGCGTGCGCCGGTTGGTCAGCCGGTTCTCGGTGTCGGTCGTTGAACGGTCGTGGCGCAGGCCCAGCAGCGCCGTCCAGCCCCGGCCGAACTTGATCTGGTCCTGCAGATACAGTCCGGCCGCGGTGAGCTTCGATGGCGCATCGGTCGTGAGGTTGGCGGGGCAGGTGGCCTGCACGCCGTAGACCGGGTTGTACAGGTTCATGGGTGCAATCGTGCAGCTGCGGCTGGCCTGCGAGCTGGTGCCGGTGCGGGCGTCCAGCCCGGTGACCAGGCGGTGTTTCAGGCCCAGCGCCTCGAAGGTCGTCAGCAGCGAGGTGTCTGTGGCCAGCAGGTCGTAGTCCATGTACTGGCGGGTGGCTGTGCGGTTCTGCAGACGCCGGTTGGCCTGCAGCGTGCCGTTGGCCACAAAGTTGCCGCTGCCTTTTTCTTCTTCATAACGCACGTTCTGGCGCAGCACGACGTCGGGGTTGAACTGGTGTTCGAGCGAATAACCCACGGTGGTCTGTTCCATGTCATAGGCACCGAAGCCCGGATCACCGGTGTAGCGCGTCAGCGGAATGGAGCCATTGGGATTGGGCAGCAGCGTGCCGTACGGCGTGATGCCCTGCTGGCGCATCCACTGGCTGTGGCTGTAAGTGGCAAAAAGCACCAGGTCGGTTTGCGGGCCGAGGTCCAGCGCCAGCGAGGGCGCCACCCAGCGGTCCTTGCGGTAGACCAGGTCGGTCGGGTCTTCGGAGTCGGACACCTGGGCGTTGATGCGAAACGCCGCCTTGCCCGAATCGGACAGCGGGCGGTTCAGGTCGGCCGACAGCGTCTTGAGGCCGAAGCTGCCCAGCTCCAGCGAAGCCTCGGACAGTGCTTCCTTTTTGGGCCGCTTGCTGACGGCGTTGACGATGCCGCCGGGCTGCACCTGGCCGTACAGCACCGAGGCCGCGCCCTTGAGCACCTCGAAACGTTCATAGCCATAAGGCGTCAGGCGTGTCCACATGCCGGGGCTTTGCACCAGGCCATCGATCAGGATGGACTCGGTCGAGCGGAAGCCGCGGATGTTGATGTCGTCAAAGCCGCGCCGGCCGAAGTTGACCGGGCTGACGCCGGCGACGGTCTGCAGTGCTTGCTGCAGGTTGGTCGCCTGGCGCGATTCCATCTGCTCGCGTGTGACCACGCTGATGGACTGCGGCGTCTCCAGCAGGCGCATCGGCGCCTTGCCGGCGCTTTGTGCCTGGTTGGGCGCGAAACCTTCGTCTTTTTCGACAGTGGCGTTGATGCGCACCTCACGCAGCTGCGGCAGCTCGCTGCCGGCAGGTGCGGCGGTGGCCGGAGCCGGCGGCGTTTCGGCCCGGGCCAGTTGCGCCACACACAGCGCCAGCGGCGTGAGGACGAAGGTTGCTACAAATTTGCTAGCTGCTTGCGCTCGCTGCGCATGGGCTGGAAGGGTTTTTGGGTAAGAAAAAGAGGAGGGGAGTGACATGGTGAAACACAGGCCGGTTGCTGGCTGGCTTCACATGAACATGTCGGCTGGCGGGGGCTATAGTCTAACCCGTAAATGAGAGTTGTTCTCATTTGAAAGAGGCGCTGGCCGCCATTCGAATCAGGCAGGGCCTTGTCGGCCAGGAAACAAGGCAGCGCTTGCGGCGCTGCGCAAGGTACAGCCTAGCTCAGTTCACCCATCTGGCTTTGCAGGTAGTTCTGCAGCCCGACCTTGGCCACCAGCTCGATCTGGGTTTCCAGGAAGTCGATGTGTTCCTCGGTGTCGTCGAGGATGCCCTGCAGCAGGTCGCGCGAGACGTAGTCACGCACGCTTTCGCAGTGGGCAATGCCGTCCTTGATCGTGGCCTGCGCGCCGGTTTCGGCCTTCAGGTCGCAGTTGAGGGCTTCCGGCACGTCCTCGCCGATCATCAGTTTGCCGAGGTCCTGCAGATTGGGCAGGCCGTCGAGCATGAAGATGCGGTCCATCAGTTTGTCGGCGTGTTTCATCTCGCCGATGGACTCCTCGTATTCCTTC
>JAUSDK010000171.1 GCA_030650875.1 Polaromonas sp.
CCGAACAGCAGCAGCACGCCCCATTGGGTGCCTTGCTCCACCTCCTGCCAGCGCAGTGTGCCGCTTGCGACCAGCGCAATGACGGCGGCCAGTGCAACCAGGCTGTCGATGTCCGCATTGATGCCAAGCATTTTCCCGATCGGTGCGCTGGCCACCCAGGCGGCGGCCGTCAGCGCAAACACGGCCATCGTGGTGCGCCGTTCGCGGGTCCACACCATCGCCTCGCGCGTCACGGTGATGCGCCCGCGCAGCCTTGGCCGCAGCATCAGGTACAGCACGCCAACCATCAGCGGCAGCAGCAGCGCCACCAGCGGCACGCCAAACGCCAGCCACTGCGCAAAGCCAATGCCGGCCTGGGCGGCGGCGATGGCGTTAGGCGGGCTGCCGACCAGGGTTCCCATGCCGCCGATGCTGGCGCTGTAGGCCAGGCCAAGCAGCACGAAGGATTTTTCGCGCGAGCCAATGGGGCTGTCGCCCGCTTCGCCGTCCTGCAGCAGCCCAAGCGCCAGCGGCAGCATCATGGCGGCGCAGGCGGTGTTGCTGATCCACATGGACAGCAGCGCGGTCAGTGCAAACAGCAGCAGCACTGCGCCAAGCCGGTGCCCGCCGGCCAGGCGCAGCACCGCCACGGCCAATGCGCGGTCCAGCCCGTGGCGCTGCAGCGCGGCGGCCAGCGCAAAGCCGCCCAGGAACAAGAAAATGACGGGATGCGCAAAGGGCGCCAGCGCCTCGCGCACACCCATCAGGCCCGTCAACACGGCCAGCAGCGGCACCAGGAGCGCGGTGATGCTCAGGGGTAGCGCCTGCGTCATCCAGAGACTGCCAATCAGCACAAAAAGCGCCAGGCCAGCCCGCAGCGCATCTGGCGGCGGCGCGGCCGCGAAGACCAGCGCGGCCAGCGCCAGGCTCGCCAGGGTGCGGGGCAGCGCGCCCCACTGTAAGCTCATGCCGCGCGCGCCGCCCGGTCTGCCGCGTGGCGTGCTGGCGCCGAAAAGTCGGTGACGGCCAAAAGGCAAAGAAGAGGGGTCATGCTGGGTCCTTTTCAACAGGCAGATGTTTCAAGGTTTATTGGCGTGGCCGGCGGCGTCGTCAAAGGGGTTCACTGTCTGCGTCATGCACCGCCATGCAGAAATACCAGCACGGCATTCAACAGGTAGGTTGCCAGCAAGCCCACGCTGATCCAGCTCAGCAGCCGCAGTGCGCGGCCTTGTGGGCGCATCACCAGCCCGATCATGACCAGCCCGCTCATCACCACCGCAGCCACCGCCGTTCCCGCATGCACCGGCGATGCGTCGGCAAGAAGCGGCCCACGCATGTAGAAAATGTCGTCGATGGCAAGAATGCTGACATTGAACAAATTGCTGCCGAGCAGGTTGCCGATCGCCATGTCCAGCGCGCGCAGCCGCAGCGCGGACAGCGTGACCGCGATCTCGGGCAGCGTCGTGACCAGTGCCATGAACAGCGTGCCGACGAAGCTCCGGCTCCAGCCCATCACCGTCGCCAGTTGGTCGGCAAGGAACGGCAGCCAGCTGCCCGCCGTCACCACGACCACGGCCGCCAGGCCAAAGCGGCGCCATTCGCGCGTCATGGCCGGTGCGGGACCAGGGTCGGCTTGCGCATCATGCGGGGGGCGCAGCGCCTGCTCGTGGGCAAACACGCTGCGCAGCGCGAGCAAATACAGCGCCAGCAGCGCCGGGCTGTACAGCCCCAGGTGGAGCAGGCCCGGCGCCCGTTCGGGCGACAGCAGGCTCAGCGCCACAAAGCCGAGCATCACCACGCCAAAGGCCGCTGACAGCAAATGCGCGGAACTGGCGCGGCAATAAATCGGCTCCCGGCGCTGCAGCGCGTCAATCACCACCAGAAAAACGAGGTTGAACACGCAGGCCCCCAGCGCATTGCCGACCGCCAGGTTGGGGGCATCCATCACCGTTACCGCGCTGATACCTGAAGCCAGTTCGGGCAGCGAGGTCACCGTCGCCAGCAGCGCCAGCCCTATCCAGCCGCCGGTGAGCCCTGTCGCCTTCGCAATACGGTCAGCGCTTTGGCAAAGGACATAACCCGCGCCTGCAATCAGTACGGCGCACAGCAAAAATTGCAGCGCCAGCGCGGCGAGTGTCATGTCGCCCGCCGGTGGCGCAAACGCAGGGCGAGCTTGCGCAATTCCTCTGCCCACAGCACGCTGCTGGCCAGCGCGGCCAGCGGCAGCAACGAGGCCGGGGCCAGCGGCACGGTGTAGAACAGCGTGTTCATCAGCGGCCAATAAAGCACCAGCATCTGAAGCAGCACACTGAGCGCCAGGCCGCCCAGCAGCCAGGGGTTCTTCAGCAGACCCAGCTTCAGCGCCGAGCGGCTGGCCGACTGGCAGTTCAGTACGTTGAACCACTGGCACATCGCCAGCAGCGTGAAGGTCTCGGTGCGCACCATCTCGATCGGCACGTCTTGCCCGATTCGCCAGACAAACCAGCTGAAGGTCACCAGCACCGCGGTGGTGGCCATCAGCAGCACCCGGCCGAGCATGGTGCGGTCCAGCAAGGGGTCGTTGCGCGCAATAGGCTTGCGCTGCATCTCGTCGCCGTCGGGTGGGTCCATCACCAGGTTCACGGTCAGCGTTCCCTCGGTCACGATGTTGATCCACAGGATTTGCACCGCTACCAGCGGCAGCGGGTAGCCGCCCAGCAAGGCCAGCAGCAGCAGCACGACCTCATCGACCGAGGTGGTGAACAGGTACAAGATCACCTTTTTCAAGTTGCCATAGACCACGCGCCCCTGCTCGACCGCTTGCACGATGGTGGAAAAATTGTCGTCGGTGATGACGATCTTGGCCGCGCTCTTGGCGACCTCGGTGCCGGTGATCCCCATCGCCACGCCGACATCGGCGCGTGCCAGCGCAGGTGCGTCGTTGACACCGTCACCGGTCATGGCCACCACCTCGCCGTGCGCCTGCAGCGCTTGCACGATGCGCAGCTTTTGCGCCGGGTGAACGCGCGCAAATACGGCGATGTGATCCAGCGCGCTGCGCAGGTCGGTCTCGTTCATGCGCTCGAGCTCATCGCCATCCACGGCCCGGTCGCCCTCTCGCGCAATGCCGAGCGCACGCGCAATCGCCAGCCCGGTGAGTTTGTGGTCACCCGTCACCATCACGGGCCGGATGCCGGCCGCGCGGCATTCGGCGACGGCACTTTTGACCTCCTCGCGCGGCGGATCCATTTGACCGACCATGCCCAGCAGGTGGGCGCGGCCGGCCAGTGCGGCAAAGCCCGCGTCGGCATCCAGCGGGTCGTCTTGCACCACGGCAAACGCCAGCACGCGCAGCGCGCGCGCCGCCATGGCTTCGGCGGCCGTGCGCGCGGCCTGGGTCAGCGCCGTGCCGTCGGCCGCGCACAGGCTCAGCACCGCTTCGGGCGCGCCCTTGATGTACACGCGGCGCGGTGCATCGGCCAGGCGGTGGCGCGTGGCCATCATCTTGGTGTCTGAATCGAAGGGCAGCTCGGCTTCGCGCGGTGCACCGTGCGCCAGCTGGTCCAGGTCCATGCCGCTCTTGGCGGCCAGCACCTTCAGCGCGCCTTCGGTCGGGTCGCCCACCACCGTCCATTCGGTGCGCCCTTGTTCGGGCGGCAGCAGTTGCGCATCGTTGCACAGCGCTGCCGCCTGCAGCAGCGGCGCCAGTGCCGCATCTTCCACGCTGAATTTTCCCTCTGGCGCGTAGCCGATGCCGCTCACGTCGATGTCCACCCCGCCCGGCAGCCACAGTGTGCTGACGGTCATTTCATTGCGCGTCAGCGTGCCGGTCTTGTCGGTGCAGATCACCGTTGTCGAGCCCAGCGTTTCGACGGCGGACAGGCGGCGGATGATGGCGCCGCGCGCCGCCATGCGCTGCATGCCCACGGCCAGCGCAATCGTCATGGCCACGGGCAATCCTTCGGGCACCATCGACACCATCTGGCTGATGGCGACCATCAGCACATCGGCCAGCGGCAGTTCGCGGTACAGACCCAGCGCAACCACTGCGCCAAACAGCACCAGCGCGGCCACCACCAGCCAGCGGCCAAACTGCTCGATGCGCTGCTCCAGCGGTGTTTTGGGTTCGGCCGCAGCCTCGGTCATGCTGGCAATGCGGCCGACTTCGGTCGCCGTGCCAATCGCCACCACCACCGCGCGTGCGCGCCCTGCGGTGGCGTAGGTGCCCGAGAAAACCATGTTGTGGCGGTCAGCCAGGCCCGTCGCCTCGGGCAAAGCCAGTACGTTTTTGCTGACCGGCACCGACTCGCCGGTCAGGGCCGCTTCGGCCACCTGCAGCTGCGCCTCTTCAATCAGACGCGCATCGGCGCCAATCGCGTCGCCCGGCGCCAGCAGCAGCACATCGCCCATCACCAGGCCGCGTGCCTCGACCACCGTTTCCTGGCCGTCCCGCAGCACGCGCACACGCAGCGCCGAGAGTTGCCTGAGCGAGGCCATCGAGCGCTCGGCGCGGCCTTCCTGGAAGGCGCCTATCAGCGCGTTGACCAGCACCACGAGCAGAATCACCACCGCATCGCCGTGATGTGACAGCGCCACTGCCAGCACTGCCGCCACAAAAAGGATGTAGATCAGCGGGCTCTTGAACTGATGCGCAATGGTCGAGAACACGGAGCGGCGCGGCGGCTCGGGCAGGGTGTTGGCGCCGTCCCGGGCCTGCCGCAGCGCGACTTCTGTGGCGCTCAAACCCGATGCGGGGTCACAGGCGAGCCGGGCCAGCACGTTTTCGTTTTGCAAGGCATGCCACGCTGGCGCCGAAGACGCCGCCTCACTACCCGGTGCTTTCGTCGCTGAAGTCATGCAATACCAATGCCAAAACGCTCAGCGTAACGCACAACGGCTGAAAATAAACCAGGGGCCGGCCTTCGTTTGCGCCGAAGGCCGCATAAGTTGCGTTGGATCAAGAGGTGCGCCCCGGGCTGGCGCTCCGGGCTTATGCCTTGCTGCTGGGCGCCTGGATCTGCCGCCTTTGCAGCTTCTTTTGCACCAGCTGGATATTGTTGCGCAGCGCATACAGCTCGTCGGCATAGGACAGCGGCACGCTGATTTTTTCGGCGCGGTGTTCCAGGCTCTCCAGTTCTTCATGCAGCGCATCCGGGTCGCCGGCGCTGTCAATGCGGTTTTCAATGTCGCGCAACTGGCCGTACCACCTGAAAATGCGCGAGCGCACCCGAAACTCATAGAGCGGCGGCACGATGCGCGACAGCGGCAGCATGATGGCGATGATCAGGCCCATCACCAGCCACATGCGTTCCACCAGATTGGCCACCCAAAACGGCAGGTAGCGCTGCAAAAATGGCTTGTCGTTCCGGATGCTGCGCTCGGCTTCGGCTGAAATCGGCACTTCGTTGTTGGCCAGCTTGGGGTATTCGCGGGCCTGCTTGAACCAGCCCGCGCTGCCGTGGATGTCATTGCCCGCCAGGGCAAACAGCTGCAGCAGCGCCGGGTGCGTGCCGGCGCGCGTGAGCAGGGCGGTGGTCGGGGCCACCAGGCGCACGTCTTGCGGCGGAATGTTGGCCGCCAGATCGACCACGCCACGCGGCAGCACGGCCGGGCTCAAAAACGCAAAGCGCCGCGAATAGGCTTCGCTCTGCGCAAAGTCCATCAGCTTCACGCCTGGCGTTTGCAGCAGCATCTGCACCATCAGCGACTCGGGGGCCGAGGCAAACACGATGGCGTCCAGCTCGCCGCCCAGAAAGGCCACGGTGGCCGGCGTTTGCTCCAGCTCCGAAAGAAGCAGCGTGCTTTTGTTAATGCGGTTGCTTTCCAGCAATTTGTCCATCAGGCTGGGCAGGCCGCTGCCCGGCGTGCCGACGTTGACGCGCAGCCCCTTGAGTTCGGGCAGGGCGGTCAGCGTGGCTGCGGGGTTCACGCGGCGCGCCGCCTCTTCGCGGTAAAACAGCCAGACCGGCTCCAGAAAAAGGCTGCCCAGCGATTCAAGTTCCTCGTTTTGCGGGTTGCCAGCCTCGCTGCTGCCGCCTTGCACAAAGCCGAGGTCGGCCTTGCCCTCACGCAGCAGCTGCAGGTTGGCCGCCGATCCTTCGGAGGGCAGCAGCACGACCTCAATGCCTTCCTTTTTCAGCGCCTCGGCATAGCGCTTGCCAAACGCTTCGTAGGCGCTTTGTGCCGGGCCGGTGGCCAGCGTCACCCGCTTGGGCGGGTTCGGGTCCAGCCAACTGTAGGCCAGCACCAGCAGCGCTGCGGCCAGCAGCAGGAAGGGGCCGGCAGAAACGGTTAGATCGCGCAGCGACAGCAGGGTGTAGCGTATGGTTTTGGGCATGTAAAGGACCATAGCATGTGGTGGCGGGCAGCATCCGTCAGTGCTGATTTTTTGATTCAGATCAATACGTCATCGCAGTTCCCGCATAGCATGGCTTAAATAATGACCCGCCTCGATATGACGCTTTTTTCAAATGCCCGCACCAAGCGCCACACCGCATTCATGGTGTTGCTGGTGTGGCTGTTTGCCTTGGCTTCAGGGCTTGCAAACGCGTGTCTGCTGGAGGTGCGGGAAACGCATTCCCATGTGGTCGCAGCCGGATACTCCGAGGCTGCGCATGCGTCGCTCATACGGCCAGGTCATGCGGGAGCCGTTGCCGACGGCATTGACGATTCGCAGTTTAAAGCCCCCTGCCTGAAGGTTTGTGACGATGGCTCACGCTCTTTCCCCAAGCAGGAATTGACGCTCGCTCAATCCGATCCTGGTCCGGCACCCCTGCATGCGGTGCTTTGGACCATCTCTGCGGCCTCCGTCGTCCTGGCGTCCCGCCGCATCGATGACCCGCAGCCCGCCACCCCTGCGCTGCCCATCCGGGTTCGCTTCTCGCGCCTGGCACTGTAGCCGTCCTTCGTCGCCTGGTCCGGAGCCTCTTGCTCTGCGATTTGCGTGCACGTCCCAATTCAGTTTGCTTTTGTGCCCCCGGCACAAAAATCAGATTCGCGCATTGCCGCCACATCGGTGCCAACGCACGCCGTATTCCATTTTTTCCACCTCACCAGGAGTCTGTCATGACCCATTTTCGATTCATTCCCCTTGCCCTTGCCCTCACCGCCGCCAGCGCCTTGGTCGCCTGCAACACCGCCCCGATGATGCCCATGGGCGCTGCGTCTGCCCACGCAATGGCTACGCCCGAGCAGATGGCCCGGATGGATGCCCAGATCAAGACCATGCAGGGCATGCACGAAAAAATGATGAACGCCAAGACCCCGCAAGAGCGCAGCAAACTGATGGCTGAACACATGAAAACCATGCAGGACGGCATGGCCATGATGGGCGGCATGAATGGCATGCAGGGCAACATGGGTGCGCGCCAGCAGATGATGGAAAAACGCATGGACATGATGCAGACCATGATGAAAATGATGATGGACCAGATGCCGGCCGCGCCTGCGCCTGCGCGGTAAGGGGAGCGGCATGTTGCAAAGAAGACAGTTGTTCCAGTTTGCCGGCGTGGCGGCTGTGGCTGGCGCCGGCGGGGCTACCTGGATGTATTTAGGAGCGGGCCGTTCCGACGCCCTTGCCGGCGTGCCGTTTCGCCACTACCCCTTCGATCCAGTAGCGGCCGAAAATTTCCGGCAAAAGCTGTTCATCCCTGTTGCGAGCGGTCCGTTCGGCGTACTCGATGTTGCCGGGCCGCTGAAAATCCGCGCCGGTGCCGCGA
Organism: Polaromonas sp.; assembly: GCA_030650875.1. Classification (GTDB taxonomy): domain Bacteria; phylum Pseudomonadota; class Gammaproteobacteria; order Burkholderiales; family Burkholderiaceae_C; genus Polaromonas. The sequence goes on from JAUSDK010000171.1 coordinate 7,677, forward strand.
GCTTCCCGCTTCTGCCCGGCCGCGAATCGCCGTTCCTGCTGTACCAGACCGAACAGTCGGGCAAGGCCTACCAGAACCCGATTTTTCGCATCGAGTGCGGCGCGCGCTTCACGGCCAGCCTGGACAACGCGCTGGCCGAGCCGACCATCATCCACTGGCACGGCCTGCACACGCCCGCCGCCATGGATGGACATCCGGCCAGCACCATCGGCCCCGGCGGGCGATTTGCGTATGACTTCAAGGTGAGCAACCGCGGCGGCACCTACTGGTATCACACGCATGCCCATGAGCTGACCGCCGAGCAGGCCTACCACGGCCTGGCGAGCTTCTTCCTGGTGGACGACGACGACCAGCGCAGCGTCAGCAAGGCACTTGATCTGCAGCTCGGCATCACCGACCTGCCCCTGGTTATCCAGGACAAGCAGTTCGACGCGCAGGGCAAGCTGTTGTACAAGCCCGGTGCCCATGAAGCCATGATGGGCTGGCTTGGTGACATCGTGCTCGCCAACCTGACGCCTAACGCCGTCCAGGCCGTCACGCCGCGCACCTACCGCCTGCGGCTGCTCAACGGGTCGAATGCACGCATCTATCGGCTTGCCTTCGTCAAGGGCCGCACGGCGCTGGATTTCACCGTCATCGGCACCGACGGTGGCCTGATCGAGCGGCCCGAAACGGTGGCGGAGGCCTTTCTCGCGCCGGGGGAACGCCTCGATGTGTTGTTCGACGCGGGCCAGGCGCAGCCCGGTGAGGACATCTTCCTCAAGAGCCTGGCGTTCGATGCCATGGAGAATGAAGGCGAAGGCCCTGCTGGCGGCGCAGGCGGTATGCCGGGTATGGGCGGCATGGGCATGGGGCGGATGATGGCCAGCATGAGCTCGTCACGGCTGCCGCTGGGCGCAGAGTTCAACGTGTTGAAACTGTCGGTGACGGCAGGCGAACGCATCGTCGCCAAACTGCCCGTCACGCTGTCCCGGGTCAAGCCGATCCGAACCGAAGGCGCCGCGCAGCGCAAGATCGAACTGTCGATGGGGCAAATGCGCTTCCTGATCAACGGACGCACCTACCACATGGACGAGATCGCGTTCGACGTCAAACGCGGCGCGGTGGAAATCTGGAACATCAGCAACCCGACAATGGGCATGCCGCACCCGATGCACATCCACGGTTTTTCGTTCCAGGTGCTCGAACGCATCGGCAGCCCGCCCCAGGTCGCGGCCATGGCGCGGTTCGGCCAGGGCCGCACCGTGAGCGACCTTGGCTGGAAGGACACCGTGCTGGTCTGGCCCGGCGAAACGGTGCGGGTGACGATCGATTTTGCCCACGACTTCCCTGGTGACCAGACCTACGTCTTCCATTGCCACAACCTCGAACATGAAGATGGCGGCATGATGATCAACTTTCGCGTGAAGGCGTGAAGGCGTGTGGCCTGTCCGGATCCTTGCGACAAGTTCCCTTCCTTTTTCTATGACTGAATGAATGGAGTTCACCATGCAGCCTCTTCATCACACCCTATTGACTTTCGCTCTTGTTGCAGCCTGTGCGGGCGCATGGGCCCAAACCTCTGGGCAGACCCGAAAAAATGCGCCTGAAAGCGCTGCGGCACAGCTTGCCG
>JAUSDK010000158.1 GCA_030650875.1 Polaromonas sp.
GCCGGCGCGGCCAGTTCGGGGTAGTCGCGGCTGAAGTGCAGGCCCCGGCTTTCGCGGCGCAACTGGGCCGAGCGCACGATGAGGCTGGCTACCTGCACCAGGTTGCGCAGTTCCAGCAGGTCGCGCGTGACGTGAAAGTGGGCGTAGAACTCGTTGATCTCGGTCTGAAGCAGCGTGATGCGGTGGGCGGCGCGCTCCAGCCGCTTGTTGGTGCGCACGATGCCGACGTAGTCCCACATGAAGCGGCGCAGCTCGTCCCAGTTGTGCGAAATCACCACGCACTCGTCGGCGTCGGTGACGCGGCTGTCGTCCCAGCGCGGCAGCTCGGGCACGGGTGCGGCGGGCAGGGCGGCGATGGCCTGGGCGGCGGCGCGGGCAAACACCATGCATTCCAGTAGCGAATTGCTGGCCAGCCGGTTGGCGCCATGCAGGCCGGTGCAGGTCGTTTCGCCCACGGCAAACAGGCCGGGCAGGTCGGTGCGGCCGGCCAGGTCGGTCAGCACGCCGCCGCAGGTGTAGTGCGCGGCGGGCACCACCGGAATCGGTTCCTTGGTGATGTCGATGCCCAGCTCGGCGCAGCGCGCCAGGATGTTGGGGAAATGTTCGTGCAGGAACTCGGGGCTCTGGTGCGTGATGTCCAGGTAGACGCAGTCCAGGCCGCGCTTTTTCATCTCGAAGTCAATGGCTCTGGCCACCACGTCGCGCGGCGCCAGTTCTGCGCGGTCGTCGTGCTCGGGCATGAAGCGCGTGCCACCGGCCGATTCAGGTAGCTTTAACAGGCCGCCTTCGCCGCGCACCGCTTCGCTGATCAAATACGACTTGGCGTGCGGGTGGTACAGGCAGGTCGGGTGAAACTGGATGAATTCCATGTTGCCGACGCGGCAGCCGGCGCGCCAGGCGGCCGCAATGCCGTCGCCGGTGGCGGTGTCTGGGTTGGTGGTGTAGAGGTAAACTTTGCCGGCGCCGCCGGTGGCCAAAATGGTTTGCGGCGCGCGAAAGGTCAGCACCTGGTCGGTGGCGTCGTCCAGCGCATACAGGCCCAGGCAGCGCTGCACACCGCTCAGTTTTGGTGGGCCCAGCTTGCGCGCGGTAATCAGGTCGACCAGCGTGTGGTGCTCAAACAGCGTGATGCCGGGCGTGGCCCGCACCACGTCGATCAGCGTGCGCTGCACGGCCGCGCCGGTGGCGTCCGTGACGTGGGCAATACGGCGCGCGCTGTGGCCGCCTTCGCGCGTCAGGTGGAGCTCGCCGTTTTCGAGCGTGAACGGCACGCCCAGGCCGCGCAGCCAGGCAATGGCGTCGGGGGCGCCTTCCACCACGAAGCGGGTCGCGGCCAGGTCGCACAGGCCGGCGCCAGCCACCAGCGTGTCGTGGATGTGGGCGTCAAAGCTGTCGGTCTTGGCCAGCACGGCGGCAATGCCGCCCTGCGCCCAGGCGCTGGCGCCGTCGATGAGCTGGCGCTTGGTGATGACGGCCACGCGGTGCGTGGGGGCCAGGTGCAGCGCGGCGCAGAGGCCGGCCAGGCCGCTGCCAACAATCAAAACATCAAAATCGTGCGTCATGGTGGTGGGCCGGGAAGGTGTGACCAGTAAAAATCAGGTGGGCGTGTAGGCCAGGCGGATGTAAATCGGCGCAAACGACTCGGCCTGGGTGATCTCGAGCAGGCATTCCTTGGCCAGCTCCAGCAGCGCAATAAACGTGACGACCAGCACCGGCATGCCGCGCGAGGCGTCAAACAGCGCTTCAAACTCCAGAAACTTGTGGCCTTGCAGTTTGCGCAGCACGATGCTCATGTGCTCGCGCACCGAGAGCTCCTCGCGGCTGATGACATGGTGCTGGACCAGTTTGGCGCGCCTGACGATGCTCTGCCAGGCCTCCTGCAGGTCCACTATCGTGACCTCGGGCAAGCGCGGATGCAGCGACTGCTCGACATGCACCTGCGCGGCCAGAAAGTCGCGGCCAAATTGCGGCAGGTGGTTGATCTGGTGCGCGGCAAGCTTGATCTGCTCGTATTCGAGCAGGCGGCGTACCAGTTCGGCCCGCGGGTCTTCGGCCTCCTGGCCTTCCGCGGTCTTTTTGGGCGGCAGCAGCATGCGCGACTTGATCTCGATCAGCATCGCGGCCATCAGCAGGTATTCAGCCGCCAGTTCCAGGTTGGTGCCGCGGATTTCATCGACATAGGCCAGGTACTGGCGCGTGAGCGCGGCCATCGGGATGTCGAGAATGTTGAAGTTCTGCTTGCGGATCAGGTAGAGCAGCAAGTCCAGCGGGCCCTCGAAGGCCTCCAGGAACACCTTGAGTGCATCGGGCGGGATGTACAGGTCGCGCGGCATCGTGAACATCGGCTCGCCGTAGAGGCGGGCCAGCGCCACGGGGTCCAGCACCGCAGGCAGATTCAGTTGCGGGTCGGATCCGGTTGCAGGGGGCTGCGCCTCGGCGGCGGCTGGCGCAGGGGGAACGGGGTTTTCAGGCATGGGCGCAGCCGCTACGGACTGAACGTTTTAAGTTTGCTATAAAAAATATAGCCGACTTTTACCGTCGGTAAATGGCTAAATGCGGTTTTCGCTTATTTTGCGTTGGGGTGGCTCTTGGTGCCGTAAACGTAGGACTGCTGGTCCACGCGGGCTTCGCCAAACTCTGCCTGTTCGCTGCGGCTCAGATTCTTGTCCCACAGCAGGGCCCGGCCGGCGCGCTGCTCGGCTTCCAGCGTGGGCTTTTTCGCCTTGAGTTCTTCGATGAACTGGGTAACGTCAGAGGTGTAGTCGGGACGGCGAAAAATGGACATGGGAGCGTACTGCCTAAAACGTATAGTTGGCTGATTTTACCGGGGGTCTGCCGTGCGCTCGTTGTTTTCGATCAGGAAGGTTGTTTTTATGGGGCTGCTGTCCGTGTTGTTGGGGCTGGTGGGGTGCGATCCGCAGCGCATTGCCGAACTCGAAGAGGGCGTGTCCACCGAGGCCGATGTGCGCGCGCGTTTTGGCGAGCCCGAGAAAATCTGGGACGCGGGCGACATGGCGTCCCTGCCGTCTCCCGGCGCCGCCGCAGCGCCTGGCGCCCGCACGTTTGAATACAACCGCCAGCCCGAGGGCCACGTCAACTACATGATCACGATGGGGCCAGACGGCAAGATGAGCGCGCTGCGCCAGGTCTTGAGTCCGCAGAACTTTGCCCAGGTGTCGCCCGGCATGCGCATGGAGGAAGTGCGCAAGATGCTGGGCAAGCCGATGAAGGTCACGACCTATGCGCTCAAGCGGGAAACCCATTACGACTGGCGTTACCTGGCTGCGCCGACCACGCCCATGGTGTTCACCGTGGTGTTCGACCCCGACCTGAAGGTGCTGCGCACCCTGTCTGTCGATCAGGAGACCTACGATCCATCAAGGCGGTGACAAGGTAAGTATTTGTATTGCAAGTGGCTTTGGTCAATTGGCAGCGGGCGTTGGTAGCTATAAAAACGATAGTCGTTCGCTTTTTGCAAGCGCCAGATTTCCAGCAACAGACCCTTAAAATTGAGGCGCCCGGCTATTCAGCCCGGCAGCGTTCTCGGGGCGGGCCAAGTTCCCCACCGGCGTGATCTGTGTTTTGGCGCAGGCGTGCGCCCCCTGGTTTGTGTTGTTGTCCTGCACACGGTATGTCATGAATCAGATTTCCAGCCGCCATGCGGCCATCGCCAGTTCCACCCGCATTGCGGTTCTCTGCGCATCCTGGCACAAGGACATCGTGGACCAGGCGCGCATCGCGCTGTTCGACGAGTTGCAGCGTCTTGGCTGGCCGCTGGAGGCGCTCGATTTGTTCGAGTTTCCGGGCGCCTTCGAGCTGCCGCTGCATGCGCTGAAGCTGGCGCGCTCGGGCCGCTACCAGGCCGTGATTGCCTGCGGGCTGGTGGTGGATGGCGGCATTTATCGCCACGACTTCGTGGCCGCCGCCGTGATTGACGGGCTGATGCGGGTGCAGCTGGACACCGGCGTGCCGGTTTTTTCAGCCGTGCTGACGCCGCACCAGTTTCACGAGCATGAGGAGCACCGCCGCTACTTTGCCGCCCACTTTGTGCTCAAGGGGCGCGAAGTGGCGCAGGCCTGCGTGCAGACCCTGGTGGCGGCAGACGCCCTGGCGCAGCGGCTGGCCCAGGCTCAGGCCTAGAGCCAGCCTTTCACCGAGGCCACCACTGCATCGGTGGAAATGCCGTAGCGGTCGTGCAGCGTGGGCAGCGCGCCAGCGTCCAGAAACTGGTCCGGCAGCGCAATCTGGCGAAACGCGGGGTGAATGCCGGCGCGCATCAACGCACCCGCCACGGCTTCACCGAGTCCGCCAATGGTCGAGTGGTTTTCAGCCACCACCACCAGCCGGCCGGGCCGGGCCGCTTCGCGCAGGATGGTTTTCGTGTCCAGCGGCTTGAGCGTGGGCACATGCAGCACGGCCGCGTCGACCTGGTCTTTCTGCAGGGCCTGGGCCGCCTCCAGCGCGCGCATGGTCATGATGCCGGTCGAGATGAACAGCACGTCGCGGCCGTCCCGGATCATCTTGGCCTTGCCCAGCTCGAACTGGTAGCCGTATTCGTCCAGCACCAGCGGCACCTGGCCGCGCAGCAGGCGCATGTAAACCGGGCCCTGGTGGGCCGCAATGGCCGGCACGGCCTGCTCGATTTCGTGCGCGTCGCAGGGGTCGATCACCATCATGCCGGGGATGGCGCGCATCATGGCCAGGTCTTCAGCCGCCTGGTGGCTGGGGCCGTAGCCGGTGGTCAGCCCGGGCAGCGCGCAGACGATCTTGACGTTGAGGTTTTCCTCGGCAATCACCTGGTGGATGAAGTCGTAGGCGCGGCGCGTGGCAAATACCGCGTAGGTGGTGGCAAACGGCGTCAGGCCGGTCTTGGCCATGCCGCCGGCCGCACCCATCAGCAGCTGCTCGGCCATGCCCATCTGAAAGAAACGCTCGGGGTGCGCCTGCGCGAACAGGTGCAGGTCGGTGTACTTGGACAGGTCGGCCGTCATGCCGACGATGTCGGGCCGCTTTGCCGCCAGCTCGACCAGCGCCTTGCCAAAGGGCGCGGCGCGGGTGCGCTGGCCTTCGCTGGCGATCGAGGCGATCATGGCCGAGGTGGTCAGCCGGGGTTTTTGGGCGGTCACGGTGTTCATGCGGAGGCTCCGGGGTAGGTGGCGGCGAACTGTTCGTCCAGAATGGCCAGCGCCTGCTGCCACTCGGGGGGGTCGACGCGGATGAAATGGTTTTTCTCGCGTGCTTCCAGAAAAGGCACGCCCTTGCCCATCAGCGTGTCGCACAGGATCACGCGCGGCTGGGCCCCGGTGTGCTGGCGCGCCGCATCAAAAGCGGCCACCACGGCGGGCAGGTCGTTGCCGTCAACGCGCTGCACATGCCAGCCAAAGGCGGCCCATTTGTCCACCACCGGCTCAAAGCGCATGATCTGGCCGGACGGACCGTCGGCCTGCTGGTTGTTGATGTCGACCGTGCAGATCAGGTTGGCCAGGCCGTGGTGGGCCGCCGACATGGCGGCCTCCCAAGTGGCGCCTTCGTCCAGTTCTCCATCCGACATGGAGTTGTAGACAAAGGCGGGGTTTTTCTGTAGCCGCAGGCCCAGCGCCATGCCGACCGCAATCGTCAGGCCCTGGCCCAGCGAGCCGCCCGACATTTCCATGCCGGGGGTGTAGGTCGCCATGCCCGACATGGGCAGGCGGCTGTCGTCGCAGCCATAGCTCTCCAGTTCTTCCTCGGCCAGGATGCCGGCCTCGATCAGCGCCGCGTAGTGGCCAATCGCGTAGTGGCCGTGCGACAGCAAGAACCGGTCGCGCCCTTCCCAGGCCGGGTCTTCGGGCCGGTAGGTCATGGCGTGCCCATAGGCCACCGCCATGATGTCGGCCATGCCCAGCGCCTGGCCGATGTAGCCCTGGCCTTGCACTTCGCCCATGCGCAGGGCGTAGCGGCGGATGCGGTAGGCGCGCTGCGCCAAAAGCGTGTGGGCGCTCATACCGAATGCTCCGCTTCGTAGGCCTGGATCAGGTCCACCTTGGGCTGCGAGCGGCCGCCGTCAAAGGTGCTGGCCAGCCAGGCATCGACGATGGCCTTGGCCAGTTCGGGGCCCACCACCCGGGCGCCCAGGGTGATGATCTGGGCGTCGTTGCTGCGGCTGGCGCGCTCGGCCGAATAGGTGTCGTGGCACTGGGCCGCGCGTATGCCGCGCACCTTGTTGGCCGAAATCGCCATGCCGATGCCGGTGCCGCACAGCAGCAGCGCGCGCTCGAAAACGCCTTGCGCGACCTGTTCGGCCACCGAAATGGCGACGTCGGGGTAGAGCACCGGCTGGGCGTCGTGGGTGCCAAAGTCGGTCACGTCGTGGCCGGCATCGGCCAGGTGTTTTTTGAGCAGTTGCTTGAGGTCGTAGGCGGCCTCGTCGCAGCCAATAGCGAGTTTCATGGGGTGTCCTTTGCGTTGGGAAAGAGTCAGGCGGGGAGCTGGCGTTGCAGCGAGCGGGTCATGGTTTGCAAAATCAGGCAGCAGCTGGTGGCGCCGGCATCGAGCACGCCGATGGAACGCGGCCCCAGGCGGGCCGAGCGGCCGATGCGCGCCTGCAGGTCCCTGGTCGAGTCCTTGCCCTTTTCGGCGGCGCGGCTCATGGCCTGCAGCGCAGCGGCAAAGTCGCGGCCGTCGACAATCGTTTCCTGGTAGGCGGCCAGCGCCGGCACCAGCGTGTCGATCAGCGTTTTGTCGCCCATCTGGGCATTGCCCATGCGCTGCACATTGGCCACGGCGGCGGCCAGCGCATCGCCGAACAGCGCGGCATCCAGCTGCTCGTAGGGCGCCAGGGTATGGACAAAGCCCAAAAAGAAGTTGCCATACAGCGGCCCCATCGAGCCGCCGATGTCGTCCATCAGCGCCAGCGACAGCTGCTCCAGTGCCGCCGGCAGGTCCAGCGCCCGCGCGCCCAGCGCATCCAGCCGCGTGCCGCAGCCGGTAAAGCCCTTGGCCATGTTAATGCCGTGGTCGCCGTCGCCGATCAGGCCGTCGATCTCGCTCAGGTACTGGCGGTTCTCGACGATGGTGGCGATCAGGTCGCGCACCAGGCTACCCGCCGTGGCCAGCGCAATGGAGGGCCCGGCGATGCTGCGCGGCGCGGCCAGGCTGGCCTGGATGGGCGGCACGTCGGGGCGGGCCTGGGCCATCTCTGTGCCGCTGTAGGTGCGGCCCGTGCCGGTGTGGCCGGCCACCGTCAAGCCGACCGACTGGCAGGGTTGCTGGAGGCAGCTTTCGAGATCGTCGTCCAGCTGCATCACGGTCAGCGTGACGCCCATCATCTCCAGCGAGGTGAACAGGTTGCCCACCTGCCTGAAGGCCACGGCAATGCCTTGCTCGGCCAGTTGCCGGTGGACTTCGCCATACAGGATGTACTGCTCCATCAGCGGCGTGGCGCCCAGGCCTGACACCAGCACCGCCACCCGGTCGCCCCGGCCGAAGGGCAGGTCGGGCAGCACCACGGCCAGCATCATGCGGGCCATGTAGTCGGCGCTTACGGTCTGCCGCACTTCAATGCCGGGCTCGCCATGGTGGCCGATGCCGACCTCCATGGTGCCGTGTTCGATCGTGAAGTTGGCCTTGCCCACGGCCGGAATCACGCAGGCCGACAGGCCGACGCCGATGCTGCGGGTGCGGCTGATGGCCTTTTGCGCCGCCGCGATGACCGTGTCCAGGTTGCCGCCCAGCGCGGCCGTGGCGGCGCCCACCTTCCACATGAAGACCTCGCCGGCCACGCCGCGACGCCGGGCTTCGTCGCCCTTGGGCGCCGAGGCCACATCGTCGTTGGCCACCACGGTGCGCACCGCAATGCCTTCGCGCGCGGCCATCTCCATGGCCATCTTCACGTTCATGTTGTCGCCGGCGTAGTTGCCGTACAGGCAGGCCACGCCCGCGCCGCCGTGGGCCGCGCGCAGCGCGTCCAGAAAGTTTTTGGCGGTGGGCGACGAGAAGATTTCGCCGACCGCGACAGCGTCGAGCAGGCCGTCGCCGACGTAGCCAATAAAGGCCGGCTCATGGCCGGAGCCGCCGCCGGTCACCACGCCGACCTTGCCGGCTTCGGGCGCCTGCAGGCGCTGCACCACGCGCGGGTTGTCGGCGCTGGCGCGCACCGTGTCGGCATGCGCCAGCAGCCAGCCCTGGAGCATGTCCTCGACCACGAGGTCGGGGTTGTTGATCACGCGGTTCATGCGGCCTCCGCGTGCGCAGGGGCGGTGGTGCCCAGGTGCTGGCGCACAAACGCCAGCGCCGGCGTGAGGACCGCTTCAATGTCGGCAATCGGCACGCGGTACGGCGCGCGGCTGGGCTGGGCGTTGGGCTGGCGGTGCAGGCGCAGCGGAATCTCGATCGACAGGTTCAGGTCGGTCGCGGCAATATGGCGCAGGATGCGCGCGCAATCAACATGGCCTTCTCCCAGTGGCGTGAAAAAATAGCCGTCGGGCGTCACGCGCACGTCCTTGATGTGGGTGTGCAGGCACTGCGCCATGGCGGCCAGCGCATCGTCGGCCGGCGCCACGGCAGGCCGGTGCGAAATGGTGTTGCCGGCATCGTAGTTCAGGCCCACCATGGGGTGGCCAATCTCGGCCAGCAGGGCCGGGCCGTCGGCGGCGGTGTTGAGCAGGTTGTCCGAGCCGTCGCCGGGGTTTTCCAGGCCAATGCACAGGCCAATGGCCTCGGCATGGCGCGCCAGCACTTCGATGTTGCTGAAAAAACGCCGCCGCAGCCGGCTTGCCGCCGCATTGGTGTTGATGACGCGCGCGCCCAGCGCCCGCGCAAAGTCCATGCGTCCCATGAACACCTTGACCGCGTCGTCCCGTCCCAGGTCGATGTGGGACGACAGGGCATCGCAGCCCACGCCAGCGTCGGCCAGCCAGGCTTGCCACTGCCGGGTCTGGGCCGGGGAAAAGGCGCTTTCGTCAAACGGCTCGGTGTAGCCGACGATGTAGGCGGGCTCGACATGGGTAGCGCCGCAGGCGACGATGCTGGCCAGCATTTCGGGCACCGGATGGCCGTCGTAGGGCGCGCCCGAGATGGAAATGATGCGTTGGCTGTGGGGTGTGTTCATGGCGTTTCTCCCTGGTCTTTTTTGTTGTCGCTGGTCAGGCGGTAGAACTCCGTGACGGCCGCGTCGTCCTGCTGGCCAAAGCCGGCGCCGCTGGCGCCCAGAAAGCTTTGCAGCGCGGCCGCGCTGACCGTGGCCGGAAAGCGCAGGTCGCGCGCCAGGTCCAGCACCAGGCCCAGGTCTTTTACAAAGATGTCGACCGCGCTGCGCACCGGCGTGTAGGTGCGCGCCACCATGGCCGGCCCGCGGTCATTGAGCATCCATGACGCCGCGGCGCTCTGGCCCACCAGGTCCAGCACCTGCTGCGTGTCCAGGCCGGCGCGCGCGGCCATGGCCAGCGCTTCGCCGGCGGCGGCCAGGTGCACGCCGCACAGCAGCTGGTTGATGGTCTTGAAGGTGGCGCCCTGGCCGGGTTGGTCGCCGACCCGCAGGATGCGGCTGCCCATGGCCTTAAACACCGGGGCGCAGGCGTCCAGCGCGGCGGCGGTCCCGGATGCCATGATGCTCAGCGTGCCGTTTTCGGCGCCGACCACGCCGCCGCTGACCGGCGCATCGACATAGACCAGGCCGCGTTCCTCGCAGCGGCGGGCGAGCCGGCGCGCATCGGTGGCCGACATGGTGACGCAGGAAATCACCAGGTGGCCCGGCGGCGCGTGCGCGGCCAGGCCGTTGTCGCCCAGCAGCACGCTTTCGGCCTGCTGGGCGTTGACCACGAAGATGACCGTGGCCAGTGCCCCGGCGCAGGCCTGCGCGGCGCTGTGCACCGGTGTGCCGCCGGCTTCGGCAAAGCGGGCCAGGCTGGCCGGGTTCAGGTCCAGTCCCTGCACCTGGTGCCCGGCCAGCAGCAGGCGGCGGGCGGCGTTTTGGCCCATGGCGCCCAGGCCAATGAATCCAAGCGTGAGTGGTTTCATGATGGTTCCCGGGTTAGCCGCGCAATGTGAGCGCAGGGATGTAGGTGAAGCTGAGCAGGATCAACAGCGCCACCGCGTAAAACGGCAGCAGCTCCTTGACCGTGTCGCCAATCCTGGCCTTGGCCAGCGTGGCGCCAATGAACAGCGTGGTGCCCACGGGCGGCGTGTAGAGTCCGATCGCCAGGTTCACCACGACGACGATGCCGAGTTGCAGCAGGTCGATGCCGAAGGTGTTTGCCAGGGGAATCAGCAGCGGGCCGAGCAGCAAGATGGCGGCTGGCAGGTCCAGGAACATGCCTGCCACCAGCAGCACCAGGTTGATCAGCATGAGCATCGCTTCTTTGGAGTGCACAAACTGCTTGGCCCACTGTACGATTGCTTCGGGCACCTGGTCCAGTGTCAGCATCCAGCCCACGACCGACGAGGCCATGATCAGCAGCATCACGACGCCCGTGGCCAGGCCGGCGGTGATCATGGCGTGATAGACCCGCTTGAGATTCAGGTCGCGGTAGATGAAGGTGGCGCAGATCATGGCGTAGACCACGGCCACGGTGCTGATCTCGGTCGGCGTGGCCACGCCGAAGCGCAGCGCCAGCAGCACGAACACCGGCATCAGCAAGGCAGGCGAGGCATACAGCGCACGACGCCCCATCACGCCCCAGGCCAGCGGCTTTTTCTCGTACGGAAATCCGCGAAGCCGGGCGCTGATGTTGCAGACGGCCAGGAAGCCCACGGCCAGCAGGATGCCGGGCAGGATGCCCGCATAAAACAGCGCGCCAATCGACACGTTGGAGACCAGCGAGTAGAGAATCAGCGGAATCGACGGCGGGATCAAGATGTCGATCGTCGAGGATGCGGCAATCGTGGCGCCGCAGAACGCCTTCGGGTAACCGACCTTTTTCTGCCAGGGAATCAGGATGGAGCCGAGCGCCGTCGCATCGGCCACCGCGGAGCCCGAGACGCCGCCAAACAGCGTCGAGCCGAGTACGCTGACCTGGGCGTGGCCGCCGCGAAAGCGTGACACCAGGTCGGTCGCGAATTCAATCAAGGCCTGGCCCAGCTTGCCAGCCATCATCAGGTCGCCCGCCATCACGAAGAAGGGGATGGCGATCATGGGAAATGACTGGGTCGGTGCAAACATTTGTTGCACCACGGCCAGCATGGGGACCTGCTCGGTGGCAAACAGGGCCACCGAGGCGGCAATGGTCAGTGCATAGGCGACCGGAAACGACAGCACCATCAGGACCGCGAAAGCGATGATCATCAGCAAGCTCATACGATGCCCCCGTTGTCTGCCGCCAGGTCGACCAGAACTTCTTCGCGTCCCACGCCAAAGCGCAGCAAGGCGGTCAGGCTGCTCACCCCGATCAGCAAAAAGGCCAGCAGCAAAGCGGAGTAGCCGACGCTGCCGGGGACATGCAAAATCGTGCTTTGCTCGTCATGGGCGATCAGGGTGTTTTCCACCGAGTACCAGGCCAGCATCAAAAAAACCACGGCCGACAGTGCATGGATGAACGTCGCCAGCCAGCGCCTGCCGTCCGGTGGCAGGCTGTGCAGCGTGAGTTGCATGGCCACGTGCGATCCGCGTACCGCAGCCAGCACCACGCCACCCATCACAAACCACGGAAACAGCAGCGAAGGGAGTTCGGACAGCGCGCCCACGCTGCCCTCCACCACATAACGCACAAACACGTTGATGACCAGCACGCCCAGCAGGGAGAAGCCGGTCAGCAGCAGTACCCCCTTGCAGATCGCCTCGACGGCCGTCTCCACACCATGGGCCGCTGTCACGACCGTTGTTTTCATACTCATTGTTGTCTCCTGGGGAACCGCGCCTGCAAGCGGGTGCCGTTATGGGGTGGGCGGCTGGCGCGTGCCAGCGGCCCGGTGAAAGCAAGCCCCGCAGCGGGGGCCTGTGCTTTGTGAAAGAAAATCCTCAGTGCTTGGCGGCCTCGGCGCGCAGCGTTTTCACGAAGGCACCAAAGGGCAGCTCCTGCCATTTGTCCCAGACCTTCAGGGTCGCGGCCTTGAACGGCGCGAGCGCCGGTTCGTTGATTTGCACGTTGGGCATCTTGCGGAACTCGCCGATCAGCTTGTCGTCGGATTCCTGCATCAGCTTGCGTTCGTAGCGGGCGGCTTCCTGCGCCGCTTCGCTGATCAGCTTGCGGTCGGCCTCCGACAGTTTTTTCCAGCTGATGCCGCTCATCAGGAAAGGCATGGACTCGTACTTGTGCCGCGTCAGGGACAGGTACTTTTGTACCTCATAGAGCTTGGAAGAGTGGATGTTGGCCAGCGGGTTTTCCTGGCCATCGACCACGCCGGACTGCAGCGCGACGTAGAGTTCCGAGAAATTGATCTGCTGGGTGTTGGCGCCCATGGCCTGATACAGGTCTACCGTGGCCGGGTCGGCCGGGGTGCGCAGCTTCATGCCCTTGAGGTCGTCGGGGGTGGTGATGGGGCGCTTGTTGTTGGTGGTCTGACGGATGCCGTTGTCCCACCAGGCCAGCACGACCAGGTTTTTGGCCTCGAACTTTTTGGCGAGTTCCTGGCCGATCGGGCCGTCGAGCAGTTTCCAGGCTTGCGGCAGCGTGGAGAACAAAAACGGCATGCCGAGCGCAGCGGTTTCGGGCACCACGGCAGACACCGCGCCTTGGGAATTGACGCTCATGTCCAGCGTGCCGGTGCGCAGCGAGGTCAGCATGGTCTGGTCATCACCGAGCTGCGAGGCGCCCGCCACCTGGATGGTGATGCGGCCGTTGCTGCGTTTTTTGACTTCTTCTGCAAAAAAGAGCGACCCTTCGGACTTGGGGTTGCCGGGAGCGGCATTGTGGCCCAGCGTGAGCTTGATGGGCGACTGGGCAAAGGCCAGGCCGCCGGACAAGGCAAGGGCTGCGACCAGGGTGGCGCGTCGGAAGGCGTTGAATGTTTTCATGATGGTCTCCTGTCGTTTTGGTGAAGCAGCTGCGCCGCGCTGCGGACGGTTTTTTGAAAAACATGAAAGCCCCGGGGGACCGGGTTTTTAGTGAATCAGCATCCCGCCGTTCACGTCCAGCGTGATGCCGGTACAGTATTTGGACAGGTCGCTGGCCAGAAACACCACGCAACCGGCCACGTCATCGGGCTCGCCGATGCGGCCCATGGGAATGCCGTCCAGGATGCCCTGGCGCTTGTCGTCGGGGATCTTGTCCTTGTTGATGTCGGTGGCGATCAGACCCGGTGTCACGCAGTTGACGCGCACGTTGTCAGGCGCATATTCGCGGGCAATGGCGCGCGCCAGGCCCAGAATCCCGCCCTTGGCGGCGGAGTAATGCGGGCCGCCGAGAATGCCGCCGCCGCGCTGCGCCGAGACCGAGGACACGCAAACAATGGCGCCTTTTTTCTGGGCCCGCATGGCCGGAAGAACCGCCTGCGACGCAAACAGCGTGCCGCGCAGGTTGACGTCCAGCACGGCGTCGTAGTCGGCGCTGGTGATGTCCAGCGTCTTGCGCGGCTGGGTGATGCCGGCGTTGTTGACCAAAATATCGACCCGCCCCTTGGCCTTGAGCACTTCGGCCACGGCCGCCTCGCACGACGCCTTGTCCGTCACGTCGGCCACCAGTCCCATGTGCTGCGGGCCCAGGCGGGCGGCAGCGCCGGCCGGATCGGCCTGCGCCAGATCCAGGATGACGACGGTTGCACCGTGTGCGGCCATCATGCGGGCGGTGGCGAATCCCAGGCCGTTGAGGCCGGCGCCGCCGGTGATCACGGCTACGTTGTCTTTCAATAACATCTACTGTCTCCTTGGTTGAACTGTGGGCGATTCTGGACAGTCTTGTGTTTGAAAACAAACGATAAAATCTCATCCCGCAGTGAATCTCTGTCATGTTGCACTGCAATACTTGTTGTTTTTGTCATGTTGCCTCCTCTTCCTTCCCTGGTTGCTTTTGAAACCATCGCGCGCCGGCGCAGCTTTGCGCTGGCCGCCTCCGAGCTCCACCTGACGCCCTCAGCCGTCAGCCACCAGGTGGCGCGGCTGGAAGACTTTCTGGGGGTCAAGTTGTTCGAGCGCTCGTCGCGCGGGGTCAAGCTCAGCCCGGCCGGCGAGGCTTATTTGCTGCGCGTGGCGGGGGCGCTGGGCGCCATTGCGGCCGCGACCGAGGACGTGCGCCAGGGCGTGCGCAATTCGCTGTACGTGCATGCCAGCCCCAGCTTTGCCAGCCTGTGGCTGATGCCGCGCATTGGCCGGTTCGCCGAGGCGCATCCGGGGGTGTCGCTGTTTCTCTCGGCCTCACACCTGCATTCGGACTTCGAGCTCGGACAGGTGGACATCGACATCCGCTATGGCGTGCCGGTATGGCCGCAACTGGTGGTGCAGCCCATCTTTCGTGAAGCCATCGTGCCGCTGGCCAGCCCGGCTTTCATCGAGCGGCACGGGCTGCACTCGCCTGCCGACCTGCTGCAGGTGCCGCTGATCCAGTCCACCGTCAACGTCGTGCAGTGGACCGACTGGTTTGCGGTGCATGCGCCGCTGCGGCGGCCCGAACGGTTTGCGCTGCGCTTTGACCGCGCCATGATGGCGCTGGACGCGGCGGTGCAGGGGCTTGGCGTGGCGATGGAAAGCACCGCCATCGCGGGCGGCCACATCGAGGCCGGGCGGCTGCGGCCGGTGTTTGACCCGGCATGGGCCGTCGAGGTGCAGGCGCATTTCGTGGTCTACCCCGAACGCCACGGCTACCGTTCCGAGGTGATCCAGTTTCTGGACTGGCTGGCCCTGGAGACCGGCACGGCAGCGCACGCCGGCGCCTGACGGGCAGGCACCACGCGGCGCTATCGCCTGGCGGGCCGCCGGTGTATCCTGTTGTTGCGGTTGAACAAAGTGGCCTGCGTAGTGCGCGCAAGGCGCCTGCAGCCGCACAGGATTCAGGGCCAGGGAGAAACGGAACACCGATGATCACCATTCTGGAAGCCAAGCGCGCCGGGCTGTTCGGCAAGGGAAGTTTCTTTCCCAACATCGTGGCCGGCGTCATCGTCGGCATCGTGGCCTTGCCGCTGGCCATGGCGTTTGCCATTGCCAGCGGGGCCAAGCCGGAGCAGGGCATTTACACCGCCATCATCGGCGGCTTCGTGGTGTCGGTGCTGGGCGGCAGCCGGGTGCAAATTGCTGGCCCGACGGGCGCGTTCATTGCCATTTTGGCGGGCGTCACCGCCAAGTACGGCATTGAAGGTCTGCAGCTGGCCACGCTGATGGCTGGCTTGATGCTGGTGGCCATGGGCCTGACCAAGATGGGCGCCGTCATCAAGTTCATTCCGGCGCCGGTGATTGTGGGGTTTACCTCCGGCATTGCCGTCATCATTTTTGTCGGGCAGTGGAAGGACTTTTTGGGCCTGCCGGCGGTGCAGGGCGAGCAGTTTCACCAAAAGCTGCTGCAGCTGGTCGCGGCGCTGCCGCAGTTTCACCTGGCTACCACCGCGCTGGGGCTGATGAGTTTGGGGCTGGTGCTTTTTTCATCACGCCTTCGCGGCATGAAAAAGGTGCCCGGCCCGCTCACGGCCATGGTGGTGGCCACGCTGCTTCAATCCATCTTCAATTTTCAGGGCGTGGCCACCATTGGCAGCGCCTTTGGCGGTATCCCGACTGGCCTGCCCACTTTTTCCATGCCGTCCTTCACGCTGGCGCAGGTGGTGCAATTGATGGGGCCGGCCTTCACGATTGCCATCCTGGGCGCGATTGAGTCGCTGCTGTCGGCCACCGTGGCGGATGGCATGGCCGGTACCAAGCACGACTCCAACCAGGAGCTGGTCGGGCAGGGGCTGGCCAATGTGGTGGTGCCCTTGTTTGGTGGCTTTGCGGCCACCGGGGCGATTGCGCGCACCGCCACCAACATCCGCAACGGCGGCACCAGCCCGCTGGCGGGCGTCACGCACACCGTCACGCTGGTGCTGGTGCTGCTGTTCCTGGCGCCGCTGGCGTCCAACATTCCGCTGACCGCGCTGGCCGCCATTTTGTTCGTGGTGGCCTACAACATGAGCGAAGCCAAGCACTTTGCGCGGCTGGTGGCCCGGGCACCGCGCGCCGACGTGGCGATTTTGGGGGTCACGTTTGTGCTGACCATTTTTGCCGACCTGGTGGTGGCCGTCAGCATTGGCGTGATCATGGCGTTCATGCAGCTGCTCAGGCGCATGACCGAAACTTTTGAGGTGCAGACGCTGGGCAATGAAGACCTGAAAGCGGAGTTGCAGGCGTTTGGCTTGCCGGCCTTGCCCCGGGACTGCTTGGTGTATGAAATTGACGGGCCATTTTTCTTTGCGGCCGTGGAGAGTTTTGAAACCGCCATCAAGTCCACCGGCGGCAACCCAAAAATCCTGATCTTGCGCCTGCGCCGGGTGCCGTTCATTGACTCCACCGGCTTGCAGTCACTGCTGCAGGTGGTGGAAGACATGCACCGGCGCGGCGTGCAGATCTGGCTTTGCGAGGCCAACCACCGCGTCAAGGCCAAGCTGCTGAAGTACGGGGTGCTCGACAAGCTCCCGGGGCAAGACTATGCCGACAAATTCTCCGAGCACCTGCGACGGCTGACGGCTGACGGCGCAATGCCCTGAACCGTGGCGGTTAGGGCTTACACGGGCGCATCATGCGGCGCTGGCGCGATCCGGCCGTGGCGCAAATCGTCGGCGATCGGTCCCCACACCAGAACGATGAGCAGCAGCGCCAGCGGCACCGTGGAAATGTAGCCATAGGTCTTGAAGCCGTAAGCACCGCTCAGGGCGCCCACAAAAAAGCTGGCGATCAGCAAGCCATGGATCCGGAGCTTGTGGCGATTGGCCACCACCTTGTGGGGCGCGGGCGCATGGTTGTAGTACAACAGCTTGCCCAGCTCAATGCCCAGGTCGGTGAGCAGGCCGGTGACATGCGTGGTGCGGATCACCGCATGGGACACCTTGGTGATGACCGCGTTTTGCAGCCCCATGATGAAGCACAGCACCAGCACGGTCAGCGGCACGAACAGCGCCGCGAACAAATTGATGGCCGCGCCAAATATCCCGAAGATCAGCAGCAGTCCGGCTTCCACCACCAGGGGGCGGGCAAAGGCGCTGCGCAGCTGCCGGCGCAGGCTCCAGTTGACCATCCAGGCCGTGGTCATGGAGCCGCTGACAAAGGCCAGCACAAACGCCAGTCCTGCCATAGCCAGTTGAATTTTTCCCAGGATCAGGTTGTCGGCAATCGCCGACAAAATGCCCGTCATGTGGGAGGTGTATTGCCCGACGGCCAGGAAGCCCCCGGCATTGGTGGCGCCTGCAATGCCGGCAAGCGCACAGCCCAGCCACAGATCGGTCTGGGCGCTGCGGTGAACGTCTGTCCACCAATGGATTTTCAGGTTGACCAAAGGGTGCCCATGATTTGCCGCTGATTTATGGCGCCGGGTCCGAGCCCGGCAGCACGGCATCGGCGGTGGCGCCCACGACACTTCCGGCGATGCGCGCAGTGCCTATGACCGCATTGGCCGCCAGCCCGACCGTGCCAATCGCCACCGAGGCGACCACATCCACGGCCGTCACCACGGCGCATCCGGGCAGCAGCACCGCTAGAACCCCCAGCACCGCCCAGGTGCCGAGGCGGTTACGAAACGCATGCAAACAAGTCATGGTGGGCGCCTTTGGGGGTGGCTTAGTGAATCCGCATGCCCGGCGTGGCGCCCGGCAGCGGCTCCAGCACATAAATGCCGGGCTGGGTTTTTTCGTCGGCGTGGCTGGCCGCCAGCACCATGCCTTCGCTGATGCCAAACTTCATCTTGCGCGGCGCCAGGTTGGCCACCAGCACGGTGTGCTTGCCGATCAGGTCCTCGGGCTTGTAGCAGGACGCAATGCCGCTGAACACATTGCGCATCCGGCCTTCGCCCGCGTCCAGCGTCAGGCGCAGCAGCTTGGTTGAGCCTTCGACCGCCTCGCAGTGGACGATTTTGGCGATGCGCAAATCGACCTTGGCGAAGTCGTCGATGGTGATGGCCGACGCAATGGCTTCGCCGCCGGGCGCTGTTACTTCCGTCGCTTCTTGTGCTGATTCCACGGGGGCTGGCGGCTCAAACAGTGCATCAAGCTGCTTCACGTCGACGCGCTGCATCAGGTGCTTGTAGTCGCCAATCAGGTGGCCTGCGCCCAGGCTGCCCGCCGCCTGCGCGAATTGAAGGGGCGTGATGTTCAGGAAATCTTCCACCTGCGCGGCCAGCGCTGGCAGCACGGGTTTGAGGTACAGCGTCAGCAGGCGAAAGGCTTCGATGCAGACCGTGCACACGTCGTGCAGGCGCGCTTCCAGGCCTTCTTTCTTGGCCAGTTCCCAGGGTTTGTTCTGGTCGACATAGGCGTTCACGCGGTCGGCCAGCAGCATGACCTCGCGCAGCGCCTTGGCGTATTCGCGGCTGTCATAGAGCTGCGCGATGGCGCCGGACTGGGCGCGCAGGCCGGCCAGCAGTTCTGCCCCATCGGCCGACACAGTGCCGAGCTTTCCGGCAAAGCGCTTGGCGATGAAGCCCGCCGCCCGGCTGGCAATGTTGATGTACTTGCCCACCAGGTCGCTGTTGACCCGCGCCATGAAGTCGTCGGCATTGAAGTCGATGTCTTCGTTGCGCGCGTTGAGCTTGGCGGCCAGGTAGTAGCGCAGCCATTCGGGGTTCATGCCCAGGCCCAGGTACTTGAGCGGGTCCAGCCCGGTGCCCCGGCTCTTGCTCATTTTTTCGCCGTTGTTCACGGTCAGGAAGCCATGCACAAAGATGTTGTTCGGCGCCCGTCGGCCGCTGAAGTGCAGCATGGCCGGCCAGAACAGCGTGTGGAAGGTGACGATGTCCTTGCCGATGAAGTGGTACTGCTCGAGCAGTGGGTCGGCCATGTAGGCCTCGTAGCTCTCGCCGCGCCTGTCCAGCAGGTTCTTCAGCGACGCCAGGTAGCCCACTGGCGCGTCCAGCCAGACATAAAAATACTTGCCCGGCGCATCGGGTATCTCGATGCCGAAGTAAGGCGCATCCCGGCTGATGTCCCAGTCGCCCAGGCCTTCGCTCTGCGTGCCATCGGGGTTGGTGCGCACTGAAAACCATTCCTTGACCTTGTTGGCCACCTCGGGCTGGAGCTTGCCGTCTTGCGTCCAGCGTTCCAGGAATTCGACGCAGCGCGGGTCGGACAGCTTGAAGAAGAAATGCTCGGAGCTTTTGAGCATCGGCGTGGCGCCCGACAGGGCGGAATACGGGCTGATCAGGTCGGTAGGCGCATAGACCGCGCCGCAGACTTCGCAGTTGTCGCCGTACTGCTCCCTGGCATGGCACTTGGGGCATTCGCCCTTGATGAAGCGGTCGGGCAGGAACATGTTCTTTTCGGGGTCAAAGAACTGCTCGATGGTCTTGGTTTCAATCAGCGAGCCTTGCGGGTTGTCACGCAGGTCGCGGTAGATCTGCCGGGCCAGTTCGTGGTTTTCCGGCGAATCGGTGGAGCTCCAGTTGTCAAAGCTGATGTGAAAGCCGTCCAGGTAAGGCTTGCGGCCGGCGGCAATGTCGGCCACGAACTGCTGCGGCGTCTTGCCGGCCTTTTCGGCGGCAATCATGATGGGCGCGCCGTGGGCGTCGTCGGCGCCGACAAAATTGACCGCATGGCCCTGCATGCGCTGATAACGCACCCAGATGTCGGCCTGGATGTATTCCATGATGTGGCCGATGTGGAAATTGCCATTGGCGTAGGGCAGGGCGGTGGTAACGAAAAGGCGGCGCTGTGACATGGTGGGGGTGCTTTGGTGGGGCTAACCATTGATTTTAAGGCGCCCGGCGATCTGATTTATTGCCAGTCCCGAACCAACCGGTTTGCGGCCCCCCCAGCGGCGCGCCGCAGCGGCCATGGCTTGCGCTTGATTTTCGTCAATCAGGCCCGCCCTTGGCCTATCGCCTAAAGCCGGTGGCGTGCCTACACTGAAACGCAAAGCCGCCCCCGTAAAACGCCGACTGCAAGGCGCAGGCAGGCTGTCTGCACAACTTTGATCGACCTGGTGAACGCTCATGGACACTGAAACCCCCCAACTGCCCGACCTTCCCGAAGGCGTGATTGCCCTTGTGCCCATGCGCAACGTCGTGCTCTTTCCGCACGCGCTGGTGCCCATCGCGGTGGGCCGTCCCAAATCGATCGCGGCGGTCCAGCACGTCAAGAACACGGGCGGCCTGCTGGGCATCTTGCTGCAGCGCGACGAGCGGGTCGATGAACCGGGGCGTGAGGATTTGTGGGATGTCGGCACCACGGCCAAGGTGGTGCAGCATGTGGGCGGGGACGAGCAACTGCGCCATGCCCTGTGCCAGGGCGTGGGTCGCTTTCGCCTGATTGCGCTGGTCGAGGGCTATCCGTTCATGGCCGCGCGGGTGCAGTTCCTTGATGAGCCGGCCGAGGTTTCCACCCAGGCCGAGGCACTGGGCCTGCAGCTGCGCAAGCGCGCCGCCGAGATCCTGTCTTTGCTGCCGGGCGCCCCGGCCGAGCTGGCGCACTCGCTGCAGTCGGTGCGTTCGCCGTCGCATCTGGCGGACGTGGTGGCCAGCCTGCTGGATGTCGAGATCGTGGACAAGCAGCGGCTGCTGGAAACCGTGAACTCCGAGGAACGGCTGCAAAAGGTGCTGGAGATGCTGTCGCACCGCATCGAGGTGCTGCGGCTGTCGCAGGAAATCGGCGAACGCACCAAAGAGCAGATCGACGATTCCCAGCGCAAATACATGCTGCGCGAGCAGCTCAAGACCATCCAGAAGGAGCTTGGCGAGGAAGGCGGCAGCAGCGAGGACACGGCCCAGCTGGGCGAGTTGATCACCAAGGCCGGCATGCCCGCCGAGGTGCAAGCCCAGGCGCGCAAGGAACTCGCGCGGCTGCAGCGCATGCCCGATGCGTCCAGCGAGTATTCGATGCTGCGCACCTATCTGGAGTGGATGACCGAGTTGCCGTGGGCGGCGCCGCCCGCCAGCCCGATTGACCTGAACGAGGCGCGCCGCATCCTGGAAGCCGACCACTACGGGCTGGAGCGCATCAAGCAGCGCATCGTCGAATACCTGGCCGTGCAAAAGCTCAACCCGCAGGGGCGCGCGCCGATTCTGTGCTTTGTCGGGCCGCCGGGCGTGGGCAAGACCTCGCTGGGCCAGAGCATTGCGCACGCGCTCGGGCGGCCGTTTGTGCGCGTGTCGCTGGGCGGCGTGCACGATGAAGCCGAGATTCGCGGCCACCGCCGCACCTATATTGGGGCCATGCCGGGCGTGATTGTGCAAAGCCTGCGCAAGGCCGGCGCGCGTCACTGCGTGATGATGCTCGACGAAATCGACAAACTGTCGCCCAGCGCCCACGGCGACCCATCGGCCGCCATGCTGGAGGTGCTGGACCCAGAGCAGAATGCGACCTTCCGGGACAACTACCTGGGCGTGCCGTTTGACCTGAGCCGCGTGGTGTTTGTGGCCACCGCCAATGTGATGGACCACGTCCCCGCCCCCATGCGCGACCGCATGGAAGTCATTGAGCTGCCCGGCTACACCCAGGAGGAAAAGCTGCAGATCGCCCAGCGCTACCTGGTGCGGCGCCAGCGCGAGGCCAATGGCTTGCTTGAAAATCAGTGCGAACTGACCCCGGCAGCGCTGCAGGCACTGGTGGCCGAGTACACCCGGGAGGCCGGCGTGCGCCAGCTCGAGCGCGAGATTGGCCGCGTCATGCGGCACGCCGCCGTGCAGGTCGCGGACGGCTCCAGGCAGCAGGTGCGCATTGACGCGGCCGACCTGGACGCCATTCTGGGCCCCGCGAAGTTTGAACACGAAACCGCCCTGCGCAGCAGCCTGCCCGGCGTGGCGACCGGACTGGCCTGGACGCCGGTGGGCGGCGACATCCTGTTCATCGAGGCGACCCGCGTGGCGGGCACCGGCCGGCTGATCTTGACCGGCCAGCTGGGCGACGTGATGAAGGAAAGCGCCCAGGCCGCGCTGACGCTGGTGAAGTCCTGCGCCAACACCCTGCGGATTCCTGCGGCCAGTTTTGAAAGCGTGGATGTGCACGTCCATGTGCCCGCGGGCGCGATACCGAAGGACGGGCCCAGCGCCGGGGTGGCCATGTTCATTGCGCTGGCCTCGCTGTTCACCGACCACGCTGTGCACCACGACGTGGCGATGACCGGTGAAATCAGCCTGCGCGGCCTCGTGTTGCCGGTGGGCGGCATCAAGGAAAAAGTGCTGGCCGCACAGCGCGCCGGCGTGCGTACGGTGCTGCTGCCGCGCCGCAACGAAAAGGACTTGCGCGACGTGCCTGATTCCACGCGCCAGGCGCTGACCTTCGTCTGGCTGGACAACGTCGATGACGCCATTCGCGCGGCGCTGGGCGATGCCGCCACGTCGGGTCCCGGCTTTGTGCTGCTGTGAAGCGGGCCTGATCTTTCCATTTCCCCCCGAATCTCAAGGAGAAAAACATGAACATAGGGTCTATTTGCACGCGCCGCGTCGCCACCATCGACAGTGCCAGCACGCCCATTCAAGCCGCTGCCCTGATGCGTCAACACCACGTCGGCACCCTGGTGGTGACGACCCAGACGCCGGACGGCCCGCGCGTGAGCGGCATCGTGACTGACCGCGACCTGGTGATGGGCGCGCTGGCCGACGGGGCTGACGCCATCAGCGGCGAAGTCGGCGCACTGGCCAGTCACCAGATCGAGAGTGTGTTTGAAGACGACGACGTGGCCAGTGCCATTGCCGTGATGCAGGGCGGTGGCGTGCGCCGCCTGCTGGTGCTCAATGCCGGGCACCGGCTGGTCGGCCTGGTGTCGATCGATGACCTGATGGCGGCCTGCGCCAGCGAAATGGGCGGCCTGGTCACCGCTATTCGCAGCGGCATCAAACGCGAAGTCATGGATATCCTGCCCGTGCCAGCCCCGCTGTTGCTGCTGCGCAAGCCCGCCTAGAACGCCGCCGCAGCCAGCGTGCTCAGGCGGCTGCGGGGTAGCCGACGGGTTTGCGCCAATGCGATCCGCTGTGTGTTGGACAAGCCCAGCGCCGCCGCCAGTTCAGCGCGGTTGATCAGGCCGCGCACCACGGTGGCCAGGCCCGCGCTGGCGCAAAACAGGTAGACGTTCTGCGCAATGCAGCCCGCGTCGGCCCCGGCGAGAAAGTGGCGTTCTTCGGGCAGCGCATCGGGCATGCGGTTGAAATCAGCCACATAGACCAGGTTCAGCGGGGCGGTCGCCACAAAGTCCTGCGTCCCGGTCAGGCCGCGCAGGTCCTGGACCTTGACCAGCAGCAGCCGATGGCCCCGCGCGTCATAGCGGTAGGCGCCCTCCTGAAGGACCGCAAAAATACCGATTTCCTGCCAGTTGTGGGCCGACGGCGCCGTGCGCTGTCAGGCCGGTTGATGCCAAACCCGGCCCACAGCAGCGTGGACAGCGTTTCCAGGGGCAGCGCGCGTCGTCCCTGAAGGCCCGCCCGCTGCGGCGTTCCTTCAGGGCTTGCTTCAGTGTCCTGTGCGCGCCCGCCGGGGGCGGCAGTACCACCACATCGGTTTCAAGGTTCAGTGGAATCGTGGACATGGGGTTCTCCGGCTGGTGTTGAATCGCTGCATGGCGCCAATGCGGGCCGGCCGCGGTGGGGTGGATCGATCCTGTTTTTTTTTGATGAATTCTGGGCGCCGCGCCGCTCGCGTGGCTTGCGCAAAATCAACACCGTGCCCGCGAATGCCCTTACTGGCCTGTTTGCGTGGCCTGGCGCCCCGGCGCGGTGCGCTGCATTCACTTAGACTCCGGTTGAAATTCAGGCGCCCGCCCCGCTTGAAAAACCTGCCGCCAAGCCATATTTGGGGCCGGTTTTTCGGGCCGGGCGGGCGCTGCAATGGCTTAAGATGGCGCCCGCAGACAGCCGTAGCGAGCCCGCTGCGCGCAACATGTCCCCCAAAGATTCAATTCGGAGATTCCCCAGATGGCTGTAGAACAACAAGCAATTTTGACGGCACTGCAAACCGTGCTCGACCCCAACACCGGCAAAGACTTTGTTTCTACGCGTGCGCTGAAAAACCTGCAGATCAACGACGGCGACGTGGCCTTTGACGTGGAACTGGGCTACCCCGCCAAGAGCCAGATTGCAGGCCTGCGCAAAAGCCTGATTGCCGCCGTCAAGAGCGTGGCCGGCGTGGGCAACGTGTCGGTCAACGTCACCGTCAAGATCGCCAGCCACAGCGTGCAGCGCGGCGTGCAACTCCTGCCCAAGGTGAAGAACATTGTGGCGGTGGCCTCGGGCAAGGGCGGCGTGGGCAAGAGCACGACCGCCGTGAATCTGGCGCTGGCGCTGGCCGCCGAGGGCGCCAGTGTGGGCCTGCTGGATGCCGACATTTACGGACCCAGCGTGCCCATGATGATGGGCATCACCGGCAAACCCGAGAGTGAGGACGGGCAGACCATGGAGCCGCTGGAGAATTACGGCGTGCAGGTCATGTCCATCGGTTTCCTGGTGGCACAGGACGAAGCCATGATCTGGCGCGGACCCATGGCCACGCAGGCCTTGGAGCAGTTGCTGCGCCAAACCAACTGGCGCGAGCTTGACTACCTGATCG
>JAUSDK010000173.1 GCA_030650875.1 Polaromonas sp.
AAAGGCGCTTGGACAAACCGTCATTATTGAGAACCGGCCAGGGGCTGGCGGCTCGCTGGGCGCCGACATCGTCGCCAAGAGCACGCCCGACGGCTACACCTTCCTGATCAGCGCTGCCGGGGTGATTTCCAACAGCATGATCAAGAAGTCACTGCCCTTCAAGGACGAAGACCTGGTGCCGGTCGTCATGATTGGAGTGGCGCCCTCGGTGATCGTGGTGCCAAAAGCCGCGCCCTATGACACGCTGCGGGAGTTCATCGAAGCCTCCAAAAAGGGCCAGGGCTTCAACTTCGCCACCGCGGGAACGGGCAGCACGCCGCACTTCGTCGCTGAAATGCTCAACGTGAAATACGGGGCAAAACTTCAGCCCGTGCCCTACAAGAGCGGATCTGAAAGCACCACCGCCGTACTTGGCGGCCAGGTGGAAGGCACATCCGAGGCCAGCATCATCGCCCTGCCCCATATCCGGGGCGACGGCCGCTTCAAGCCGCTGGCCACCACCTGGACACAGCGCATCTCGGCTTACCCCCAGCTCTCGACCGCCGTCGAGCAAGGCTTTCCCGAGCTTCAAATTGCGCACTGGGCCGGTCTTCATGCACCGCGCGGCACGCCCCCGGAGATCATGGACAAGCTGGCTGCCGCCGTAGACAAAGCCATGCACGACCAGGCCAGTATGGAAAAGCTGCGCGGGCTGGGCATTGAGCCCATGGGCGGCACACGGCAGGACTTCGTCAAGTTCACCGATGCCGAACGCAAGCGCCTGGGCGAAATCGTCAAGGCCGCGCACATGAAAGAAGACTAGGCACAGCCGACCGATAGACCATCAACAGTTCGCGACGCAACCCCTTGGTTCGCGCAGCGGTTTGGGGCTGCAGCACCGACCCGCGGCAGATTCAGGCGGCTTCGTTGTCGCGAAGCGCGCGCCGCCTGTTACGTTGCGAGCTGTTCGTGCCGGCGCCTGCCTGGGAGCACACAGGGTCTTTGTAACGCCGGTTCGGCGTATTTATCCCTTTTCGTTCTGCCCTCCATGAATACCAAACAAAAACTCAGAACCCTTGCCCACGCTCGCCGCGGCGTGGTCGTGCCTGGCGCCTTCAACGCCCTTTCTGCTCGCGTCGTCGCCGACCTGGGCTTTGAAGCCATTTACGTGACCGGCGCCGGTGTCACCAACATGTGGTTCGGCTTGCCCGATCAAGCCTTCATGGGCCTGAGCGACATTGCCGAGCACACCGCCCGCATTCGCGATGCAGTCGAGGTGCCGCTGATCGTCGATGCCGACACTGGCTTTGGCAATGCATTGAACACTTACCACGCCGTACGCACGCTGGAGCGCGCTGGCGCGGACTGCATCCAGATTGAAGACCAGGTCAGCCCGAAACGCTGCGGCCACTTTTCAGGGAAGGAAGTCATTACGACGTCCGAAATGCTCGGCAAGATCAAGGCAGCCGTGGATGCACGTCGCGACCCTGATTTGCTCATCATGGCCCGCACTGACGCTTGCGCAGTCCATGGATTTGAGGCAGCGATCGAGCGAGCCCAGTTGTTCAGCGAAGCCGGTGCCGACATCCTTTTTGTTGAAGCGGTCACCACCGCCGAGGAAATCCGCGCGCTGCCCCAGCGGTTGACTAAGCCGCAACTGATGAATATGGTGATTGGCGGCAAAACCCCCATATTTAATGCCGAAGAACTTGGCGGACTGGGTTACGGCATCGTGCTGTATGCCAACGCCGCGCTGCAGGGCGCGGTGGCGGGTATGCAAAAGGCGCTAACGGTCTTGCGTGACACGCAGCGCATTGACGAAGACTCCGGCCTGGTTGTATCGTTTGCCGAGCGCCAGCGGCTTGTCGGCAAGCCACAGTGGGATGCGATTGAAAAAAGATACCTGTGAGATGCTTGTTGGGCGGCCACTGGCACTTGGACAAAAGCCGCGTCCGCGCCGACATCGGATGTCAGTCGGCTGGATTGATACCGGGAAGAAACACAATACCGGTGCGTCTGACCAGTTCGCCATAGCTGATCGGCTGTGAGGCCCGGGTCGCGTTGTCATTGAGATTCCAATGCGCCCAGGCCCTGTTTTTGTCCTGGTCATACACGAGCTTGAACAGATACCTTGGCACCCGCACATGACCCGGACCAATACCCGGGCTTTGGGCGATGCTGGGCACAAAGACAGGGCCGGTGATGACGTACACATCACCACTCGCCCTACCCGCGTATTTTTTGGTGGCGGCCTCGACGGAGGTTCTCCACGCGCCCTGGTTGTGTTTCGGCGCCTGTGGCACCATATTGGCAAGGGAAAAACTCTGGGCCATTGCCTGCGCCGTGGGCATGTCGCCGGCAGGGGCCAAATGCCCCCTGTCAAAACCACTGCCTTTGTAATCGGCCAGTGTCGCCCGCTCGGCAGACCGAAGGCGCGCATCTGCAAAAAACCGGTCGGTGCGTTCCTCGTCGGCATCAACCACCGACGCCCGATTGAGCTTTTCTGCAACAAACACGGCGGTTTTACTGTCGCCGGAATGCAGGATGGCAAAGGCGTCGTAGCACAGCGCGCGGTTGCCGGGCCTGGGCGCGACCACAGGCGGCTTTCCGTTTACAAAGAAATTCCGGCAGGCTGAAAAGTATTCACTGGCATAGCCTGGGCGCGGCACGGAAACAGACTCGGACGCAGCAGCAGGTGTACCCGAATACTCGCGCGCCGCGGTGCCAAGCCCCTTGAGAAGCGTTTCCAGCCCAACGCCGGCGGCCACCAACTCCCGCCCGGCAGGGAGTTCAGTGCAGGAATGACAGGACAGGCCAAGGAACAGTACCAGCAGTGTAGAGATCAGGTGGGGCTTGTTACGGGCGCGGGAACCCGGCGGTGATTTTCGTTTTTTCATCTATTGAACGGAAGGCCTGGGCATGAATGCGCCGATGCCTGAAAAAAAGGGGGGATTGCGTGAAGGCGTGCCGGGGGGCGACACTTTGCAGAAGACAAAAATAGTCTTACTGAACAACAACAGCAAGAAGGTGAACAGCCTGTTTCAAGGCGAACTCACCAAGCCCGGCAAGGGCTGCTGGTGAGTGCCTGAATTTTGTGCGTCAACCGCGTAATGGCCTTGTCAGGGCCACATTGAAGAAGCGGCAAGATTTGGGGAGGCGAACTACACGTTGCCCCGTACAGACATTTGCAGCACTTTCAAGACAGGGCCTGCATGGCTTTTCCAAACGTGATGCCGAGCCGGTATCCCAGCAACGCATGGGCTGCCTGCTCCCGCGTCACGCCGCCCATTGCAATCTGCCGGGTATAAGCGCGAACCTCTGCCTGGAGCCGGAATTTGCGGGAAACGAGATAGAGAAGCACCCATATCGGCATGATCCACGCTTGTTCGCGGTAGTGCACCATCTCGTGTTCGATCAAGGCGGTGTTGCTGCGCTGTGCTGGCCGCACAAAAATAAACGGCCACAGCGAGAGGGCGGAGAACCCCTTTGGAACGAGGTGTGTCGCAACGATCATAGTCACAAGTAGATATTAGATCCTGGTGCAATGGAAACACAGCGCATGGCCGACATATTGGGATGTCACACCCAAAAAGGACTTAATTTCCTTCGACGCAAGTGCCGCTCCACAGACAAAAATCGGAAACAAAAAAGCGCTCTGGTCATGGACAAGAGCGCTTTAATTAATATTTGGTTGCGCGGGCAAGATTTGAACTTACGACCTTTGGGTTATGAGCCCAACGAGCTACCAGGCTGCTCCACCGCGCGTTAATAGGGTAACTATAGCACCTGCCAAGGCGCAATCACGTTTTTAGTGGCGTTGAAATGTAAGGCTTGGTCAGCAAGGCCCGACGACCGTTTGAGCGCTGGATCCGGCCTGAGCGGTGCAGGGTTTCGCGCCATCACGCTACGTTAACCTGCCGGCCGTGCTTCCGGACCGGAATGTACCTAAACCGCTTCCGGTGCTCAGAGAAAATGACTGCCGTTCAGCCCGCCATCAAGCGGGCCACAAAAGCGGCGCCGGTTTCGCGCGTGCCCAGCTGACCCCCGACATCACGGGTGGCTTCATGAGCGGCAATCGCTGCCGCGGTGGCCGCTTCAATGGACGCACTGGCTTCGATGAAAGCTGGCTTACCGGCACGCAGACCGTGCCAGCGCAGCAACTGTCCGGCCGACAGGATCAGCGAGAACGGGTTGGCAATATTCTGACCCGCGATATCAGGAGCCGAACCGTGCGCGGCCTGGCCCATGGCGTGATCGACACCGGCATTGAGCGAGGCGCCCAGGCCGAGGCTGCCGGAGAGTTCTGCCGTCAGGTCGGACAAGATGTCGCCAAACATATTGGTAGTGACGATGACGTCAAAACGCTGCGGCGCACGCACCACGTGGGCCATCATGGCGTCGACGATGACGTCATCAACAGCCACTTCCGGAAACTCCTTGCCGACGCGCAAGCACTCTTCGATGAACATGCCGTCACCAATCTTCAGCACATTGGCCTTGTGCACGATGGTGAGCTTTTTGCGCCGGGTCATGGCCAGCTCAAATGCGGTGCGGGCAATGCGCTCGCAGCAAACGCGGGTGATGCGACGCAGCGACACCACCACGTCTGGCGTGATCAGCATTTCACTGCCGCCGGACTCGATGTTGCGGTCGGCGTAAAAACCCTCGGTGTTTTCACGCACCACAACGAGGTCAAACTCGCCCAGCCGCGCGAACATGCCTTTGAAGGTGCGTGCCGGCCGGATGTTGGCGTACAGATCCAGCGTCTTGCGGAAAAATTTCGACGGATTGATCTCACCCTTGGCTTCGTCCTTGAAGTCATAGGTGGCCATGGGGCCTAGCATCAGGCCGTCAGCCGCGCGCACCTTCTCCAGCAGGGCCGGCGTGACGGTAGCGCCATGAAGCTTCAAACTCTCGTGGCCTGCAATGTCGTGCATCAACACAAGCTGGAGATGAAATTTTTGGGACACCGCTTCAAGCACATTGACCGTGACAGCCATGGTTTCAGGGCCAATACCATCGCCGGGCAGAACAACAATCTTCATGGGGTGAACTCAAAAATGGAGGAAATGGAAATAGAGAGGTTTCAGCACGGTGAGGAGTACCGGTGTCGTCACCTCAATGACCCGCCGCAGGCGCCACGGCAGCGCCTTCAATGCGGTGCCGAGCCAAAGACTCAGCCACAAAGCCACTGGCTTTCATCTCTTCAACGAATTCAGCGACGTAAGCTTGAGCGGCCTCGCCGCGCGTCCTGGGCACACCCATGGCTTGCTCGATGACCATGAAGCGGCCCGGCAACAGACGCAAACCCGGCAGGCGTTTGGCGTCCGACTCAAGCTGCTGCTTGACGCCTGCGGCGACGTCATCGCCATTGGCCAAAAAGGTGTCCACCACAGCCGGCGATGTGATGGCTCGGACGATCTGCGCGGCCTTCAAGGCCCGCGTCAGGTACAGGTCGTAGGCGCTGCCCTTGCCGACGGTGACGCGATGCGCGGCGTTGTCGACTTCTTCGTTGCGCTGCAAGGGCGAGGCGTCGCGCACCAGGTAGCTGCCTTCAATCAGGACATAAGCAGCGGTGAACAAAATTCCCTGGCCGCGTACGGGGTCGATAGCGAAAAATCCGATGTCAGCCTGATCGGCGTTGACGATGTCCACTGACTTGCCGGCGGACTCGGACACCACCAGCTCGCACGCCACGCCAAGGCGGCGCGCGAACTCGCGCGCCAGGTCAATCGACACGCCCACAGGCAAGCCGGCGGCGTCGCGGTTGGCGAGGATGGGATTGCCCAGATTGATGGACGCTCGCAGGCGTCCGGTGGGTGTCAAGGCGCTCATCACAGCGGCACTGTCTGTCATACATCGTCATTTCTGTAGTTGACGCCAAAGCCTGCGTCACAGCACAGGTTGATGGTCGTCATGGTGTGGGTAGATTCGGAAAACCAGGCCGCAATAGCCGCCTTGCGCTCCCCAATGTAGTCGGGTTGTCCATCGGCGTCGAGCCGCATGCTCAGGTCGTGACCGGGTATGAGTACCGTGCCCGGCTCGGCCCGCCAATGCCGCCAGATCATCGCGAGGGTCTCGCGGCTTTGCCTGGCGTCTGCGGTGGCATCGACCTCGCCGGACAACAACTCAGCCCGGTTCTTCGCCGAGTCGCCTGTGAAGATAACTGGAGGGGTATTGGCGGTCAGCACAAAAATTAGATGTCCCGGTGTGTGGCCCGGCGCCGCCACGGCTTTGAGACCTGGCAACGGTTCATCGCCCGGCAGCATGCGGCGCACACGCTCACGCGTCAGCAGTTCACGCACATACAACTCAGGCAATGGGTTGAAACCGGGCGGCTGACTGGCGGCCCAGGTGAGTTCCTGGTCACCGATCCATACGGTGGCGTTCGGGAACAAGGTGAAGTTGACGGCGTGGTCGTAGTGCGCGTGAGTGAGAATCACGTCGGTCACGTCTTCGGGCTTGACGCCTTGGGCTTGCAGTTGCTGCGACAACTCGCGGCGAATACCGAAAGCGCCGACGTCCACCAGCGCCACCCGCCCCTGCCCGCGCAGCAACGACACGGTGCTCCAGCCCAGACCGCCGTGACAGACAGCGCGCCCCGGAAACCCCTGGATCAGCAGATCGAGTTGGTACATGGGTTGTGATGGCTTTATTGCGGCTTGATGTTGGCGTCTTTGACGAGTTTTCCGTAGATTGCCAGATCGCGCTGAATCTGCTCCAGAAACTCGGCCGGGGAACTGCCCACCAGTTCGTTCCCGCCCTCGACGCCAAGGCGCTGGATGATCTCTGCCGACTTGACGGCCTTGACCGCCTCCTGATGCAAGCGGGTGATGATCGCCGGGTCCGTCTTGGCCGGCGCCAGCAGACCAACGAACTGGGTGATGTCAAAGCCCTTGTACCCGAGCTCCTGCATGGTCGGCACCTGCGGCAAGGATTTGGCGCGTGTCGGACCTGACACGGCAAACGCCCGCAGTTGCTTGGCCTCGATCTGCGGCACCGAAGTGATCACCGTGTCGTAGGTGAAGGCCAGATGGCCACCGAGCAAATCAGCCAGCGCTGGTGCGCTGCCTTTGTAGGGCACGTGTGTCAGGGTGGTGTTGGTCATCAAAGACAGCATTTCGCCGGCCAGATGTCCGCCACCGCCAATGCCGGTAGAGCCGTAGCTCAAAGCGCCTGGCTGGGCCTTGGCCTTGGCGACCAACGCCGGCAAGCTGCTGATGGCCGAGTTGGCCGGCACCACCAAAACGTACTGGTAGGTCAGTATCTGGCTGATCGGCACAAAGTCTTTCAATGTGTCGTAAGGCACCTTGGCGTACAGCACCGGGTTGATCACCAGGGGGCCGCTGGCATCCATCAGCAAGGTGTAGCCGTCAGCCGGTGCCTTGGCGACGATGTCGGTTCCGATCATGCCGTTGGCGCCGCCCTTGTTGTCCACAACAATCGGCACGCCCATGCTGTCAGACATTTTTTTGGCGACCAGTCGTGCCG
Organism: Polaromonas sp.; assembly: GCA_030650875.1. GTDB lineage: Bacteria > Pseudomonadota > Gammaproteobacteria > Burkholderiales > Burkholderiaceae_C > Polaromonas. The sequence goes on from JAUSDK010000173.1 coordinate 7,471, forward strand.
TGATGTCGGCATTCCCGCCAGCCGGATACGGCACCACCATGCGGATTGGCTTGTTCGGATAGACCTGCGCGTGGGCCTGACCCAGCGCTGCAAGTGCCAGGGCGGCAACGAGCAACAGTGATTTGGAGGTGGGCGTTTTGGTAGGCGTCATGAATGTCTCTTTATTGCGTTAATGATCTATTTTTAGCGTCAAGCCGGGGCGTTCGCCGCATGTTTGTGCAGCAAGGCCATCACGTCAGCGGGCATGTGAATGCCGTTTTCACGCTGGTCTTTCATCTTGGCCAGCTCGATCTCGCCAGGCACCAGTACCGGCTTGCCATCTTCGGCGGCCGGGCTGCCGTGGAGGATGGACGCAAAGTCATTCATGCGCTCGGTGAGCCAGGCGGTAGAGCCCAGCAAGCGGGTGTTGACGAGGATGAAAAAGTGGCCGAGATTTTGCGGCTCGTCAGGCGCGTCCACCCACGACTTGACGTGCGTGAGGTAGGCCGCGTTCGATAGCAGACCGGCAAACAGATCGACCAGCAGCGCCAGGCCGTAACCTTTGTGGCCGCCAATCGGCAATAAAAATCCGTCCAGCGCTTGCGCCGGGTCGCTGGTCGGCAAGCCTTGTTTGTCTGTAGCCCAGGTTGCCGGAATGCGCTCCCCACGCTTGAACGCATTGCGAATCTTGGCGCGGGCCACCACGCTCATGGCCATGTCCAGCAAAAAAGGCGCGCCGCCCGGGTTAGGTACGCCAAAACCCAAGGGGCTGTTACCCAGACGGGCATCGGTGCCGCCCCACGGTGCAATGGTGGTGGTCGCGTTGCTGCCAATGATGGAAGCAAAGCCCGCCTCGGCCGCCATCAGCGAATACGGCGAGATCGGCCCAAAGTGATTGCTGCCGCGCGCAAAAGCGATGCCGATGCCGCATTCGCCGGCGACTTCCATGGCCGCCTCCAGCGCCCGCAAACCGACCAAAGGGCCAACGCCGTTGTCGCCGTCAACACTGACCATGGCGGGCGCGAGCCGCTCAACCTTGATCTTGGCATCGGGGTTGATCCCCTTGATCAGCAAGCGTTCACCGTAGGACTCAACCCGGCTCAGGCCGTGTGTAGACAGGCCAAACAGGTCGGCCATGACCAAAATGCGGCAAACGTCCTGGGCATCCGCCAGCGACAAACCGAGCCCCTGGAAGGCTTTGACGCCCATTTGGGTGAGTTCAGATTCAGGCACCCGGATCGGGTCATTGGCACGATTGTTCAAAGCATCTCTTTCGTCAATACAAGTCACTTTCGAGCCGCCATTGCAAGCTCGTCTGGCTGGATTATCAAAACATGAAGAGTGCGTGTAAAGTGCAAATATCCAATCTATTGTTGTTGTAAACGCATGAATTTTGATTTAGCCGACCTCCGGGCCTTTCTTGCCGTGGCCGATCTGGGCAGCTTCAAAGCTGCCTCCGCCGCCATTCATTTGTCGCAATCGGCGTTGTCGCGGCGCATCGACAAGCTCGAAACAGCCCTCGGCGTGCTGCTCTTTGAGCGCACCACGCGCAAGGTCGAACTGAGCACGGTCGGGCGCAGTTTCGTGCCCAAGGCGCGTAGCGTCTTGAACGAACTTGACAGCGCACTGCTTGGCATCAGCGACGTTGCCGAACGCATCTCTGGCGAAGTGACCATCGCCTGCGTACCGTCGGCCGTGGCCTATTTTTTACCGGACGTGATGCGCACTTATCACCGCAAATATCCCGGCATCCGCATCCGTGTGATCGACGAATCGTCTTTTGACATTCTGCTCAACGTGGTGCGCGGCGAAGCCGACTTTGGGCTCACCTACATCGGCGCGCAAGAAGCCGACATTGAGTTTGAGCCGGTGCTGCAAGACCCCTTCGTGGTAGCGTGCACCAAAGACCATCCGCTGGCCAAAAAAAGAAAAATCCGCTGGGATGAATTGGGTCAGCACAGCTACATCACACTCGCGCAAGGCAGCGGCAACCGGCTGCTGATTGACCTGGCGCTGGCGCAGAGCAAGTCGCATCCGCGCTGGTTTTGCGAGGTTCACCACGTACCCGCCATGGTCAGCCTGATCGAGGCAGGACTCGGTGTCGGCGTGGTGCCGCGCCTGGCGATGCCCAGGCAAGGGCACCCAACCCTGGTCAGCATTCCGCTGTACGAGCCGGAGGTGGCCCGCACGCTGGGCCTGATCAAGCGCAGAGGTCGTGAACTGACAGCGGCCGCACGCTATTTCTACGACCTCTTGATTCAGGCGATGAAGTAGATTTACATTCTGACAGCGTTCAGGCTTTGCGCCAGCACCCACTCGCGAAAACGAACGATCTTGTCGTCGTTTGAAATCTCAAGCGGGCTGACCAGGTGATAGCCGCCCTTTCGTCGCAACGTGTAGGAATAAGGCGTCACCAGCCTCCCCTGAGCCAGATCGTCTTGAACATATTTCACCTGTACCAGCGCCACACCCAGTCCTTCGAGCAGGCATTGATACAGGATCGTGACATCCTCGAAGTACATGTCGTTCTCAGCTGGCTTGCGGGTTGCCCCGACCGCCTGCAGCCAGTCCTCCCACTGCATTTTCCGGCGCGAGTGCAGCATCGGCAAGGTGAGCATTTTCTCAAGCGAGCAGGGCAATGACAGCCCGGCCACAAGCCTGGGTGAAACCACCGGAATCAAGGCGTCTTCAAAGAGCAGGTCACTCCGGTTGCCATCCCACGGTCCATCGCCGTAAACAATGCCCATGTCGACTTTGTCGCGCCCAAAATCCACGGCTTCAACGTGCGTCGTCAGGCGGATCTTGATGTCGCGATTTTTTTCCTGAAAATCGGAAATCCTCGGAATCAACCAGCGCACGAAGAAGGTGCCGTAACCGCGCAAATTCAGGATTTGATGGGAGCCCGATGTCAGCAGGTCTTGCGTAGCGTTCAGGATTCGGGTGAACACCGGCCCCAGCTCACCGGCGTAAACAGCACCACCCGGGCTGAGCGAAACGCGCTGCCCACTGCGCTCGAACAGTGCAAAACCCAGCCACGCTTCCAGCGTCTTGATTTGATGGCTGACCGCGCTTTGCGTGATATTCAACTCGTCGGCAGCCTTGGTAAAACTCAAATGGCGCGCGGCACATTCAAAAGCGCGCAGCGAATTCAGGGGTGGCAAGGGGCTGGCCATGCAGCGTCTTTCAAAGAATGAAAAAAGATGAAACCATCATTAGTTTTTCTCATGCTACCTTGAGAAAAAGTCTCTGTGAATCGGTAGTTTCCTCCGTAAGATCCGCGTAATCCGCGCAAGCATCAGCAGTCTGAAGGGCCAACCCGCAACTGCCGGCCTGCACACCTGTTACCTTAAAAAAAGAGTCACCTCATGCCCCATTACGCTACCGATTTCAAGTGTGTTCGCGACGACGTCAGCCCTGAGGAATGGGCCACGCGGGTCGAACTCGCGGCCTGCTACCGACTGGTCGATAAGTTCGGCATGACCGACCTGATCTACAACCACATCACGGCCAGTATCCCTGGCACCAAGCACTTGCTGATCAATTTGTACGGCCTTCTTTACAAGGAAATCACGGCATCGAGCCTGGCCAAAATCGACCTGGCCGGCAACATCTTGTCCAAGCCAGACACCGACTACGGCATCAACCAGTCGGGCTACGTGATTCATGGCGCCATCCATGCGGCGCGCCCGGACGTGCGCTGCGTGATTCACACCCACAGCCGCGCCGGCATGGCAGTCGCCAGCATGGCATGCGGGCTGCTGCCCATGACGCAAACATCCATCCGCTTTCACAACCACTTGGGTTATCACGACTTTGAAGGCCCGGCCATCAACCTTGAAGAGCGCGTGCGACTGGTGAAAGATCTCGGGCCACACACCGCCATGATTTTGCGCAACCACGGTTTGCTGACCTGCGGCCCCAGTGTGCAGCAAGCGTTCAACACGATGTACCAGCTGGAAATGTCCTGCCGCGCACAGGTCGATGCAATGGCTGGCGGCACCGAACTGAATCTTCCTTCCGAGGAAGTTTTGCAGCACACGGCCCACCTCTACCAACCAGGAACGCGCCGCCCGTATGGCGAGCTTGAATGGCCGGCCATGATCCGCTTGCTGCGGGCCGAGGCCGGTGCGTCAGGCTTTCCGCCTTTCGATGTTTGACCTCTGACGCTTGATGCCGTTCGATCTATAACCTGAGACTTGGACTCCATGAAGAAAATAATCAACGAGACAAACTGCAAGGCCTGGACACGCGTCGCTGTTGTCGCACTGGGATTACTGGCAAGCAGCTGGACCCTGGCACAAAACAGCGCAGAGGCTTATCCCAACAGGCCCGTCAAGATCATGGTCGGCTACGGCCCGGGCGGTACCGGCGACTTGACAGTGCGTTTGGTGGCACAAAAGCTGGTGGAAAAAACCGGCCAGGCCTTTGTCGTCGATAACCGGCCCAGCGCCGGCGGCATCGTCGCCTCACAAGTGGCACAACAGGCGACGCCGGACGGCTATACCCTGAACTTCATCGCTGCGGGAAATTTCGCCATGACGCCGTCGCTCTTCAAGTCGCTGCCCTTTGACCCCGTCAAAGACTTTGAAATGGTCTCGCTCATCGGCACCTTCGGCTTTGCCCTGGCGGTCGACAGCAAGTCGACCATCACCGACGCTCGTGATCTGATCGCCCAGGCAAAAGCCGACCCGGGCAAGCTGTTCATCGGCACCATCTCGGTTGGCAGCGCTCAGTTTTTAGCGGCTGAAGTCTTTCGTTCCATGGCCGGCATTGAAGCGACCATCGTGCCCTACAAGACCTCGGCCGACGTCGTTCGCGCGCTGCGCGCAGGTGACGTGCAGGCGATCTTTGAAACCATCGCGCCGGTCATTCCCCATGTCAAAGCCGGCACGATGCGCGTGCTGGGTGTAACAGAGGCCCAGCGCTTTCCGGGCCTGCCGAATGTGCCGACGATTGCCGAAAGCGGTCTGCCCAACTATGAGATCGTCGGTTGGAACGGCATTGCCGCACCGGCACGCACGCCGCGCGAAGTGATCGCCAGGCTCAATGCAGAGATCAACGCCGCGGTTGTGCAACCCGATATCCGCCAGAAGTTTCTCGACCTCGGCGTGATCGCGCGCGGCAACACACCAGAGCAAATGACCGCGCTGCTGAAAAAAGACATTGCATGGTGGCGCGACGTGATTGAAAAAGCCAGGATCGCCAAGCAATGAGCGAAGCATCCGCCGCACCTTCTGGCCCCTCAAAACGGCCCAAAATTTACATCCTCGATGCCTTTCACGAGGCCGGCATTGAACTGGCCAGACGGCACGCCGATGTGGTGTGTTGGCCAGACCCGGCCATCCGGAATTGGCCGGAGGATGCCGATGGCGTCATGGTCCGCATGACGCCAATCACCTCCGATGATCTCGCCCGTTCCCAACACGTCAAGGTGATCTGCAAGCAAGGTGTCGGCTACGACACCATTGCACTGGATGCCGCAAGGGCACGCGATATTCCCGTTTGTACAACACCCGGCGTCAACAGTGAAGCCGTGGCCGAAATGGCGTTTGCATTGGCGCTTGGCGTCGCACGCCGCGTGGCACGCTTTGACAGGATGCTGCGCGCTGGAGCAGAGATCGTCAGGCCGCAGCATCTGGGCATAGAGCTGCAAGGCAAAACCGTCGGTATCGTCGGCATGGGCAACATCGGAAAATCCGTCGCCCGCAAATGGCTGGGCGCCTTTGACGCCAAGCTGCTGACGTACGCCCCGCGCAGCCCGGCAGATCATTGGAGCGATCTGCCACACACCCGCGTGGCGTCGCTGCATGAGATGCTGCCGCAGGTTGATGTGCTCACCCTGCACCTGCCGCTCACGGCTGAAAGTCATCACATGATAGGTCGCCATGCGTTGGCGCTGATGAAGAAAAATGCCATCCTGATCAATGTGTCGCGTGGCGGGATCATTGACGAGAAAGCGCTCTTTGAGTCGATGTCCAGCGGCCATCTGTTTGGCGCGGGTCTGGATGTCTTTGAGGTCGAGCCGCCACCCGCCGACGATCCTCTGCTGCAACTGGAAAACCTGGTAGCAACACCGCACGCCGCTGGCGGCACGCACGAAACCCAGGAACGAAGCGCCTTGCAGGTCGCGCAACAAGTCATCGACGTGCTGCAAGGAATGCCGCCCATCAACTGCATCAACTGCGTCCACTGATCCGCCCACAAGGCCTCACCCCCCGGTTCAAAACACCGAAACACAAAATAATCGCAGCCATGCCACAGTCTCACCCCACGCCTTCGGCCGCCATCCACGGCGTCATTCATCAGCCGCCACACACGGTGTTGCCAGCCGGCAGCTGCGACTGCCACACCCATGTGTTCGGGCCGACTGACCGCTACCCGCTGGCAACAGACCGCCAATACACGCCCGCCCAGGCCAGTCTTGAAGACATGCTGCGCCTGCACGATCAACTCGGCATTGACCGCGTGGTCATTGTTCACCCAAGCCCCTACGCAAGCGACAACAGCTGCACCGTGGACGCCCTGCTGGCGCTCGGTGAACGCGGTCGCGGAGTGGCCGTGATCGATGAGCAGACCAGCGACGCGCAGCTGCAAGCCATGCACGACGCTGGCGTGCGCGGTGTCCGCATCAACCTTGAAACCGATGGCATTCATGACCCGGCCATGGCCACGCGCCAGTTGCTGTGGGCGCACGACCGCGTCAAAGACCTTGGCTGGCATTTGCAGATTTATACCAACCTGGCGGTTTTTGCGTCCCTTGAGCCAGCGCTGGACCAGCTCTCGGTGCCCGTGGTTCTGGATCACTTTTGCCGTGCGCAGGCTGCTCTCGGACCGGCCCAGGCGCACTTTGGCAGCTTGCTGCAACGGGTACGACAAGGCCAGGTCTGGGTCAAGCTCTCAGCGCCGCATCGTATTTCAACCGCACCCGACTGCGCCGACGCAGCGGTCATGGTGCAAGCCTTGATTGCGGCCAATCCGGATCGCCTGCTGTGGGGCAGCGATTGGCCGCACCCAGGTGCGGCTCCAGGAAAACCACGGCAGCGCGAAGTGGTTGAAGCTTTCCATCCGATCGACGATGGCAGGGCCCTGAACCGCCTGGTCGAATGGGTGAATGACGGCGACACCTTGACCAAAATACTCGTCGACAACCCGGCAAAGCTTTACGACTTCAAAACAAAATGAATCAATCAGAAGACAAATCCATGCGCATCAACATTACCGGCAACCGCCGACAGTTCAACCTGACCATAGGGGCCCTGCTGGCTGCGGGCACGACACTTCCTTTGGGGCAGGCTTATGCACAAGAGGCGGCCAAAGCCATCCGCATCATCGTCCCATTCGCACCAGGCGGCAGCAACGACATCGTTGGCAGAACCATGGCCCAGCAACTCTCGACCCGCCTGAAGCGCTCGGTCATCGTTGAAAACGTGCCGGGTGCTGGTGGTGCCATTGGCTCTGCCATGGTCGCCAGGGCTGAGCCCGATGGCAATACCTTGCTGCTGATCTCCTCGACCTTCACGATGAATGCCTCCGTCATGAAGCTCAGCTACGACCCGGTGAAGTCCTTCGCGCCAGCAGCGATGCTCGGCATGGGCCCCAGCGTGATCGCAGTGGCTGCCAACCTGCCGGTGAACTCAATCAAGGAATTGATCGATTACTCAAAGAAAAATCCAGGCAAGGTCTACTTCGGCTCCGCTGGCGTTGCCAGCTTTCAGCACTTCGCCATTGAGTTGTTCAAGCTGCGCACGGGTGCCGACCTGACGGTCGTTCAGTACAAAGGGGGCGGCCCTGCCCTGCTGGACCTGGC
>JAUSDK010000168.1 GCA_030650875.1 Polaromonas sp.
GCGTGGCGACTGGATTGCGCGGCTTGAAGACGTGCTGCTGTCCTGCAGCGCGCCTGCCGTGCTGGTGGCGCACAGCCTGGGCTGCGTGCATGTGGCGGCCTGGGCCGCGCATTCGCGCAACACGCAGCGCGTCAAGGGCGCCTTGCTGGTGGCGCCGCCCGATACCGAGCGGGACGACCTGCGCCAGCAACTGCCCGGCTGGTCGCCCTTGCCCCGGGGCCGGCTGCCGTTTCCCTCGGTGCTGCTGGCCAGCCGCAACGACCCCTTTTGCGCGCCCGAGCGTGCCCGCCAGCTGGCCGCCAACTGGGGTGCTGACTACCTAGACGCCGGCCCTTGCGGCCATCTGAATGCCGACAGCGGGCTGGGCGACTGGCCGCTGGCCCACGCGCAACTGCTGCAGCTGATGGATGCCTGACGCACCTGCCCGCAGCATCCTCCCCGATTTGAAAACAGAAAGACAAGCACATGGTCACCAAAAAACTCAAAGGCCTGGGCCGCGGCCTGGAGGCCTTGCTCGGCCCCAAGGTCAGCGAATCGGCCGACGCCGACAACGCTGGCAGCAGTAGCGTCGGCCCCGGCCTGCCGGCCACGCTGCGCCTGACCGATCTGGTGCCCGGCCAGTACCAGCCGCGCACCCGCATGGACGAGGGCGCGCTCTACGAGCTGGCCGAGTCCATCAAGGCGCAGGGCATCATGCAGCCGATTCTGGTGCGGCGCCTGAGCAGCGGCGCCAACGACGGCAAGTACGAGATCATTGCCGGCGAGCGGCGCTTTCGGGCCGCCAGCCTGGCCGGCCTGGACAGCCTGCCGGTGCTGATACGCGACGTGCCCGACGAAGCCGCAGCCGCCATGTCGCTGATTGAAAACATCCAGCGCGAAGACCTCAATCCGCTCGAAGAGGCCCAAGGCCTGCAGCGCCTGGTCAAGGAATTTGGCCTGACGCACGAGCTGGCTGCGCAGGCGGTGGGCCGCTCGCGCAGCGCCGCGTCCAACCTGCTGCGCCTCCTGAACCTGGCCGACCCGGTGCAGACCATGCTGATGGCGGGCGACCTGGACATGGGCCATGCGCGCGCGCTGCTCAGCCTGGACCGCGCCGCGCAAATCACCGCCGCCAACCAGATCGCGGCCAAGAAAATGTCTGTGCGCGAGGCCGAAACGCTGGTCAAAAAAACCAGCGCCGACTTTGCTCCCCGGCCCGAAAAACCGGTCCGGGAAAAATCGCGCGACACCCTGCGGGTGGAAGAAGAACTGGCCGACCTGTTGATGGCCGAGGTCGAGGTGCGCGTCAAAAAGCAGGTCAAACGCCATGGCCGGCGCGAAGACACGGGCGAGCTGGCGATCCAGTTTTCGTCGATGGACGAGCTGAACGGC
>JAUSDK010000172.1 GCA_030650875.1 Polaromonas sp.
CCTGAATGTGGCGACAGAGTTCCCGGCGCCCACGCACCCGGCCCGCGCCGTTGCCGCGCGCAACAAGACCGAGCTGCACCGGCGCCTGACCGCCCTGGCCAAAAAGATCGGGGCGCGCCACCCCGGCCAGCTGGCCGATCATCTGGTGCTGCTCATCGACGGCGCCTACGTGAACGGCCAGCTGCTGGGCAAGAAGGGCCCGGTTCACTCGCTGGTGGCGGCGGGAACGGCGGTGATTCTTGCGGCTGAACGCCGCTGAGGTTCGCGGTGGGCGGAAGAACCTGCCCTGGACTCCGATCCGGGGGCATTCTGTTGCTTGAAATACCGTCTCGTGGGCGCCGACATGGATGGCGGGTCAGAGCCTGAACCGGACTTGATCCGGGGTCCGTCATGACAACATTTTGCTATAAACGTAATAGCTGCTGCCGCCCATGGATAAAGGGCTGGATGCCGATTTGATCAGTAATTCAGTCTTTGGACCTGACCGCCAGCCGCGCCGGGCTGCTGCCGCTGCCTGGTACGCCGGTTTACGACAAGCTGGCGCGCTCGCTAACCATCAGCAGCGCCGTGCCGTCCGGCGTCTGCACTTGCCCAGCCACGTGAAAGCCGGCTTTTTCATAACAGCGAATCGCGCGCGTATTGCGCGGGTCGGGGTCGGTCTGGATGTGGGTGACGCCCGGGTCGGCAAACAGCCTGGCCACAAAGGCTTTCACCATGGCGGTGCCCAGGCCGCGGTTCAGTTGTGTGGCGTCAGCGATGGACTGGTCGATGCCGCGCACACCGGGGTCGGTTTCGTTTTCCCACCAGCCGTCGCCGGAACCCATGGCCACGTAGGACTGGATGTAGCCGAAGGACTGGCCGTCGAGCAGGGCGATGTGGGGCTGCACTTGCGTCGGGTCGGTGATCCAGGCGCCGTATTCGGTTTCAACCTCGGCCAGCGTGGGCGCCGGGCCCCACCACTCGGTCCAGTGCGGACGTGCCAGCCAGTCATGCAACATGGGCAGGTCGGCCATTTCGAGCGGGCGGAAGCTGAAGCGTGCGGACAGACCGGCCGCGTTGGTGTGTGCTGTCTCCATCTTGGACGAAGGCGTGGGGACTTCTAGCGTTTCAGGAGATCAGAATACATCTGGAGTACAGCCTCATATTTTTCACAGGGTACCCCCTTCCGTGAGATGTTTTCTTGAGAGAGTGTTTTTGCAGCCTTGATACTCTCCGTCAGGACCAGATCCTGTTCCGCTTTCGGCAAACCTCGTTTCGCTGCTTCGTCCCGTATGGCATTTACCGTTTCGCGATAGGTGTGTTCGTTTTTTTTGCGCCAGGCCGAATAATCCGCGCGTCTTGAAAATCCCCGACGTTCGCAGTGTTCAACGCTTAACTTTGCATGTTCAAAGTAGGTCATGTTTTCCCCGGCACCTGCAAACGTCATTGCAAAGAGACCTGGAGTAAGCGCGAAAGAAAGAGCGATGAACAGCAAGTTCTTTTTCATGTGATTTCAATGCAGCCTGAGTTTCCGGATTGTGCAATGTAGCAAGGCGATGTTCCGTTCAGGCTCGAAACGACAGCGGTTTGCTATGGAAGTAGTAGCTGGTGGCGCTTGTGGATAAAGGGCTGAAGCTCGATTTGACCAATATTTTCAGTCTTTGGACCAGACCGCCAGTTCATACCCGTCCGCATCCTTGAAGTGAAAGCGCCGCCCGCCTGGGAAAGCAAAGATCTCGCGGCTGATGGTTCCACCGGCTGCCAGCACGCTGCCCCGAGCGGCTTCGAGTTTGTCGGCATACAGGATGACCAGTGGGCCGCCGGCGGGTGAGGGCGGCGCCGTCGTGGTCAGTCCGCCTTTCATCGCGCCGTCTGAAAACTCGGCGTACTCCGGGCCGTAGTCGGTGAAGGTCCAACCGAAGGCCTGGCCGTAGAAGGCTTTGGCTTTGTCGATGTTTCGGACGTTCAGCTCGATGTAGTTGATGCGGCAGTTTTCGGGCGTGGTCATGGCAAATCCTTGGTGAAGGGCGAAGCCTGCATGCTGCTCACAGGTCTTCGGCCGGCCAGTCGCTGAAGGGAAAGGGCAGTGTCTCGGTGGCGAAGGAAACAAAACCCGCAATCTGCGCCAGGTAACGGCCCACGCTGCGGCCGAAGCCTTGCAGGCGCGGATTGGGCTGGTCGGTGAAGAGGGCAAAGCCCAACTGCAGCAAGGCGACGGCCACCAGCACCCAGGCGGCCAGCTGGAAGGCTGCACACATCAGCAGCATCAGCAGGGCGCGCAGCCAGAGTTTGCGCGGCGGAACGGTGACGAGGGCGTTGTCGGTCATGGCGGGCTCCTTCAGTGGGGGTGGATATGCTGCGCCGGGCCTGGGCTGACGGGCTTGAGGTGCATCAAGCAACTGTAGCGCGCTGCCGCATGGGGTGGAAGTGGCCTGGCAGTCGGGGCCGGTCGATGGCCTGCAGTGGGGGAAACCAGCTGTTCCTGCTTTTCCCGAGGCATCAGAATAGCGCCCATGTTTGATTCCACCATGGCCTTCCTGCAGTCCCTGCAGGGCTTTCCCGCTTATGCCCTGCTGTTTGCGCTGCTGTTCAGCTGCGGCATAGGCGCGCCCATCAACGAAGACATCCTGCTGCTCGCTGCGGCGGCGCTCACGCTCAAGGGAGTGATGGAGCCGGTGCCGTTGATGGTGGTGGCGTGGTTCGGGCTGGTGGCGGGCGACGCGCTGGTGTTTCACTGGGGCCACCGCTTCGGGGCGCGGCTGCTGCGTCACCGCTACTTTGCGCGCGTGGTGCCCGAGGCGCGGCTGGCTGCCATGCAGGACACCATGCGCCGCTACGGGCCGGCCTACATCTTCGTGGTGCGTTTCATGCCGGGCGTGCGCACACCGCTGTTTTTTGCGGCGGGTTCGCTCAAGATGCCGTACCGCCACCTCTTTGTGTACGACGGCGCGGCGGCGCTGGTGGAGCTGCCCCTGCTGGTGTACGGCGTGCGTTATGTGGGCGGGCGCTGGCAGGAGATTCTGGCGCTGATGCAGCGCTTTCAGGGCGTGCTGCTGCCGGTGTTCATCCTGCTGGTGGTGGGCGCCTGGCTGCTGGCGCGGCGTCGTGCGAAAGTCAAGGTTGAAGGCAAAGAGGCGGGGCAGCCATGAGCGGCGGCAAGCTTCCGGAGCAGGGCCGGCCCCAGGCCGAGGTGCTGGCCGAACTCAAGAGCTACGGTGCCCAAGACCCCGACTACAAGGGCAACCGGCTGTGGAGCCTGGTGTATTACCTGGGCGAAGAACACGACGCCTTCATGGGCGAGGCTTACCAGGCTTTTTCGTCGGCCAACGGGCTCAACCCCACGGCCTTCA
>JAUSDK010000181.1 GCA_030650875.1 Polaromonas sp.
GATGGCCGTGATGGTACTGGGCGGCGGCACATCCATAGCCCCCAGCTCTGTCAGGCGCCTGGCAATTTTGCGACCACCCCAGCAGGGGTGCTGGCCGCGCAGTTCGATCACGGCCTCCTCCATGTCGGGCGGGGTGCGCGCAGGGCTGGTTTTGGGCTTTCGCGAGCGCGGCACAAAGGCGCCAGCGCCTTCCTGCGCGAAGCGTGCCAGCAACGCGCAGCCGGCCTTGGGGCTGATACCAAAGCGCCGGCACAACTCGCGCCGGTTGGCACCCTCCTGGCTTGCCAGTTCCACAAATTCTCGTTTGATATCCATCAGCGCTCTCGGTGTCCAGGGCATGTGGTCGATGTCAACTATCCTGACCGCTCGGCGACAACTATCTTGGCCGGTGGAAGCGGGGAAAGAATTTGATTGCTTACGTTGTTGAGCGGGCCTTTCTTGCCGGGGAGACCTGCACCGCCTGGGCGGCGCGGCGGCGGTAGCTCTCCACGTTCATTTCGAGAATGGTTGAGTGATGCACCAGGCGGTCTACAGCGGCCAGCGTCATCGCCGGCTCCACGAACACCTCGCCCCACTGTGAGAACGGGGTGTTGGCGGTAATGGCCAAACTCTTTCGCTCATAGCGCTCCGATATCAATTCAAACAACACGGAAGTCTCAGCCTGGTCACGCCGCACGTAACTGAGGTCATCAAGAATCAGCAAGTCAAACCGGTCCAGTTTGGCCAACTCCTGCGGCAGGCGCAAATCACGCCGTGCTGCCTGCAGGCGCTGCACCAGGTCCGAACAACGCGTAAACAGAACCCGCCGTCCAGCGTCAATCAAGGCATGCCCCAAGGCGCTGACCAAATGGTTTTTGCCAACACCCGGTGGCCCGAACAGCAGCACATTAGCACCCCGGTCAATCCATTCGGTGCCCTCGGTCAGGGCCATCACCTGCGCCTTGGACACGCTGGGCACGGCCGAGAAGTCAAAGCTGGAGAGTCGCTTGCCAGGACTCAAACCCGATTCATTGCGGTGACGGTCAATCCGGCGGGCCTCGCGCTCATTGATTTCATGCTCCAGCAAGGACTCCAGCAACCGGTGTGCGGGCCAGCCTTCGGTATCGGACTGTGCGCATAGGTCACCGGCCAACCGTTTGATGGTGGGCAGGCGCAAATCCGTCAGCATCATTCCCAGACGGGCCGAAGTGGAGGTGACGGTAGTTGTCGTTGCTGAGTTTGTAATTGACGTCGTGCTCATAGAGCCACCTCAAGCAACTCGTCATAAGAGGCCAGTGTTGGCAGTGTCACGACCACCTGCGGCACATCGCCCGAGGGTGTAAGAAGTTTTGTGTAAACGGTCTTTTGGCAGGAAACTGCCGTCTTGCATGGATCAAAGATGACCGTAGAACAAAAACCATTACCCACCGAGCTGATTGACGCACTGCTGGCCGACTATAAAAAGCCGGAAGATTTGATAGGCCAGAACGGCCTGTTGAAGCAACTGACCAAGGCCCTGGTCGAGCGGGCGCTCCAAGCCGAGTTGACCGACCACCTGGGCCATAGCAAGAACCAGCTGGTCGCCAATGAAGCTGGCAACACCCGCAACGGGCGCAGCCAGAAGACCCTCAAAGGCGACTTTGGCGAACTGCCCATTGAAATCCCCCGTGACCGCGCCGGCACGTTCGAGCCCCAAATCATCACCAAGCACCAGACCCGCTGGAGCGGATTTGACGACAAGATTCTGTCACTGTACGCGCGTGGCATGACGGTGCGCGAGATTCAAGGCCATCTGCAGGAGATGTACGGGGCCGAAGTATCCCCGAGCCTGATTTCATCCGTGACCGATGCCGTCATGGATGAGGTCAAAGCCTGGCAGGCGCGTCCACTGGAGGCGCTGTACCCCATCGTGTACATGGACTGCATTCACGTCAAGGTACGCGACAACGGGGCCGTGCGGGTCAAGGCGTTGTACCTGACCATTGGCGTCAACCTGCAGGGCATGAAGGAGGTACTGGGCCTGTGGATGACACAGACAGAGGGGGCCAAGTTCTGGCTGCAGGTGGTGACCGAACTGAAGAATCGAGGCGTGGCTGACATCTTCATCGCCTGTGTGGACGGATTGAAAGGCTTTCCCGATGCCATTGAAGCCGTGTTCCCCAAGACGTCAGTCCAGCTCTGCCTGGTGCACATGGTGCGCCACAGTCTGAACTTCGTGGGCTGGAAACAGCGCAAGGAAGTGGCTGCCGATTTACGGCTGGTTTATACGGCGGCGACCGAGGATGAGGCCCTGCTCAGGCTCACAGAATTCGAGTCTAAATGGGATGCCTCCTTTGCACCGATTGGG
>JAUSDK010000182.1 GCA_030650875.1 Polaromonas sp.
ACTGAAGACGACCGCATGACGCTACCAGACGCCATACCTACCCAACAGGTGAACAACTTCGCGCATAAGGCCCTGAAAGCGCTTGGTTTCGTAAACCTTGACTTCCTGCTGGGGCGCCATCATCCCTCGGTGCTGCCTTGCACGACCGGTTTGCCAGCGGCAGCCCGTTCTCCGATTTCGGCAGAGGACTGGGACCCCCTGTTTCGCGCCGTTCAACTGCGGCTAAGAGCGACGGTGGGTGACCGGCTTGCGTCAGCGCCTGCGCCGCAAGCCGACGACGCGGCCGGCAAGATTCAGGTGGCCGTGCTGGAGTGCATTTCTGCGATGGATCAACTGCACAAAGCATTGACGTATGAACGCCAGGGGCGCATAGGTGTAAAGGCCTTCGAGCCTGGCGTGAGCACGGATCCTGTTTCGTTCACGGAACGGCTTGGTTGATCTTATGAAACTGTCTGTCACCACCCTGTCGCTTTGCGTTGCTCTTTTCCACCTCAATGCCGCTCAGGCCGAGGGCAACTGGTTAACGCTGGTCGGTGACCCGAAGGATCATGCGGCTGATTACATTCAGCTCAATCCCTCCGGCCTCTCACGCGACAAAAACATGCGTACTGTTCCTGTCCGGGTCAGTCGGGTATATGCCCGGACAAGCAAGGAAGGCATCGTTTTTCGGTCCTTTGAGGGGGTGGCCGCTATCGACTGCGTAAGTGGTTCCGCGCGCATTTTGCAGGCCTCGTTTTACGCGGAGGCAAATTTCAAGGGAAAGCCCATTCGCGTCGAGGTTTTCAAGCCTGACGATGTGCGTCCGTTGGCGTTCAGGGACGTTTCTGGCCAGCCCACGCAGCGGGTGGTGCTCGCTGCCTGCAACACCAGGATTGCATCGAATTAGAGCGGCTGTTTGCAAGCGCTTGTCCCATCCTGAAGTCTGCAAGAATCAGGACCATGAACGATACATTGAGATGGCAGAACGGCGCGGGACTGGCCGGCGGCAGCAAGGCGCAGGGATCATGACGACGCCTTGTCCGTGCGGCCGAATTTCCGCGAAGGCGCCCAGGTCGGCCAAAAGCCAGCCCCAGCCCCTGCCTTTTTCCGCCTGCTGCGGCCCCTACCTGAACGAACTCGCTGCCGCGCCAGCCCCCGACGCCGAATCGCTGATGCGCTCGCGCTACAGCGCGTTCGTGCTCGGCCACCATGACTACCTGCTGGCCACCTGGCACGCCAGCACCCGACCCACGGACCTCACGCTGGACCCCGGCGCGAAATGGTTGGGGCTGGAGGTGCGTTCGCACCGGCTGCTGGACACCGACCATGCCGAAGTCGAGTTTGTGGCGCGCTTTCGCGAGGGCGGTCGCGCGGTGCGCCTGCACGAGCGCAGCCGCTTCGTGCGCGAGCAGGG
>JAUSDK010000184.1 GCA_030650875.1 Polaromonas sp.
CCCGGCCCCTTTTTTAATGGCGCGGTCCAGGGTTTCCTTGGGCATGGAGACTTTGCGGGCCTGCTCCACCACCAGCCGCAGCCGCGCGTTGGAAGCCGGGTCGGCCCCGCTGCGCGCCGCGATCATGATGTCTTTGGCCAACTTTCCAAACATCCGGCCCTTGGCATTTGCGGCCAGTTCCTTGCCTTTTGCTTTCCACTGTGCGCCCATATTGGAGATTCCTTGGTGTTGTGGCGCTTCAACGCGCCTGGCTTTGTTCGGGGTGGTCCAGGCATGCGCCCTGTTTATAAAGACGTGGCGCATGACCGACGAGGGACTAAAGTTTATACACCCATACGCCTGGCCTCTGGGCAAGCGCTGCGGGCGATGTGTTCAGGCCTCGGGCCTTGGCGGCTGCATCAGTCCGGATCGGTGCTGAAGCGGTAAACCGTGGAGCTGCTTCGGGCCTGGCCCGGCAGGTAGACCGCCGAGGCAAAGGCCGGGCAATTCGGCGCATTCGGGTAGCCCTGGGGCTCAAAACACAAGCCTTGCTGCGGAAAATAAGCTTGGCTGCTTTTGCCCGGACCGCCCGGCAGCGCCTGGAGCGGCAGCAGTCCGCTGTAGAACTGCAGGGCCGGTTCGGTGGACCAGACTTCCATGCGGCGCCCGCTCTGCGCCGACCTGACACGCGCGCACAGCGCCAAGCCTTCAGGCTTGGCACGATTCACAAGGTAACAGTGGTCATAGCCCTGCCATTCGTCACAGGGTATCCGGGCGTCCAGCACCGTGGGCTGGCGAAAATCAAAAGGGGTCTGGCCCACCGGCAGCAACGCGCCCGTGGCCACCAGGTCAGGCGTCATGCCAAAGTAGCGATCCGCAAAAATCGTCACCGCATGGTCCAGCGCGCTGCCGCTGGACTCGCCGTTGAGGTTGAAAAACGCGTGGCTCGTGAAGCTCGCGACCGTCGGCTGGTCGAGCGCCACCGCCTCGTAGTCCAGCACCAGCGCATTGTTTTCAAGCAGGCGGTAGATGAGATGAAGCGCCAGCGTGCCGGGAAAGCCTTCTTCCCCGTCGGCGAACACATAGCGCATGTCCACGCGAGAGGGGCTGGTTTGCACCGCATCAAACACCTTGAACCGCGAACCCCTGAGCCCGCCGTGCAGGCAATGCGGCCCGTTGTTGGCGCCCAGCAGGTGCTGCGTTCCGTTCAGCGTGAAGCGGGCATGGCCGATACGCCCGGCATAGCGCCCGATGAAGGCGCCCATGGACGGCGAGCCGCCCATGACGCCTTCCAGGCTGTCATAGCCCAGGACCACGTCATCCAGGCGTCCCAGCCGGTCAGGCACCAGAACCTGTTCGATCCTGGCGCCGTAGTTGGTGATACCCGCCACCATGCCGGCGGCGTTGCGCAAGGTGAACAGGCGGACCGGCTTGCCGTCCACCTCGCGCTCAAACCGCGCCGGGTCCAGCAGGCGTGGCGATGAAATGGCGTTGAGATTCATGGCGAATGGCGACAAAATTGGGCTTCAGTCCATACCAGACGGGCGCTGATAGCTATCAAATCAGGATTATGCGTCAATCCAGCTTGATGCCGGCTTCGGCCACAACTTTGGCCCAGCGGGCTTTTTCCTGCACAAAAAAGGCGTCCTGTTGCGTCGGCGCCATAGTCACCACTTCGGCGCCCTGCCCGGCCAGCTTGGCGCGGATGTCCGGATGGCGAATGACCTTGATCAGTTCGGCATTGAGCCGATTGACGATGGCGGCTGGCGTGCCGTTGGCCACCAGCATGCCCTGCCAGGTGCCCGACTCGAAATTGGCCAGGCCTTGCTCGGCAAGCGTCGGCACGTCACCGATCAGCGGCATGCGGCTGCCTTTGGAAACGCCGAGGATCTTGAGCTTGCCGCTTTGCACAAACGGCAGGGTGGCCAGCATGCCGTTCATCAGGATCTGGGTCTGGCCGGCAATCGTGTCGGTGATGGCCTGCGAGCCGCCCTTGTACGGGATGTACTGCCACTTGGCGCCACTGGCGCGCTCGACCGCCACACCGGCCAGGTGCGGCGCGCTGCCCATGGCCGTCACGGCGAAGTTCAGCTCTTTTTGCTTGGACAGCGCCACCAGCTCCTTGAGGTTGTTGGCCGGCACCGACGGATGCACCACCAGCAAATGCGGCGAATAGGCCAGCATGGTCACGCCGCGCAGGTCCCTGGACGGATCGAACGCCAGCCGGGTATACACCGACGGGCTGATGGCCAGCGCGCCGGTGTCGCACAGCAGCAGGGTGTAGCCATCGGGGGCCGACTTGGCGACGTAGTCCGCGCCCAGGTTGCCGTTGGCGCCCGCCTTGTTTTCCACGATGACCGGCTGCTTGAGCGCCTCCGACAGAGGCTGGGCGATGGACCTTGCGATGATGTCCGAGGAACCGCCCGGCGGGTACGGCACCACGATGCGGATGGGTTTGGC
>JAUSDK010000175.1 GCA_030650875.1 Polaromonas sp.
TTGATCTCACTGATGGTGCGGCGGCCCCGGCCGCGGGAACTGACTGCTGGCATAGTGTTTTTTCCTTAGGCGGACAGCCGCAGCACAGGCCGCGTTTTGATAGGCGTTTGGGTTTCCTCTCCCCGCCAGCCAGGGCCGCGGAACCGGCTTTGCCGGGCCGCAGGCGCCGGGCTGCCAGACGCAGCCCTTCTGCATGCCGTCCAAGCCTGCATTGCAGGCTCGGAGCCGCGGCATGCAGCCCCCTCGGGGGGTAGCAAAGGACGCGAAGCGACAAGCGTGGGGGCCAGCATCTTAGTGGCCGGAGGGCGACTGCGCGCCCAGGTTGCGCTGCAGGATGTTGGAGAACTCTTCAATGAAGGTTTCCAGGCGGTTCGCAATGCGGTCGATGTCGTGGGAAAAGCGGTTATAGGCCACCACGGCCGGGATGGCCGCAAACAAGCCAATGGCCGTGGCCACCAGTGCTTCGGCAATGCCGGGCGCCACCGTGGCCAGCGTCACCTGCTCCAGCGCCGCCAGGCCGGTAAAGGCATGCATGATGCCCCAGACCGTGCCAAACAGGCCAACGTAAGGCGACACCGAACCGACCGTGGCCAGAAAAGACAGGTTGGACTCGATGGCGTCGAGTTCGCGCTGGTAGCTGGCCCGCATGGCGCGGCGTGCGCCGTCCAGCAGGGTGCCGGCGTCGTTGATCTGCCGTTCCCGCAGCTTTTGGTATTCGCGCATGCCGCTGGCAAAAATGCGTTCCATGGCGCCCGAGTGCTTGGCGTTTTGCGCCGCACCCGCAAATAAATCGTTCAGGCTGGTGCCTGACCAGAACTCGCGGTCGAATTCGTCGTTGAGCAACTGCGCGCGCTTGAGTGCCACGATTTTCCTGAATATGGCGGCCCAGCTGGCAATGGAAACACCCACCAGCAGCAGCACCACGCCCTGGACCACCCAGCTGGCGTTAAGAAGGAGACTGACAATCGAGAGGTCTTGGTTCATGGGGACGCTTTGGCTAGGTGTTGAAGCTGTCAGGAAGGAAAGCAGGCTGAAAGGGACGCCGGCATGCGCGTTGGCTGAAGGCTGCCGGCATGGACCCAGCCGATTCTGATTGTGCCGTCACAAAGCAGCGTGGGCTGCGCATCTGGTCGCTCTGATTTTAATAGCGCCTGCTGCTTGATTATCATGGACGCACGACCTGTTTCCACCATGCTCGCCGTAACAATCAGTTCATCGTCAAGCCGGGCAGGGCGGCGATAGCGGATGCTGGTTTCCAGCACCACAAACATGCCGCCGGTGCGGTCGCGCAATTCTTGCTGCGCAATGCCCAGTGATCTGAGCCATTCGGTGCGGGCACGTTCAAAGAATTTCAGGTAGTTGGCATAAAAAACAATGCCGCCCGCGTCGGTGTCTTCCCAATACACGCGCAGGGCCCATTCAAAAACCTGCCCGGGTCTGGCGGGGGCGTTCATGTCAGCACGGCCTCCAGCCGCGCCACCGCTTCCCGCAAATGCGCCATGGAACTGGCGGTAGAAAAACGCACAAACTGCTCTGGCGCCGCCTGGCCGAAGTCCCGGCCCGGCGTCACGGCCAGGTGGGCGCGTTTCATCAGTTCAAAGGAAAAGTCCCAGCTGCCGCTCACGCCCAGGCGGGCGGCGGCCTCGGTGCAGTCGGCATAGGCGTAGAAAGCGCCGTCCGGCATCACAGGCACGTGCAGGCCGAGGCGGTTCAGTTCAGGGATGAAATAGTCGCGCCTGGCCTTGAACTCGGCGCGTCGGCGCTCGTATTCCCGCAGGCTGTCGGCCTCAAAGCAGGCCAGCGCGGCGTGCTGCGACACCGTGCTGGCGCAGATCACCAGGTTTTGCGCGATCCGCTCGATCACCGGCACCAGCGTTTCTGGCACCACCAGCCAGCCCAGCCGCCACCCCGTCATGTTGAAGTACTTGCTGAAACTGTTGATGCTGATGATGCTTTGGCCCAACTCGCCAGGCATGGCCAGCGCCGAGTGCCCGAAGTGCTCTTCGTAGCTCAGGCCCAGGTAAATCTCGTCAATCAGGGTGATGCCACCCTGGCTGTGCACGAACTCGTGGATCCGCTGCAGCTCTTCGGGGGCAATCGAGGTGCCTGTGGGATTGGACGGCGATGCCAGCAGCACACCGCGCGTTTTGGGTGTCCACGCCGCCTTGACCTTCTCGGCCGTGAGCTGAAAGCGCTCTTCGGCCGTGGTCGGAATCAGGATGGCCGTGCCTTCCGCCGCGCCCACAAAATGGCGGTTGCAGGGGTAGCTCGGGTCCGGCATCAAGATTTCGTCACCGGCCTCGATCAGGGCCAGGCAGGCGAGTTGCAGCGCGCCAGACGCGCCCGCCGTAATGATGATGCGGCTGGGCGCCACCTGCGCGCCAAAGCGGGCGCTATACCAGTCACTGATGCGTTCGCGCAAGGCCGGCAGGCCGGTGGCCTGGGTGTATTGCGTGTGGCCCTTGGCAATGGCCCGCGTGGCGGCTTGCTGCACCAGCGACGGCGCGGTGAAGTCGGGCTCGCCGATGTTTAAAAAAATCATGGGCTGCGCGGTGTTGGCCACTTCCTGCGCCATTGCGGCGGCGGCCTTGGCCACCTCCATGACATAAAACGGCTCAATGCGTTGAGCCCGCTGGGCAATTTTCAAGGCCATCCTTTCAGGGTTGCAGCTTCAGGTTTGCCGCTTTACTTGGCTTGGTCGGCGGCCACTTCCTGGGCGCGCAGCGAGGGCGCCAGCTGGTGCAGCACGCCGTTGACGTACTTGTGGCCGTCGGTGCCGCCAAAGGCCTTGGCCAGCTCAATGCATTCGTTGATCACGACGCGGTAGGGCACGTCGGGGCAATGGCTGAATTCGTACACGCCTATCCACAGCACGGCATGTTCAACCGGTGAAATCTCGGCCATTTTCCGGTCCAGCAAAGGCGTGATGCTGTCGTCCAGCGTTTGCGCCGCGTTGATGCAGCCGTGCAGCAAGGCGTCGTAGTGGGCTGAGTCGGCCTTGTGAAACCCGACCAGGTCGCGGGTGAATGCGTCAATCGAGTCGGTTTCATTGCGGCCCACCAGGTACTGGTACAGCGCCTGGAGTGCAAATTCCCGGGCGCGGGTGCGGGCCGATTTGTCAGCCGCCTTTTTGACGCCGGTGTCGGTCAGGCCGTTCCGCGTTTGCGGTGGGCGTTTGGGTTTCAGGAGGGGTTCTGCCATGGGGGTCCAATAGTGGCCGGTTTGTGCCGGTAGGGGGAATGGGGGGAAGCGGCGCAGGCAGGGGGCGTCAGGTTTAGGCAAGCTCGTCGAGCAAATTGGCCATTTCAACGGCCACGCGCGCTGCATCGCAGCCTTTTTCATCCTGGCGTGCCATGGCCTGCGCCAGGTTTTCGGTGGTGAGTATGGCGTTTGCAATCGGCAACTGGTAGTCCAGCGCCAGGCGCGTCACGGCCGCGCCGCTTTCATTGGCTACCAGTTCAAAGTGGTAGGTCTCGCCGCGAATGATGCAACCCAGGGCCACCAGCGCATCGAATTTGTCGCTTTCTGCCAGGGCTTGCAAGGCACAGGGAATTTCAAGGGCGCCGGGCACCTGGACATGCGTGATGTTTTTGGGGTCGACCCCCAGGGCCATCAACTCTTGCTTGCAAGCCTCGGCCAAGGCGTTGGTAATGCCTTCGTTGAAGCGCGCTTGCACAATGCCAATCGATAATTTTTTGCCGTCAAGCTTGTCAGCCGACCCTTTTTCCGCACCAAACACGATGAATTCCCCTTGCGTTGATTTGTCAGTTGTTGATCAGTTATTTGTCCGGCGTGACGTAGCCAACAATCTCAAGGCCGTAGCCGGCCATGCTGGGCATGCGCCGCGTGTTGCCCATCAGGTTCATTTTTTGCACGCCGCATTCACGCAGAATCTGCGCGCCAATGCCGTAGGTGCGCAGGTCCATGCGGCCACGCTCGGGGCCATGGGCCGCGCGCGCAGTGCCGTCAAACTGCGCCAGCAACTCTTCGGCGCTCTCGCCGCAGTTCAGCAGCACCACCACGCCTTTGCCTTCTGCTGCAATCCGCGAGAGGCTGGCATCCAGGCTCCAGGAGTGCATGGTGCGACCCACTTCCAGCGCATCGAGAATGGACAGCGGCTCATGGACCCGGGCCAGCACCGCTTCGCTGGCGTCCCACTGCCCTTTGACCAGCGCAAGATGCACGGCGTGGGCCGTCTTGTCTTTGAACGCATGGAGGGTGAATTCGCCAAAAGTCGTGTTGATGGCGCGGGAACCATGCTTTTCAACCAGCGACTCGACACGGCTGCGGTGCGCGATGAGATCGGCAATGGTGCCAATCTTCAGGCCGTGCTCGGCCGCAAACACCTGTAAATCTGGCAGGCGCGCCATGGTGCCGTCGTCTTTCATGATCTCGCAAATGACCGAGGCGGGGCTGCAACCCGCCATGGTCGCCAGGTCACAGCCGGCTTCGGTATGACCCGCGCGCATCAGCACCCCGCCTTCCACGGCCTGCAAGGGGAAGATGTGGCCGGGCTGCACCAGGTCGTCGGGCGTCGCATCCTGGGCTACCGCTGCTTGTACGGTGCGGGCCCGGTCTGCCGCCGAAATGCCGGTGGTGACCCCTTCGGCGGCTTCGATCGAGACGGTAAATGCGGTGCCTTTTTTGTCCCCGTTGCGCACCGTCATGGGGGGCAGTTGCAGGCGTTCGCAGCGTTCACGGGTCAGTGTCAGGCAAATCAGGCCACGGCCATAACGCGCCATGAAGTTAATGGCGTCAGCGGTGACATGGTCAGCAGCCAGCACCAGGTCGCCTTCGTTTTCGCGGTCTTCTTCGTCAACCAGAATGACCATGCGGCCAGCGCGCATGTCGGCCACGATGTCTTCAACGGGGGAAATTACAGTTGTCATGTGTTAGCCAGTGGTTGCGGGAGCAAGGGGTGTTTGGGTGTCTTTGAGCATGCGCTCGACGTAGCGCGCAATCAGGTCGATTTCCAGGTTGACCTCGGAGCCTTTGGTCAGTTGGCCCAGTGCGGTGTTTTGCACGGTGTGCGGAATCAGGTTGATGCTGATCTCGCTGCCGGGTGCCTGATCCATCGCGTCCGGATCGTCTGTCAGGTCCGTGACCTGGTTGACCGTCAGGCTCACGCCATTGACGGTGATCGAGCCCTTGTAAGCCAGGTATTTGCTCAGCGCACGCGGGGCGCGTATCCGCAGCTCCCAGCTTTCGCCCACCTGAGCGAAATGCGTGACGCGGCCAATGCCGTCGACATGACCCGACACGATATGGCCACCCAGGCGGTCATTGGCGCGCAGGGCTTTTTCGAGGTTGATGACCCCGGTCTGGGTCAGGCCGCAGGTTTTATCCAGGGACTCGGCGGAAATATCGATGGAAAACTGGTTGCGGCCCGAGTCAAGCGCCGTGGCCGTCATGCAGGCGCCGTTGAGCGCAATGCTGTCGCCCAGCGCCACGTCGTTGAGATACCCCGCAGGCGTTTCTATGGTGAGACGCTTGCCATGGTGTGAAGAGCTGCCCAGGCTTTGGATGGCGACGATGCGCCCCAAGCCGGTGATGATTCCGGTAAACATTCCCGTATTTTCGCAGGGAATCGGGTCGTCTTGCCGGGCAGGCCGATTTAAGGTCCGAAAAGACTGCCTGGCCAGGGGTTTAAAACTGGTCGCGCCCGGCCACCCGGGCCACCAAGCGCAAATCAACCCCCATCCTGTCGGTGGATTGGAACTCCAGTGCAACGGCCTCGGACAACGATTGGAGCGGCCCGAACGACGCCATGCCCTGGCCTGGGCCCAGCAACTTGGGGGCCAGGTAGACCAGAAACTCGTCGACCAGCCCGGCGCGAATCAGCGAGCCATTGAGCTTGCTGCCGGCCTCGACATGCAGTTCATTGATCTCGCGGGTCCCCAAATCTTTCATCATGGCTGCCAGATCGACCTTGCCCTGGCTGTCGGGCAGCATGACCACCGTGGCGCCGCGCGCTTGCAGCGCCGCCTTTTTGGCGTCATTTTGGACAGCAGCGTAGATGATGCAAGCCCGACCAGGTATGAAAAGATGAGCATCCAGCGGCGTTTGCAGTCGGCTGTCCACCACCACGATATGCGGTTGGCGCGGCGTTTTTACCTCGCGAACGTCCAGGCGCGGGTTGTCTTGCAGCACGGTGCCGATGCCCGTCAGCACCGCGCAGGCACGCGCCCGCCAGGCATGGCCGTCGGCACGCGCTTCGGGCGAGGTAATCCACTGGCTTTGGCCATTGGCCAGCGCTGTTGTGCCGTCCAGCGACGACGCCATCTTCATGCGGACCCAGGGCGTCTTTCGGATCATACGGCTGAAAAATCCGATGTTGAGTTCACGGGTCGCGATAGCTACGGGATTATCAGGATCAAGCACGCTGACGTCGATGGCAGCCGCCCGCAGCCGCGCAATACCCTGGCCAGCTACCAGCGGGTTGGGGTCCTGCTGCGCGATCAAGACCCTGGCAATGCCGGCTTCAATCAATGCATCGCAGCATGGAGGCGTGCGGCCGTGGTGGGAGCATGGCTCCAGGGTGACATAGGCTGTAGCGCCACGTACATCGAAGCCCGCCGCACGCGCGGCCCGCAATGCCATGATTTCGGCATGTGCTTGCCCCACCTGCTGGGTATGGCCCTGTCCCAAGATGCGGCCATTGGTATCAACGATGATGCAGCCGACGCGGGGGTTCGGATCGCACACCAGGGTTGCTTGCAACGCCTGTTCGGCGGCTTGCCGGAAGCAGATGTCGGAGGGGAAAAAATTATGTATTGGGTTCATTGCACCCATAGCCTATCGGGAGCGGCGACAGCGCAAACCAGCGATAGCCATACATGGCTTTCACCGACAACCTCGTCGCCCGCATGCGCGGGAGTAAGGCTGACTCATTTGTCAATCCGTTGGTAGCGATAGACCGGCTTGCGATCGGCGCGAACCTGCGGAGCAACTTTTTTTGGCGAGAGTGGGGTGGGGCCGGGGCCGCCAATCAAAAATGGAACGGTTTTGCCGTTGATTTCTACCAAGCCCCCCACTGGCGATGGAGGAATGCCTTGGGTAATGAATGTTGTCACCAGGTCAAGGTTAGTAAGCTTGGCGCCAGTCTGGAAGTCGATCTGGTAGGCTCGCCCCGTGCCGAGGTTTGCGCACATGTTCGTGCCCGAGGCCTTGGCCTGGTAGGTGTTGAAGTAAGTCACGCCGGCGAAGGTGAGCGGCGTGGTGATGACCTGCTCGTAAGGCACACTTGTAGTCGAAAGATTTCTGAACCAACCTTTAAAGGACAAAAGTGCCTTCGGGTCAAAAGTGGACAGCGTGGTCACATTTTTGAGGTCAGGCAAATCAGCAGGATCGACGACAACGCCGTATCCCCTTGCTACTGTGATATCCGCCGCTATGGTTTTGGTGACGTCATCACGAATTCCATAGAAGCGGTTGTTCACCTTGGCTGCCGTGGAATCGGCGGACGGTTTCTCGCGGTCGCCTGTGCCGACCAGCACGGTGGCTTGCGATCCCAGCACCACAACGCTGGGAGCCGACATGAATTTCCGCTTTTCCGACGCTATGCTCCAGTCACTGACCTGCGCGATCTTGTTCAAGGGCCATTTGCTCACGTCTGAATAGCCGGTGTAAGAAGTACTTGGATCGCTGGTATTGATACGCCAAATATTGCCTCGGGTATCGACCGCATAGAGCACGTCGGTGTAGCCGTCGCGGTCTATGTCGACAGCGGCAATGTCAGCGACAAATCGGCCCGCCGAACTGTCGAGCTCGCCTGTTGCGACGCCGATGAAGCGGTAGTTGGCTGAGGAGCCTTTTTCTGCGTCCATCACGACAATGCCTTTGCCCTTAGCGACCGAATCACACTTCGTTGAATCCTCGTTATCATCACATTGGTCGTAGCCGGCACCAAATACTACCAGCGGTGAACTCATGCCTTTGACGCGAATCGCTACCGGTGTAGACCATGATTCGCCCATGCGGCTGTCATTGGCGTCGCTGTACCGCCATAACAATTTGGGCTGAACGCTGGCGCTCGGCTTCCTGGTGACGTCAAATGCGTAGACTGAACGCCCGCCACGGCGCATGGTTGGGTAAATCCAGAGTTTGCTAACCGAGCTGCTGCTGCGTTCCTGATAACCGCCGATGGTGCCGTCAAAGAAATAGGTTTTTGGCGTGGGGGGCGGATTCAGTCCGGTAGATACGTTGGGGTACGAAATCAGCGGGCTGTTGGTGCGGACGCGATCAAGGGTGCTCCAGTGCTCGGGTGCGATAAACGACCAGAGTTCGTTGCCATCGGTCACGGCCTGGTTGCCATTGACAGCATGCAGCATGCCGTCACCGGCGCCGTAGAAAACCACCACGTCATTGGCTTTGTCGACTCCGTAGTTTACGGCCAGCGGACGCGAATGAACGACCTCGCCGTGCATCGTTGGACGTGTGACCGGGGGCGTAGTCGGAGGAGTGTTGGTCGTCCCGTAGTCAGTGTAAGTTACTACGCCGGTAGAGGCTTTGATGTTGCCATCGCCGTTGTTTTTTCCACGTGCCCAGTCGACCAGGGTGGGGCTCAGGCTGGTCATGTTGGTTGTTGTGAAATCGGTCAGGGCCGTGCATCCTGGTGTCGAACAGGTTTGAATATTGCGCGCGGCATACCCCACGTCACGCAGCCTTTGACCTGCACCGCCACGCTCGACAAGGGGCCCGTCGGGCAAATCTGAATAGGGTTGCAGATTGTTCAAGGGATCACAGGCAGAGGCATTGTTCATTCCCGCGATGGATTCCCAGTAGCTGCCGCTATCCTTTGTCCAGTAACTCTTTGCACAGTGCTGGATGAAGCCTGAATTGACGGCATCGACGGCCGATTTGCCGGTTGCGTCAGCCAAAAACAGTGTGCTTCCGTCAAGGGCAAACTGGTATTGCTTGAGGTTGCCCACCCAGCGCTGCTGGGCATTGTCATCTGGCCGGAAAACACCCATGAAGACCTGGTTGAGGAAAGTGCCCTGGGCATTGACGCTGACCGGCAGCGATGCGGAAGCAAACACGCTGTCGACTGCAGCAACCTGCGTCAGGATGTCGATAAACGCGTTGATCAAGCCGTAGAGGTCGCCACCCACCGGGAAGTAGCCACTAGGGCCGCTCTGGTCGGCCATTGATTTGAGTAAGGCACCCTGCTTGACATTGGCTGTTTTGTTGTATACATCAATCGTAAACATGCTTACGTTTTGCGCGCCGATCACGTCGCTCACGTCAGTTTTATAGAGAAATTTGGCCCATTCGTCGGCGAAGCGTACATCTGTCTTGTCGGAACTTGCCAAGGGCTTGGGATAGATTTGCGGGCCCGGGTTGTAGTTCAACCGTGCCATCAGCTTGTTGGTTGGATTTGGCGACACATTGGTATCGGTGCCGTATTCGTCATTGGGAAACTTGTTACCGATCAGAACGATGTAGTTTTTTCCGCAGACCGCAGTACCTCCGATGGGGCTTAGGTAGGTGGTTTTGCTGGAGTTGGTGAATGCCGCTGGATCTTCCTGGTCAATTGACGTGGAGTATCGGATCGGCCCAAAACCGGTGGCGCCGGTTGGGGAACCTGCCGTAGCGGTAAGTGATCCTGCGGGATTGGTCCATCCCCCGAAATATTTAAAGGCTTCGTACAAGGCAGTACCGTATTCGGCGCTCGCTGGTCCAGTGAATGCCGAGATCTTGCTGTCGACGTCATCGAGGTCTTTCAGAACCACCGCACATTGGTTCGAATCAAGTCGGGTGATCCGGTGCCGTATGTAGCCTGACACCACACTTGAACTGTCGACGCTTCCCGCGTCATTTAGCAACATGATGCCTGCGTTGACTTTGATTTTTGCGCCGGTCTTGCACACCAGTTCGTTTAAGACAAGTCTAAGGGCGCGTAGCTCTACTCGACCCTGCGTTAACTTCGTGTTACTACCGAAAATCTGGGTCACGTAACCGATACATGTACTTTTTGCCGGATCCTGGAGTAAATTGCACTTGGCGGTTACCTCGCCTACATCCCATGCTTGGTCGTTGGCATTCCAGTTGGCTGTGTTATCAATAAAAAACAGCACATTGGGTTCAGTGCCACCTGCGACGCCCGAATAAATGTCGATGTCCGCAGCAGCTGCAGGCAGGTTCGTTAACAGCACTGCCAAGGGTGCCAGCAACCAGATTCGCAAGGTAGGTATTTTCATGATGGTTTCTTTCGTGCAGCCTGCCTGCTGCAGCTAATTGCATTGAGTTAGTCGCAGTTGTCCAGTGCGTCAACTCCGCGGCGCACTTCAACACCCTGGATAACGGTGGCCCCCGCTCCCAGCAGCTTGGGGTCGCTCGTGGTCGCCTGCATTTCATAGAGCACATTAGCGCACAGCGAGTCCGCGTTCGGAGGGCCCAGCGCAGTCGGGTCGACGATGGTCAGTGGCGAGCCGCCACCGCCAAAGCAGGAGCTGTCATCTGCCGGAACATAGGTGAGGGAGCCCGTTGTCTTGATCATCTCGCTGTTTCTGATGATGCGCGAGCGCTTGCAGGTGAGATTGTTCACCGTGACGGCGACCGAAACATCCGCGCTGTCAGCGATGACTGATGTTCCAAGGTTGATATATTCCTTTTTGCCGGCGTTCCTGTAACCGTCCCAGGTGTTTGCCGGTGCGTTGAGCACCATGTCCAGCGCGTAGTTTGTTGCCGTGTCTGCTTCGGTACGCACCTGTTCGTTGTTGATGATCTGTGTGTGGCTCATGGAAAGACGAATCACCCCGACGGCCACCAGCATCAACATCAGCAGCATGATCATTCCGATTAGAAGAACTGCGCCGGATTGAGTGGTCCGGCAGGACAAGCGATGGCTGCGTTTCATCAGGATTCCTTTCGCGCTTTCGGCGTGACGAAAGAGATGTAGGTGCTGTAGACGCGGCGCTTGAGGTTTCTGCTGGCGGCGGGTATATCGACAGTGGTGTCCGCGCTCAACTTGAATGTGCTCGCATCTGCGGCATTGCGGCTCGCGCTGGTGGAGCGCGCAAGCAACCAGACGCGAACCCCGATGACGTCTGCCCAGTTGGCGGGTGTCGAACTGAAACTGTCGATGCTGCCGTCGCCGTCGCTGTCCACTGCGTACTCGAACTGCATTTGTTCAATATCTTCAACCAGTGCGACCGGGGTTGACAGGCCGTTCGGTGTGATGTCAACGTAACTCAATGCGGAACCGGTGCTGATGTAGTAAAAGCGCCGGACAAACCGTCGCTTCCCGGTTTTGATTGCACTGTCACAGGCCTTGGTTTGCAGGGTGAACGTTGTTTTAAGGCCTTTGTCCAGGACAAAAGGTGTGGCGTTGTATTCGAGACCACATTCGGATACTTGCAGGTAAGTCTGCTTATCGGTCTCAGCATTGCATTCGGCCTCGCCGACCTGACAGGTGCTGGTGCGCTGGATAAATATGGCGTCAGTGCCTTCTTTTCGCGTCAGGCAAGCGGGGTCCACCTCGGCATTGTTCAGTCCTGTGACGTGATTCAAGAGAGAGCCAGCCCACACCGCCTGGTCTGTAGAGCACATATCGACGAGTGTGTTGAGAGTGTTTCCGGTTGGGGTTGCGAGCGTGCCATAAAACCCGGTTTGCGACAGTTCGCGGTCTAGTATGTCCAGCCCGTAGCGGCCGTTTTCTATCACCTCGGCGCTTAGTGCCAGCTCGCGACGAGACGCACTGCTGTTTACAAAGATGGCCGTCATGGCGATCACCAGCAGCAGCCCCACCACCATCGCAACCATCAATTCGACCAGGGTCAGTCCACGTTGGTGCTGTGCGTGCATGGGCAAACCTGAACTGCTGTTTATTCGGAACATAGGTCAAGCCTCACAGCGTTTTTTTCAGGTCAGGAACCATGACTCGCATCGAAACCCCGCGGCGCAATCCTGTGCCGAAATTCACTTGGCTGGCGCAGTTGTTCTGCCCCGAGACTGCGTCAACTGGGGGATCATTCCCGGCAACAACGCCTTGCCAGACAACGACTATGTATAGATCCGCAAGAGAATTGGATTGGGGTGGCTCCATACGGATCAGGCAACCACGTGCGCCAATCATCGCGCCGACGGATTTTCCGCCCTCTGATACGGCCGTGCCCTGTAGAGCGTCGCCCCAGGCGCAAAGCTGCGTCTTGGCCAGCGTTGCCTCCACGCTGCAGTCGAGGACTCCGTTGAGTCCACCACTGCCGACCCCGACGTACACGGAGCCATTGGTTGAGCTGAGCTCTGCGGCCAGGAAGCTGTCGATAATGCCGCGAGAGGCTGTCAGGCGCGCCTCCATATCTCGGACCAGGGCGAGGGCCTGACCGCGCTGGTAGGACTCAAATTCAACTTTCGTGGCTTTCGTCTGGAGTCCGAAGGTGCCCAATATTCCGATAAGAATGATGGCAAGCGTGACCAGAATTTCGATGAGCGTGAAGCCGCGCACACGGAAACAGGTACCAACGGTGCAGCCGCGTTCACGCCGAGCACGGGCTTGGGGGGCGATTATGTGCATTTACCTTCCTTTTCTGTGGTTCGCCCGGCTGTCGATATCTTGACGCAACGGTAAAGGTTGGCCGTCGTCACCCCCAACTCTATCGTTGCTGAATCAGGCAAACGCCCATAGGCATTGAACTGAAAGTTGCCCGCGCCTGAGGTTATCGATGGAAACGCGTCCTGGCTATGCAGGGTTGTCGTTCCGGCCTTGATGTGCCATCCGCCGTTAACGTTGTCGAAGGAAAAACCAACGGCAGTATTGCGTTTGAGGGCCTCGCTACGGGCCAGCCACAAAGACTCGGTCAATGCTGAAGCGGCAGAGCGCATCCGTTGAGTGGCGATGAGGTCGCGGAAGGATGGGGCCGCGAGCGTGGCAAAGATCGCCATGATCGCAACAGTAATCATCAATTCAATGAGCGTGAAGCCGCGCGCATTTTCCAGCGCCAGCAGCAACCTGGAACTGCTGGCTGTGGCCCGGGGGCGTAATTTAATGATGATCACTTGCCCCAGTAACCCATAGTGCTGGACGGGGTTTTGGCTCCCAAGTGATCCACTGTCAGGATATTCTCCCCTTTTGTCGTCAGCGCGGCCGATGGGGTTGCCTTTGCTGTGAAGGCTAGAGGAGCATCGCTAACGCTATCAACGGAAAATGTGTAATCGTTTTCAATTTCCTTGGGGGGGGTAAATCCAAGACTGGCTAGATTGGCTGTATAAATCCGGCGATCCAGCAGGTAAGTTTGCTCCTTGCCAGCCAGTTCCATCAATGCTGCTTGGGCTGTGGCACGCTTACCCTTGCGAATGTAGTCCGTATAGGACGGATAGGCGACGGCCGCGAGGATGCCGATGATTGCAACCGTAATCATCAACTCGATGAGCGTGAATCCATGTTGCTTCTCTGCGCGGTGAGCGTCAAATTTGTTGAGTGTGTATTTCGTTTTCACAGCTTTATTTTCCCTGTTCCTGCTTGCACTCTGATGGCCGCTTGTCGCTTTGTCCCGTACGTTCGTCGGTAGGTGGACTAAACATGTTTTTTGCAGTTGGCCCGGCATGATTTTTTATAGTCGCAGATTGTTGGGTGCTTAAGTATTGCGTGATGGACCCATGTGTCATGTTCTCCGCTGCACCGCAAACCGGTCGATAGGAAATCTCTCCCCGTTACGCGTAAATGTGGGTGGTGTTCT
This sequence comes from Polaromonas sp., assembly GCA_030650875.1. Taxonomy (GTDB): domain Bacteria; phylum Pseudomonadota; class Gammaproteobacteria; order Burkholderiales; family Burkholderiaceae_C; genus Polaromonas. The sequence continues at coordinate 13,677 of JAUSDK010000175.1, forward strand.
ATCCCTGTCTGAGGTAGTCTCTTTCCCGTGAGGTTGGCATGGTGCTGGCCCCAACTCAAGGGGCGGTGATTCATATGGATGAACGTTCTCGGTGCGCAGGCTTCACGCTGATCGAAGTGCTGGTTGTGGTGGCCATTGCGTCCCTACTGTTGTCGCTGGCGGCGCCGGCTATGTCCAATATGGTCAACTCCATGAGGTTAAGCACGGCCGGAGATTCATTCTTTTCCAGTTTGCTACTGGCGCGCAGCGAGGCCATCAAGCGCAATTCCCGCGCTGTGGTGTGCAAATCTGCCAGCGGGGATGCTTGCATCACGACAGGGGGTTGGGAGCAGGGGTGGATTGTGTTTCACGATGCCAACAACAATGCCGCTCTGGATGAAGGCGAGGTCGTTCTGTCGCGGGAACAAGCCGTGTCCCACCCCATTCGGCTTACTGGCAACGGACCGCTGGTCAGCTATGTGTCTTACACCCCGGTGGGAGCGGCCAGCTTCGCTTCAGGCGCATTCCAGGCTGGTACTCTGACAGTCTGTACGCAGTCCTCGACCAGCGTAGCAGCCCGAGAGATCAAGATCAGCATTTCTGGACGCCCCCGCACCGTGAGGACGACGGTGGAGCAGTGCCCTTTGTAGTCAACGACCCACCTCATCCACCAAGGTCTTGAACTCGTCAATGTCTTCAAAGCTGCGGTACACACTGGCAAAGCGCACATAAGCCACCTTGTCGAGCTTCTTCAACTCGCGCATGACCAACTCGCCCAGTCGGGCTGACGGCACTTCACGTGCGCCCTGGTTCAGCAGCTTTTCTTCTATCCGCTCCACTGCCGCGTCGACCTGCTCGGTGCTGACGGGGCGTTTGCGCAGCGCCAGGGTCATGGAGTCCTGGATTTTGCTGCGTTTGTACTCCGTGCGCCGACCGTCCTTCTTGACGATGGCGGGGAAGTTGACGTCGGGCCGCTCGTAGGTGGTGAAGCGTTTTTCACACGCCGCGCACTGGCGGCGGCGGCGTATGAAGTCGGCGTCTTCGGAAATCCGGGTTTCGACGACCTGGGTTTCAAGATGGCCACAAAAAGGGCATTTCATGGGCGTCCCAGGCTATATTCTTAAGGTTTTTAGGCTGCGAGCCCTTCAGGTACGAGGACAAGTAGATATCAAAATGATAGCTACTAAAAACCTCGTACCATTCAGCGGCTTAGCCGTAAACCGGGAAGCGGGCGGTCAAGGCGTGGACCTTGGCGCGAACAGCGTCGATGTTGGCCGCATCATGCGGGTTGTCAAGCACGTCGGCAATCAGGTTGGCCGTCATGCGTGCTTCCTCGTCCTTGAAGCCGCGCGTGGTCATGGCTGGCGTGCCAATGCGCACGCCGCTGGTGACCATTGGCTTTTCCGGGTCATTTGGAATCGCATTTTTGTTGATGGTCATGTGGGCGCTGCCCAGCACTGCTTCGGCTTCCTTGCCGGTGATGCCTTTGGCGCGCAGATCCACCAGCATGACGTGGCTTTCGGTGCGGCCGCTGACAATGCGCAGGCCGCGCTGGGTCAGGGTTTCGGCCACGATTTGGGCATTTTTCAGGACCTGTTGCTGGTAAATCTTGAATTCTGGCGAGAGCGCTTCCTTGAAAGCAATGGCTTTGGCGGCAATCACGTGCATCAGCGGGCCGCCCTGCAGGCCGGGGAAGATGGCGCTGTTGATGGCTTTTTCGTGCTGCGATTTCATCAAGATGATGCCGCCGCGCGGGCCGCGCAGGCTCTTGTGGGTGGTGGATGTCACCACGTCGGCATGCGGCACGGGATTGGGGTAGATGCCGGCGGCAATCAGGCCGGCATAGTGGGCCATATCGACCATGAAAATCGCACCCACGTCTTTGGCGACCTTGGCAAAACGCTCAAAATCGATACGCAGGCTGTAGGCAGAAGCGCCTGCAATGATCAGCTTGGGCTTGCTTTCGTGGGCCTTGCGCTCCATGGCGTCGTAGTCGATTTCTTCCTTGTCGTTCAGACCGTAAGAGACAACGTTGAACCATTTGCCGCTCATGTTGAGCGCCATGCCGTGCGTCAGGTGGCCGCCCTCGGCCAGGCTCATGCCCATGATAGTGTCGCCGGGCTTCAGGAAGGCAAGAAACACCGCCTCGTTGGCCGACGCGCCGCAATGCGGCTGCACGTTGGCGGCGTCGGCGCCAAAGATCTGCTTGACGCGGTCAATCGCGAGCTGCTCGGCCACGTCGACATGTTCGCAACCGCCGTAGTAGCGGCGGCCGGGGTAGCCTTCAGCGTATTTGTTGGTGAGCTGCGAGCCTTGCGCGGCCATGACGGCGGGCGAGGCGTAGTTTTCGCTGGCGATCAGCTCGATGTGGTGTTCTTGCCGGGCATTTTCAGCCTGAATGGCGGCAAAAATTTCGGGGTCGGTCTGTTCAATCAGAATGTTGCGGTGATACATGGCAGTCCTTCAAGACTTTGATCCCTGTCCTTCGGCCCACCAAGGCAGAAGAAAGCAAGGGCTGCCCAGGCGAACGGCTGAGCGCTGACGACCACATGGTCTCAGCGGTACGCTTCCCAGTGGTGTCCCACGTCAGCGTCAATGGTCTGCTAGGACCAGGATGCTTATCGCCAGTTGCGTACCTTGTTAGTGTAACTTAGCGCCCCGAATTCGCTTGTTACTCGCCCAGCAGGGCCACTTTTTCGGGTGTCTGGTCCGGGTTTCCCCGTTGGGCAGGATCCGCCGGCAAGGCTGCCGGAATAGCGCGCGCTGGCCTTGGCGCGCTGACGAAGCGCGAGGAGGGCGGTTGCCGGTTGCCGGTTGCGACTGCCCGCAAGCGGGCATGCTCGGCCATGACTTTGTTGGCATAGCCGCCGTCGCTTTCGAGATTGGCTGCGCCCACATAGTATTTGAGGCCGCCTTCAATCGATCCCGCGCGCGCAATGCATTCTTGCAGCACCTTGACGCCGACGCGAAGGTTGGTTACCGGGTCAAAGGCGGCGAGCAAGCCGCCAAAGTTTTCATATTTGTCGTGATGAATTTTGGTCATGACCTGCATCAGGCCCTGTGCACCGACCGGGCTTTGGGCAAACGGGTTGAATCCGGACTCAATCGCCATGATGGCCAGGATCAGTGTCGGGTCTAGCTTGGCTTTCTGGCCAATTTCGAAGGCTTGCGCCACAAGTACGCTGAGAGGCTCAGGCGCGACCGAATATTTTTTGCTCAGCCAAAATGCGACAGCGGCCTGTGCCGATGGGAGTTCTTTCGGGTTGGATGCCGTGGCGCGGTCAATGGCGCTGGGCTCGGTGAAGCCGACACTCGCTTCTTTGCGGCCCTGCAGCCAGGTCATGAGTTCGAGTTCGCCAGCGTGACGCAGGTCGGGCCGGGCCGTCAGGGTGATCAGTGCGAATGCGACCAAAAGCCCCAACAGGGCAAAGCTGCTGTGGGTGATGTCGAAAAAGCCCTGGGCCAGGTCGTCAGCAGCCGTTGAAAGACTGCTGCGCACACGCTTCATGTGCCCGTTGAGGTCGACCTTGCGGCCGAAGTTTTTTAGCGCTGTCATAGCACTCCTTTCTATGCACGCCGGACCGATGAGGCCAGGCAGGCTTTGATTGGGTCGCCATCAAACCAAGGCATGCCTTGTGGGTGTTGACCCTTCGTTGGCGCCGCCGTGTAGGGCAGCGTATGCGGGTTGTCCCTAGGATTTATCGGGACTGCGCGGATTCTAGTGGCGGGCAAAATAACCTGTCAATAATAACAAACACGATATTGAGATTTATTTGTTATTAACAGGTCATTTTTATCGTCAAAATGACCCAGGCAGGGCCATTTACGGGCTTTTCGCGTGGCAGTGTTGTTTTGCGTAAAAGTCGTGAGCCTTAGGCGCAAGTTCGCCAAAAAGTGGCTCGAACTGCCGAGAACCAGGGACTGGGCTGCAGCTGTCGATGCTGTTTGATGCCGCGCCACCGATTTTCCCAAGAAAAAGCCAATCACAGTGCCTTGTGTGATTGAAAAATTGAACTTGCCCGGGTCGCAGCAGGCGGTTAATCTTCATTTGTCTGGTTTATCCGGACGTCAACTGGGTAACCAACCCCGGTATAACTGGGAGCAATCACTTGCTTCCACCGCACTGCGAGACGAGTACTCTCTCCTTTGCGAAACCCGACGGCATGAGCATCAACGCTCGCCGCCAGCCCCGGTCAGTTCATCTGGCCGGGGTTTTTTAATTTTTTCCCGATAAAAATGAATCTTGTGGCGGGCGGTGCCCGCAGATTTTGGCGCGGCCGCCCATGAATTGAAAATGGCCAGGTGCTGGAGAGAGCCGACCAAGCCTCGCTGATCGGCGCAGCAGGCGCACTAGCTGACCGGCTTTCTCCCATAAGCCATCAGTGCTTCTGGACACACCTATATAGGTAGTGTTGCGTTTGCTGCTGCTGCTGCTGCTGCTGCGGACGGGAATGTTTCCCGGGTGGATCAGTCCGCCAGGCCCCTGCCTGGCGCCCAAACCTGGCCTCGTCGACCTGCGTTTTTGTCTTGAATGGGTGCCTGCCTGGTGCTGTCAACATCGTGCCCTCGGGGGCAAAATCCCCCCTTCTGTCCGAACATATTTTGGCCTCGCTGTAAAAACAGCGAAAATACAGCAATTGCTTTATTTTTTAAAGCTCAGGGTGCTCAGGTCTTGCGAGCCATGACCCGAATTTTTCCCGCTGACAGCGGCCTGTTCATCGCCCCCTCCATAGTCTCGGAGGTGTTGGCAAGTCTGCGAATTCTGGTGCTTTCAATGCCCGGCGTACGTGCTGTCTTTGGATGTTTTGTTTAGAACCGATTGTTAATATATTTCTATGTTGCGCTTTCCCATGTCCAAATCCTCAAAAGCTGAAAACACCCCCGCTGGCACTTCCGCTCCCAAAAGCAGCTCGGCCAAAGCGGCTGAAGCCCATCCACTGGACGGGCTGACGGGTGGCGCCTTTTCAGCGCCTACATCCGGGGAGCGCACAGCGCGCATTCGTCAATGGCTGTCCACCGAGCCCACGGTGGAGCAGATGGCGGATGTGTACAAGGATTTGGCCAATCGCGACAAGGGCGCAGCCAAGCCACTCAAGGAAAAGCTCGAGGAAGTCAGGCGCAGCAAAGGCCAGGAGGCCGTTGCCTCCGAGTGGGCCGAAAAGGCCCAGGGCTTGCTGGCCTTGCCCAAGCTCAATCTGGCCAACGCGCTTGCCTGGCAGCGCGACGCCGCAAAAGCCGGTGCGCCCTTGTCCAAGGAACCACTGGCCAGCCTGAAAGCGCAACTGGCCGAGCGCGTCAAGACCATAGAAGATCTGCAGCACCGCACACAGGTGCAGCGCGAAGCCGCCGTCCTGATTGCGCAGCGTATTGACGTGCTGTCCATCAAGCCCTGGCGTGACGCCGAGGCCGTGCTTGAAACGCTGGGTGCCGATGTGGCCCATTGGCAGGCGCAGGCTGACGAAATCACGATGGATGCCAACTGGGCCAGCGTGGATGCCAAGTTTCCGCCGCTGCTGGACGCTTCGCGTGGCCAGTTGCTGGCCGTTTGGGAAGCGTTTCAGGGCGCCGTGGCTGTTGCCGTGAAAGCCGCTGCCGACGCCAATGCGCCGCTGCCCACCGTGGCCGTGTGGGCCGACGAGTTGCGTGTTGCCCGTGGCCTGCCGACCGCAAAAGCCGAACTGCAAGCGGCCGGCGATGGCAGTGCACCTGCCCGTGCGCCCAAAACCAAGATGGACCCCGCTGCGTTGAAAGACTTGCGAGAAAAATCCACAGCCATCGTGCAGGCCGCGCTGGCGAAGCTCGAGCATGAAGTCACCGAAGGCCACGGCAAGGCCACGCCCAAGGTCGCAGCGGAATTGCGCCAGGCACTGAAAGAAAATATCCGCAACATTGACAGCGCACTGGAAGCGGCTGCGCATGCTGCCCTGACCGCAGCGGGCGAGCTCGAAGGCTGGCAGCGCTGGCGTGCCGACCAGATCCGCGAGGAGCTGGTGGTGAAAGCCGAAGCGCTGGTGGCCAAGCCGATGGGAGGCCGCAAGCAGCAAGACACGCTGCGCGTCATGCGCGAGCAGTGGAAGACCAGTGACCAGGGCGGCACGCCCAATCACGCGCTGTGGAAGCGTTTTGACGACGCTTGCAACGAGGCCCACAAGGTGGTTGAAGCCTGGCTCGAAAAGGCCAAGGAGCAGACCGAAGCCACGCTGGCCCAGCGTCGCGTGTTGATCGACGAAGTGCTGGCCTGGGCCGAAGTCAATAAAGGCAACACGGACTGGAAACACCATATCCGCAGCCTGAACGCGTTTGTTGAAAAATGGCGCGACGCTGGCCACCTGGGCGAAAAAGCCTTTGCCGAAATCCAGCCTGTCTGGAAAGCCGCCATGGACGTTGCCGATGCAGCGCTGACGGCCGCGCGCAATGAAAGCCTGGCACGTCGCAAGGCCATGATTGAAGAAGCCCAGGCATTGGGCGGCGAGCCGCAACTGCGTATTGACGCGGTAAAAGCGTTGCAGCAGCGCTGGCAGCACGAGGCACAGGGTGTGCCGATTGAGCGTAAGCAAGAGCAAAAGCTGTGGGATGCTTTTCGCAAGCCCATTGACGACGCATTCCAGCGTAAAACAGTCGAGCGCGAAAAGGCCACTGCGGCGCTGGGTGCGCACGACCGCTATGTGCTCGAAGCGGCAAAGGCCCTGGAAGCCGCGAACGCCAGCGGCGACGCGCAAAAAATTCACGCTGCAGCCAAGGCGCTGGAGGCGATTGTTCGCGGACAGCTGCCGGCGGGTGCGCCAGCCGCAGCGCCAGCAGAGCCTGCAGAACCTGAAACCACTCCGGTTTCTGATGAAAATCAGGCCGTAGCCCCAATAGAGTCTGTGCAAGAAGCGCCTGAAGTCGCAGTGGAGCAGGCGTCCGTCGCCGAGGCTGCTGAAGCCGCCGAGCCGGTCGAGTCCGACGCTGCGCTTGTCGAAGCGGCACCCGCACCCAAACCCGCAGTCAAGCCTGTGGTGGCCATGCGCGGCGACGACCGCCCCGGCATGCGCAAGGCCGAACCTGTGGCGGCCGGACGTGGCGGTAAATTTGGCGATCGCAAGGATGCGCGTCCAGGCAGCAAGGCGGGTGGCCCGCGTTCAAGCACTGACAACAAGTTTGAGCCCTACCGCGCCGAGCGGGAAGACCGCGGTGCCCGCTTCAGCGAACGCCCAGCCTTCGAAGACCGCGGCCCGCGTCTGGGTGATGCCGCTTTTCGCGCGCAACGTGAAGCTTTTGAGAGCGCTAACGAGGCCCTGAAAAAGCTCGCCATGCAAGCGCATGGTGAGGTGCTGACCCATTTGCTGACCGCTTGGGAAAAGCGCGACCCCGCCCAGCTGCCGGGTGCGCAGGAATTAGGCAAGCTGGTCTCGCCCGCTGTGCGCAGCACCTGGGTTCAGGCGCTCAGCGCACCCGCCGTCAAACCGGTGCCCGAAGCCTTACTGCGCCTGGAAATGGCCGCCGAATTGCCCACGCCGGCCGAGCACATCACTGCCCGCCGCATGCTGCAACTGCAGTTGCTGACCAAGCGCAACGCACCGGCACCGGCAGAGACCTGGGGCGAAGACGCCGCCAAGGTGCTGGCCGGCGAGTTTGACGCCAGCAACGCCCGGCGCGTGCAGAACGTGCTGAAAGTCCTGCTCAAGCGATGACGTCCGCAGACCCGGCGGACGCGCTGGCTGCGGCCCTGCCGCAGGCGCGCCAGCAGTCGCTGGGTGAAGAAATTGCCAACAGCGTCAGCCATGGGCTGGCGTTGCTGGCGGCCTTGGCTGCCGCGCCATTTCTGGTGGTGGGTGCCGTGCAGCACGGCGACGCCGCCGACATCGTGGGCGCCAGCATTTTTGCCGCCACCATGGTGCTGCTGTATGCGACTTCCATGCTTTATCACGCCATGCCGGCCAGCGCGTTAAAGGGCGCTTCGCGCGCCAAGCGCGTGTTTCAGGTGCTTGACCACAGCGCAATTTATCTCTTGATCGCCGGCAGCTACACCCCGTTTACCTTGGGCGTGCTGCGCGGGCCATGGGGCTGGACTCTTTTCGGTCTGGTCTGGGCCATGGCGCTGGCCGGAGTGGCGGTCAAGGCCCTGGCGGGCATCCGCTACCCTCGGGTGTCCACCGTGCTTTACCTGGCGATGGGCTGGATTGCCGTAGTGGCCATCAAACCCATGTGGCAACTGATGCCGGGTTGGGGTCTGTTCTGGCTGGTCGCTGGCGGTGTGGCTTATACCTTGGGCGTGGCATTTTTTGCGACCGACGGACGGGTCCGTTACGGGCATTTTGTGTGGCATCTGTTTGTGGTGGCCGGCACGGCTTGCCACTTTATTGCAGTGCTTTACTATGCGATCTGAAATCGGTCAGTAGTTCTGGCTTTACTGCAAAATAAATAGCAGCCTGTTTGCGAATTTATTGGGCTGGGGGCCTGTTCGGTTCGAAAAACTGGTCGAACAAGGTCGTGAGGGCGGCAAAGTCGCGCGTGAAGCGATCGCGGTTCACAAAGTAGGCTTCACAGGCGACCGCAAAAAATTCAGCCGGGGCCGTGGCGCCATAGCGGTCCAGCCAAGGCGCCTCGCCGCCGAAGCGCTCTGCCATGGCGACCTGCTCGCAAAAAGCCTCGTAGGCGGGTTGCATCACGGCGTGCCAGGCGGTATAGGCTGCGCCAGAGGGCAGCGGTGGGCAGCCGTTTGCCGCGCCATCGCGCATGTCGATTTTGTGGACGAATTCGTGAATCACCACGTTGTGGCCGTGTGCGGCCAGTTCGCCGGCTGCCGCTACATCTTGCCAACTCAGGGTGACGGGGCCGCCTTCCATGGCTTCGCCCAGCAAGGCTTCGCTGTAATGGTGCACCACGCCGGCCTGGTCAGTGGTCTGGCGACGTGCCAGCATGGCACCGGGATGCACCACGATGCCCCTGAAATCGTCATACCAACCCAAGCCCAGGTGCAGCACCGGCAGACAGGCTTGCGCCGCAATGGCCACCGCGATCTCGTCCGTGATGACCAGCCCATGCGCGCCTGTGAATTCCTTGTGGGCGAGGAACTGGCTGACCAGTTCGCGAAGCCGGAGGTGGTCGGCGTGCGGGCGGTGTGCCAGAAACGGGTAGCGCAGCAGGGTGCTGTGCCAAAGAGGCTCGGGAATGCTGGCGGCAGCTGCTCTTCGGCGGCCCAGCAGTGTCTGCAACCAGTTCAGCATTCGGGCGCTTTAAATGAATACGTCAGTGCAGCGAAATGCGCTGCAGGACGTTGCGGTGCAGTCGCAGCACTTCGGCGCGCAGCAGCGGCGCATCCGCGTCCCAGTCGCTGAGCACGACGCGTGTCAAGCCCTGGCCCAGGTCATGCTGGGCAGGCTTGTGGGTGTGGCCATGAATCAGGGTCGATGCGTGCGCGGCTTGCAAGGACTGGCGGGCCGCATCAGCGTCCACATCGGCGTAATCGGCACCCGACTGTTTGCGTGCCTCGCTTTGCTGCCGCAGTTCGCGCGCAATGGCCTGGCGCTCGGCCAGGGGTTTTGCCAGAAAGGCGTGTTGCCAGATGGGGCTGCGCACTTGCTGGCGAAACTGAAGGTAGTCCACATCGCCCAGGCACAATGTATCGCCATGCGACAGCAGCCAGCGCAGGCCTTCAAAAACCAGCACGGTGGGGTCGCTCAGCAGGGTGCTGTGGCATAAATCCATCAGGCGTTGGCCGACCAGAAAGTCGCGGTTGCCATGCATGAAATAAAGCGCCAGCCGACTGCCCGCCTGACGCAATACGCGGGCGCAGCGATCTTCAAACCGCGCGTGGGGCATCTGCGTTGCAGCGCGCACGGCGGTGTCACTCACGGCGTCATCGCCGACCCAGACTTCAAACAGGTCGCCCAGAATAAATACGGCGTCGGCCGGGGTGCTTTCAAGGTAATGCTGCCAGGCCGTGAAAGTTCCTGGCACATCATCGCTCAGGTGCAGGTCTGAAATGAAATCGACCGTGCGCCAAGAGGGCGGCGCATGAAGCTCCGCTATTGGGGCCACGGTCGATGCGTTCACAGGGGACTCAGGCAAACGCAGTCCGCGTGAAAGGTCAAGCCAGCGCGACGGCTTTTTCGATGATCACGTCTTCCAGCGGCACGTCATCATGAAAGCCCTTGCGGCCGGTTTTGACGGCCTTGATCTTGTCCACCACGTCTTTGCCGCCCACCACTTTTCCGAACACGGCATAGCCCCAGCCGGAAGCGTTCTGGCCGGTGTGGTTCAGGAAAGCATTGTCTGCCACGTTGATGAAAAACTGTGAGCTGGCCGAATGCGGTGCATTGGTGCGGGCCATGGCAACGGTGTAGTTGTCGTTTTTCAGGCCGTTGGTGGCTTCGTTTTCAATCTCGCCGTCGGTCGGCTTTTGCTTCATGCCGACCTCAAAACCGCCGCCCTGCACCATGAAGCCGGGGATCACGCGGTGAAACACGGTGTTGGTGTAGTGGCCTTTGTTGACGTAGTTCAGGAAGTTGGCGACGCTCTTGGGGGCTTTCTCAGCGTCCAGTTCCAGGGTGATGACGCCGTAGTTGGCAATGTGGAGTTCTACTTTCGGGTTGCTCATAAGTGTCCTGAATCAGTTAACGAGGGTTGCAGATTTGATGATGATGGGCGTCTTTGGAACGTCCGAGGGGAAGGGGCCGCCCGCACCAGTTGGCACGGCCTTGATCTTGTTGACCACGTCCATGCCGCCCACAACCTTGCCGAATACCGTGTAGCCGGGCGCCTGGGTCGAAGGGTTCAGGAAGTCGTTGTCCTTGACGTTGATGAAGAACTGCGAGGATGCGGAATTCGGGTCATTGGTGCGCGCCATGGCCAGGGTGCCGACCACGTTTTTCGGCCCGCCCCTGGCGAGCGCTTCACGGCCTTCATGCACCACGGGGGGGCGGGTTTTCCGCTCGGCATAGGCACTGTCGTAGCCGCCGCCCTGCACCATGAAGTTGTTGATCACGCGGTGAAAAATCATGCCGTCGTAGTGCTTGTCTTTGACGTACTGCAGAAAGTTCTCAACCGTTTTTGGTGCTTTGTCGGGGTAGACCTCAACCATAAAATCCCCCTCGCTGGTGGTGAATTTCACTTTAGGTGTGCCCTCGGCCAGCGCCGGGCCAGTCAGGCAAACCAGGGCGCCGGCAGCGGCAGCTGCCAGCAATGTGCGCCGCAGCGCACCGAATCTTGCAAATGCCATTAAATCGGTCCTTCAAAAAATATTTTCCACTGGCTTCCCTGGCTGGCCCCGTACTGGTGTTTGGCGGAGCCCCGGCTGGCGCCATTGATCAGCTCGCCAAAAGTCAGCACCATAGTGTCGCTGCTGTCGGTCCTGCTTAAGTAAGACACTTCCTTGAGTTTGATGTCGCGTCCTAGCAGCTGCTGGACTTCGGCTTGCAGCGCGGGTGTCCATTCTTCCATCGTTTTGCCAACGCTGGTGAAGTCCCGGGTGCCTCCCTGGCCGACGAGTTTGTAAATTTCAATCAGGCGCGCTTGCACCTCGCCGCCCGGCCTGGCGGGCGGATGGACGACGGCGCGCCGTGTTGCGGGGGGCACTATTGGCCGCTTGTTGGCATCCGGTGCTTGGGCCGACGGAAGGGCCTTGCTTTCAACACGCGCAGGAGACGCCTGTAACGCCAGGCTTGGCGTTATCAGGAATAGTGCTATCAGCGCTCGTATCATGCGCACTTCAACTGGATATGGTTTGCTTTGAATGCAGTGGGAAGGGCAGGCAAGTTCAGATAGGGCTGACCGGATGGACCTTTGCGCATTAACTGCCCATGGATTCCTGGACTATCACCCAGCGCTCGCCGATCTTTGCCAACTCAAGCGTCTTGCGGCTTGGGCGCACAGCTGACTCCAGGCTTTTCTCTGCATCGGCACTGGCTGGGATAGTGGCCGGCGCCGGACCGGCTGGCTTGACGGTGCTTGGTGCTGCGGCAGCTACCGGGGGTGGTGCCGCAGATGCGGGTTTGCTCACCGCCACAGGCGCGGGGACAGGCGTTGGCGCTGCGGCATCAGGCTTTTGCGGTGCTTTGCTGTCGGCCGAGAGCAAGGCACGGATCAAGGCCAGTTTGGGCGGCAGGGCTGCGTTGCCGCCGTCAAGCTGCAAGGCTTTGCTGTAAGCCTGGCTGGCGAGTCGGGCGTAGACATCGCCGAGGTTTTCATGGGCCGTGGCATAGCCGGGATTGGTGTGAATCGCCATTTCAAGTGCCGCCCTGGCCTTGTCGAATTGACTCTGTCCTGCGTAAAGTACGGCCAGGTTGTTGTAAGGCTCAGGCAACTCGGGGTAGTCTTCCGTGATTTTGGTAAACGCGGAGATGGCGTCGGCCGTCTTGCCGGTTTCAGTCAGGATCACGCCCTTGAGAAAGCGCATTTGCGGGTCGCGTGGCTTGCTCGCCAGGTACTGCTCGGCCTTGGCCATCGCGTCAGGATACTGCTTGGCGCGCATCAGGCGGCTGACGTCTGCATAGTCATCGGCATAGGCCGTGCATACCGACAGCGTGGCGGCCAGGAACAAGCAGCGCAGGGCGGCCGACAGAGGGTGGCGCAACAAGGATGCTGGCGTGGACATAAGAACTCTCGCGGTTGTGGGGTCCGTTTTGACGACGTTTCACGGCTGCCAGTCCGGAAAAGTTCTACAAAACTCCCCCGATTGCCAAGGGTCTGAGGCGTAAGCAGCATGCTGTGGCACTGGCTGAATATCGCGCAGATTGTAGCTGAGGGGGTATAGTTCACTGACGCCAAAATATCGCGCGTTCCTTTTTATTGCACGTGCTGGCGCATTGGTTTTATCACTTCGGTCGAACTGCAACGCCCGTGAGATAAAGTTCTCCTTCCCCATTTCGGACTGATCGACGGATTGCCCGATTGAACTCAGTCCCCGTACCCAGACCTTCCATGAGCCTACGCATTTACAACACGCTGTCGCGTGACGTAGTAGTTTTTTCCCCCTTGGTTCCCGGCCAGGCACGTATGTACGTGTGCGGCATGACGGTGTATGACCTTTGCCACTTGGGCCATGCACGGGCCATGGTGGCGTTTGATGTGGTCCAGCGCTGGCTCCGCCTGAGCGGGCTGGAAGTTACCTATGTTCGCAACGTGACCGATATTGACGACAAAATCATCAAACGGGCGCTTGAAAACGACGAAACCATACGCGCGTTGACCGACCGCATGGTCGATGCCTTGCACCAGGATGCCGATGCGCTGGGCATTGAGCGCCCCACATATGAGCCGCGCGCCACCGATTTCGTGCCTCAAATGCTCAGCCTGATTGGCACGCTGGAAAAAAAGGGCCTGGCTTACCAGTCCCGCAGCGGGCACAACAAGGGCGATGTGAACTACGCGGTACGCAAGTTTGCGGGCTACGGCAAGCTGTCGGGCAAGTCGCTTGACGAACTGCGTGCCGGTGAGCGGGTCGAAGTGCTGGACGGCAAGGACGATCCTCTGGACTTTGTGCTCTGGAAAAGTGCCAAGCCGAGCGAACCGGCTGACGCTAAATGGGACAGCGCCTACGGGCCAGGCCGGCCCGGCTGGCATATTGAGTGCTCGGCCATGGCCTGTGAGTTGCTGGGCGAGTCGTTTGACATCCATGGCGGCGGTGCCGACCTGCAGTTTCCGCACCATGAGAACGAAATCGCCCAGTCGGAAGGCGCCCATGGCAAGCCGTTGGCCAGCATCTGGATGCACAACGGTTTTGTGCGGGTTGACAACGAAAAGATGTCCAAGTCATTGGGCAACTTTTTCACCATACGCGAGATTTTGGCCCGCTACGATGCCGAGACGGTGCGTTTTTTCATCATCCGCGCCCACTACCGCAGCCCGTTGAATTACAGCGATGCTCATCTGGACGATGCCCGCAACTCGCTCAAGCGGCTTTACACCGCGCTGGAACTTGTGGCGCCCGCCGAACAGGCGCTGGACTGGGCTGATCCCTTTGCTACCCGTTTCAAGGCGGCCATGGACGAGGACTTTGGGACGCCCGAAGCGATTGCCGTGCTGTTTGATTTGGCCGGCGAGGTCAACAAGACCCGGTCCGCCGAACTGGCCGGGCTGCTCAAGGCGCTGGGCGGTTGCCTGGGACTGCTGCAGAGCGCGCCAGCGCGTTACCTTCAGGCTGGTGCGGGGCTTGATGATGTCCGTATCCAGCAACTGATTGCCGAGCGCGCAGATGCCAAAAAGGCCAGGGATTTTGCATTGGCGGACCGCATTCGTAGCGACTTGCTGGCCAAGGGCATTGTGCTGAAGGATTCGCCTGAAGGCACCACATGGGAGGTGCAGTCGTGAAGTATTTAAGCTGTTTTGGCCTCCAGTCCTTGCAAACAGGGTGTGAGTTGCCATGAAAAATGTAGCAAAAAGCAGCCCTGGAAGCGCCGGGCTGATCGAGGCTGCGGAGCGCTCCGAGACTGCCGTCATCGCGCCTGCCTACTGGGCTGATGCCCGCAAGCATCTGCTGAAAAAAGACCGGGTCATGAAGCGGCTTATTCCCACGCTGGGGGACACCTGCCTGCAGGCGCGCGGCGACGCTTTCAGCACGCTCGCGCGCAGCATCGTGGGCCAGCAGATCTCGGTCAAGTCGGCCCAGGCGGTGTGGCACCGCTTTGCCGCGCTGCCCAGTGAAATGACGCCGGCCCATGTGCTCAGGCTCAAGGTGGACGACATGCGGGCGTCGGGCTTGAGCGCGCGCAAGGTGGAATACCTGGTCGATTTGTCGATTCACTTTGACGCAGGCAAGGTCCACGTAAAGGACTGGCAGTCCATGGACGACGACGCCATCATTGCCGAGCTGGTGGCGATTCGCGGGATTGGTCGTTGGACCGCCGAGATGTTTCTGATTTTTTACCTGACGCGCCCCAACGTGCTGCCGCTGGACGATGTGGGCCTGATCAATGGCATCAGCCAGAACTATTTTTCAGGCGAATCCGTCAGCCGCAGCGACGCGCGGGAAGTTGCTGCCGCCTGGGCGCCTTATTGCAGCGTCGCAACTTGGTATATTTGGCGCTCTCTGGACCCGGTGCCGGTTCTGGGCAAAGAGCCCGCCACCGCACAGATTAAAGTTCAAGCAGCTTGAGGAGCAGACCATGGCAAAAAAAACATTCCTTGATTTCGAGCAGCCGATTGCGGACCTTGAAGGGAAAATTGAAGAATTGCGTTATGTGCAAACGGAGTCGGCGGTCGATATTTCAGAAGAAATTGACCAGCTGGCCAAAAAAAGCCAGCAACTCACCAAAGACATCTACAGCGTTTTGACGCCGTGGCAGATCACCAAGATTGCCCGCCATGCCGAGCGCCCCTACACGCTGGATTACGTCCGGGAAATCTTTACCGACTTTGTCGAGCTGCACGGCGACCGGCATTTTGCCGACGATCTGAGCATTGTGGGGGGGCTGGCCCGCTTTAACGGCACCGCATGCATGGTGCTGGGCCACCAAAAAGGGCGCGACACCCGGGAGCGCGGCTTGCGCAACTTTGGCATGAGCAAGCCGGAGGGCTACCGCAAGGCCTTGCGCCTGATGAAAACGGCTGAAAAGTTCAAGCTGCCGGTGTTCACCTTTGTCGATACACCCGGGGCCTATCCGGGTATTGAAGCCGAAGAGCGCGGCCAGTCTGAAGCCATTGGCCGCAACATCTTTGAAATGGCGCAGCTCGAAGTGCCCATCATCACCACCATCATTGGCGAGGGCGGCTCCGGCGGCGCGCTGGCCATTTCGGTGGGTGACCAGGTGGTGATGCTGCAATATTCGATCTATTCCGTCATCAGCCCCGAAGGCTGCGCTTCCATTCTCTGGAAGACCTCCGACAAGGCGCAGGAAGCGGCCGAAGCTCTGGGCATCACCGCCCACCGGCTCAAGGCGCTGGGCGTGATAGACAAGATCGTCAACGAGCCCGTGGGCGGCGCGCACCGCGATCCCAAGCAAATGGCCGCTTTCCTGAAGCGGGCGCTCAACGATGCCTTCCGCCAGGTCAGCGATTTGAAGGTCAAGGAGCTGCTGGACCGCCGCTACGAACGCCTGCAAAGCTATGGCCGATTTACCGACACCAAAGCTGACATCAGCAAGTAGCTCTTCGGCGCTGCCCGTGAACCCGGCGCTGGCGGCCCTGACGGCGGCCATGTTGTCAGCGCCACCGCCCTGGGGCATTGCCTACAGCGGCGGCGCTGATTCCACCGCCTTGCTGCTGGCTGCCGCGCAGCGGTGGCCCGGCCAGGTTCAGGCGATTCACATTCACCATGGACTTCAGGCGGCCGCCGACGACTTTGTGCGCGTGTGCGGGTCTGTGTGCGCTGGTTTGTCGGTGCCGCTGCATGTGGTGCGCGTCGATGCAGGTCATGCCTCTGGTGAAAGCCCAGAAGACGCCGCGCGCCGCGCGCGCTATGCGGCGCTGGCTTTAGCGGCCCAACAGCATGGGCTGGCCGGAGTGCTGCTGGGCCAGCATGCCGACGACCAGGTTGAAACCCTGTTGCTGGCGCTCAGCCGGGGTGCCGGCTTGCCGGGTCTTGCGTCCATGGCGGCGCAGTTTGAGCGCCATGGCGCCGCGTTTTACCGCCCGCTGCTGCAGATCACGGCGGCCAGTTTGCGCCAATGGGTGGTGGCCCAGCAGATTCCTTTTCTGGATGATCCGAGCAACACCGACGAGCGCTACACCCGCAACCGGATTCGGGCGCGCTTGCTGCCGGCGCTGGACCAGGCCATCCCCCAGTTCCGCCGCACCTTTGCACGCAGTGCCCAGCACGCCGCGCAGGCGCATGGCCTGCTGCTTGACATTGCCCAGCAGGACTTGATGGCCGTAGGCGCACCTCCCGCTATTGCCGCGTTGCAGGTGCTGTCGCAGCCGCGCCAGGCCAATTTGCTGCGCCACTGGTTGCAGCAGCACCGGGCCACGCCCAGTGCCGCGCAAATGGCCCAGTTGCTGCGGCAAGTGGCTGCTTGCACCACGCGCGGGCACCAGATCCACCTCAAGGTGGCTGCCGGGCATGTCATTCGGCAAGGGGCTGTGTTGCACTATTTGCCGGCCGCGGGCAAGGCGGCGCCAGGCGTCGGCCCGGCCGGGTTGGCCTCGTTATAATTTAAGGCTTTGCCGGCAGTCATGGGGCTGCCAGTGCATTGACGCAGCGGCGCGTAGGGCTGCCCGTTTGTGCAAAAAGAGCAAAGTTCGCAACCAACAATCTTGATTGACCTCCTGCAATGGCTTTGATCGTTCATAAATACGGCGGTACATCGATGGGCTCGCCAGAGCGCATTCGCAATGTCGCCAAGCGCGTTGCCAAGTGGGCACGGGCCGGCCACCAGATGGTCGTTGTTCCCAGTGCCATGAGTGGCGAAACCAACCGACTGCTGGGCCTGGCCAAAGAATTGGCGCCTGCCCATCCCGGCGACGCTTATGGCCGCGAACTGGATGCGCTGGCCGCCACCGGCGAGCAGGCCTCCAGTGCCCTGCTGGCCATCGCGTTGCAGGCAGAAGGCATGCAGGCCGTGAGTTACGCCGGCTGGCAAGTCACCATCAAAACCAACAGCGCCTACACCAAGGCCCGTATCGAGTCGATTGACGACGTGCGGGTGCGCGCCGATCTGGACGCCGGCAAAGTCGTGATCATCACCGGCTTTCAGGGTATGGATGAGGGCGGCAACGTCACCACGCTGGGCCGGGGCGGCTCGGACACGTCCGCAGTGGCCATTGCGGCGGCCCTGAAGGCCCACGAATGCCTGATCTACACCGACGTCGATGGTGTCTACACGACCGACCCGCGCGTGGTGCCCGAAGCCCGCCGCCTGAAAACCGTGAGCTTTGAAGAGATGCTGGAGATGGCCTCCATGGGGTCCAAGGTGCTGCAAATTCGCTCGGTCGAATTTGCCGGCAAATACAAGGTGCCGCTGCGCGTGCTGTCCAGCTTCACCGACTGGAATATTGACATCAACGAAGAAGCCAGGTCAGGCACTTTGATCAGTTTTGAGGAAGACGAAAACATGGAACAAGCCATCGTATCGGGCATCGCGTTCAACCGCGACGAAGCCAAAATTTCTGTACTCGGCGTGCCAGACACCCCGGGCATCGCGTACCAGATCCTGGGCGCCGTGGCTGACGCCAACATCGAAGTCGATGTGATCATCCAGAACATCAGCAAAGACGGTAAAACCGACTTCAGCTTTACCGTGCACCGCAACGACTATGCCAAGGTCATGGACCTGCTCACTTCCAAAGTGGTGCCGGCATTAGGTGCCAAGGAAGTCGTTGGCGACGCCAAGATTTGCAAGGTCAGCATCGTCGGTATTGGCATGCGCAGCCATGTCGGCATTGCCAGCAAAATGTTCAGGGTGTTGAGCGAAGAGGGCATCAATATCCAGATGATCTCGACCAGCGAAATCAAGACCTCCGTGGTGATTGACGAAAAATACATGGAGCTGGCCGTGCGCGCGCTGCACAAAGCTTTTGACCTGGACCAGCCCGTCGCCTGAAACAGCCCCGAAGTCGTGCCATAATGATGGAATTGGAAACGTGACCGAGTGGCCGAAGGTGCTCCCCTGCTAAGGGAGTATGGGGTGTAGAGCCTCATCGAGAGTTCGAATCTCTCCGTTTCCGCCAAGACATAACCCTAAGTGATTGATTTACTTAGGGTTTTTTCTTTTCTGGGTTTGCAGTTCCCCATGCGGTCCCCCGCAGCATCTTGCGATTCAACGCACGGAAATGGGGACTTCGCGGCTTTTCGTGTCTGATACTTTCCAGCATAGAGGGGCAGGGGCCTGCAAAACAGCCATGTCGGGTTGCCGCCCAGGCCCATGTGGTAAATTTTCCAATCGTTGATGTCATCCCCCGCCCAGGCGATACGAGCGAATCCTTGATTTGGGGCGTATGACCCAGCGCAACTGGCCTTTGGTGTCTGGTTTTAGATGGCCCACCTGCATGATCCCATCCATTGGGCAAACACCATCAAAGTGCCTCGTCAGGTATGCGCCAATCTTGCGACAGCGCCAACCAGTATTTGGCGCACCAGTGCTTCAGCGCCCCAACTGATAACGATTCCCCCTCGGGTGCAGTAACGCTGTATCGGGTCAAGCGCCCTTGTGAGGCCGACATGTAATCAGAGATCGCTGCCCTGGCGCAGGGCGCCAGGATCGAATACGGCAGGGTTAAGGCATCTGATGCTCACCTATTCGCCACGGTGATCCTGCACCATGCGTACAGCACGTTCGCGAACTTCCGGGGAAAAACGATTTGATTTTTTGCTCATGACTCCATCTGGGGGGGGGCGGCGGTTTTTTTGGCAGAAAGCACGATGGTGAACCGGGAGCCAGGACGATTTGGCTGGGCACGCAGGAGATTGCCGTCTTTGTCAAGGGCGCCCGTTATGCCCGGCAGTTCAACGATGGGTGACTTGTGTGTAATGGGATGGGGTCAAGGCTCACCTTGCAATCGCGCAACGCCAAGCACTTTTATCAATTGAAACAACAGCTTGGAGTAAAAAACGCCGGATTCCGTCCGAATCCCGGCCGACCCTCCACTCGCACCTGGACGGTGCTGCCCCGGTTTTTGTCATTCTGGATTTCTGATGTTTTCAATTCGACTTCATCGAAGGTAGCCCCTGTGGAGCGCAGCGCAATTGGGATTACCTCAGCGGCACCATACTTGTCCAAGATCATGGTGCCGCCACCGCAAGCACTTTGGTCAGTTCCCTCTCCGAATACAGCTACAGAATATCGGCAACCGACAGCGAAGGGGTCTGCGCAATATGGGCCGAAATCACGCGGCAGGCCTCCAGCAGGGGCGCTACATAGGCCTGTTCCGTATCTTCTTTCTGCCGAAAAATTAGCGTACTGACGCTGATGGCAGCCACCGGCACCCCGCGTGCACCAAGAATGGGGGCGCCAAAACAGAAAATTCCGGCTTCATTTTCTTCACTGTCCACAGACCAGCCCCGTTCGCGTGTGACCTGCAACTGCGCTCTTAAATCTTCAAGCGCCACCAGGGTGTTGGGCGTGTAGCGCGGCAGGGGCAAATCCTTAAGCAGACTGTCCAGCGTTGCGGCATCCAGCGCGGCCATGTAGGCTTTTCCCACGGCCGTAGCATGCAGCGACACGCTGGTGCCGATACGGGACGTCATGCGCACGGCGCTGGGACTCTCCAGCTTTTCGATGAAGACCATGCTGGTGCCGTTGGGCACGGCCAGGTGTACGGTTTCACCGGTCGCGTCGCGCAGTCGCTTGAGTTCGTCCACCGCCGCCAGCCGGAGTTCCGACCGGCCCCAACTGCGGCTGGCCAGCTGGATTAGCCTGGGGCCCAAGCCGAGCGATGCGCTGCTGGTATTTTCCACCAGCAGCCGCTCGGCCAGCAGGGCTGCCACGATGCGGTGCACCGTGGGCCGCGGGTAACCGCTGGCACGCACCAGCCCGCCGACGTTGAGTGGCTCGTCGGCGTCGGCCACAAGCTGCAGCACGTGCATGAACTTTGAAAACGACGCCGTTCCAGCAACCTGGGCAAGGGCGGGCGCGGAAGTGGCGGGCTGTGAGCGTGACGTGGACTTGGGCAAGGCAGTGAGTGGTGAGGAACGGCGGTGAATCGGCAATGAACCGGATTATCCATGCCGCCCTGAACTGCTGATTCCATTTCCAATTCACTGCGAGATGAGGCGCCCCGCGGCAGGCAGTGCCGTGGCAAGGCAAGGCGGGTGCAACGACCTGTCGCTTTGAAGCAGAAATGGAATGATTCAGGCGATCATGTAGCCCCCATCCACGGGCAGGATCACGCCAGTCATGAAGGCCGCAGCGGGCGTGCATAAAAACATGGCCGCCTGGGCCACGTCGGCCGGCGTGCCCCAGCGGCCCAGCGGTGTGCGCGCCAGAATGGGGCCGGCGCGCGCCGGGTCGTCCTGCAAGGCCTGTGTGAGCGGCGTGGCGATCCAGCCGGGGGCGATGGCATTGACGCGGATGCCGTCAGCCGCATAGGCGATGGCCAGCGACTTGGTAAGCTGCGCCACCCCGCCCTTGCTGGCCGCGTATGCCGGCACCAGCCCGCCGCCAAAAAAGCTCAGCATGGAGGCGGTGTTGACGATGCAGCCCCGGCTAGCCTTCAGGCGCGCACGCGTGGCCGTGCAGACCCGCATGGTGCCGGTCAGGTTGACGGCCAGCACCTGCTCGAACACCTCCAGGTCATGCTCGGCGCCGCGTTTGAGGATGCCGGCGCAGTTGAACACGATGTCGAGCTGGTCGATGCTGGCCAGCGCATCGTCCAGGCTTTGCGCCAACGTCACATCGGCCTGCCGCACCTGCACGGCCGGGTCCAGCGTGCCGTCGCCGGGTCCGAGCCCGAACGCGGTGACGTGGGCGCCCAGCGCGGCAAGATGGTTGGCGATCACGGCGCCTATGCCCTGCGTTGCACCGGCCACCAAGGCCCGCTTGCCCTTGAAAATTGTTGTCTGGTAGGTCATTTAAATATTTCTGTTGGGTTGATGCACCATCTTGATGGTCAGCGAATGAACTGCTGGGCGTAGTCGGCCCCCAGGCCCACGTTCTCAAAGTGCTTGCGGCACATGTCGATCTTGGTGAAAACATCTTCGTAGCCCATGCCCTTGCCCCAGGGATCGGTGTAATACATCACCCCGTTGACCTGGAAGTAGGTAATCATTTCTTCCACGTCTTCCGGCACATAGAGGGTGTGGGTTTCGCCCGGTGGCTCAAAAACATAACTGCCTTCAGTGGCCTCCCAGTCATGCTCCAGGTAGCGCCAGCGGCCCTTGAGCACAAAGCCATGCACGGCCTGCGGATGACGGTGGCGGCTGAGCACGCCGGACTTGCGCACGCGCAGCAAATTTGTCCAGTAGCCCTGGCTGGCGTTCAGGCACAGCGGACGGAACCACACGTTTTCAGCTTGTGGAACCCAAAGCCTCTCGTCGGTAGGAATCGCATGCTGGACCACGATTTCAGGCAAGGCATCAGGTGGGTTCGGGAATTGATAAGGCATCAATGGCGACGGGTCAGAGGCATCAATAGTCATAAATAATATCCATTATGTGGACAATGTGTCTACATAATGGATAAATATACCAAGACTTGGACCGTCGCTGCTTGGGGTTTACCCATGCGTGGCGCCTGCCCTCCATGCCAGTGACCAGCAGCAAGCCAAAAAAAAGGGCCGCCATGGCTGGCAGCCCGTCAAACCTGAATAAAAACTGGGCGTTGTGGCTTAACCCGCCCAAGTCACCAGCCCGCGCCAGGAAGTAGCCAGCACCGCAATGCCAAACGCAATGCGGTACCAGACGAAAGGCGCAAAGCTTGTGGGTCGCAATCTTGACTCTAGGGCCCGCTTCACCAGGCCATATCCTGAAATACCTCAGGGCGCCGATCAGGCGGCAGACGCTTGCATCGGTGCCGGAAAGTGAAGGCCGTAGCGCTGCGCGCATTCCTGCAGCATGGGCGGGATGGTCGAGAACAGCGTGAGGCCGTCACGCGTTTGTTCCGTCCTGCGGGCCAGCCCGCGGTCGCCGGGCATGCGCACGTTATTGAAGCCAGGCCGTGGCGGGTTGTGCCTGCACGCGTCCCCGATCCAATCGGTCTGGCGCAGAAAGTCTGCCGTGCCGCCGAATGCAGCAGGATCGTAGAGTGACATGAACACGGTGGCACCCCAGCCGTCGGCGGGATCGGCGCGGCCATGACCAGCCAGTCCGCCAGTGAGCGCCTCGATCAACAATCCCAGCCCGAAGCCCTTGTGCCCGGCCGTCATGCCGCCCAGAGGCAGAATGGTTCCAGGCGGATTGGTAGCCAGTACGCCGGGGTCGCGGCTCGGATTTCCGGCAGCATCCAGCATGCAGGCTTCGTCAAACTGCTCGCCGGCCTTGTGCAGCCTCGCACTCATGCCGTTGGTCGTGATCGAGGAAGAAATATCCACCAGGAACGGCGTGGTGGACGTCGGAATGCCGACGGCAATCGGGTTGGGGGTAAAGACCGGCCGGGTTCCGCCGTGGGGCGCGACGCTCTGGACGGCCGGGTCCGAACAGGCCAGCACCAGCATGAAGCCGGCTTCGGTCGCGCGCAGCAGATAGGTCGCCAGGCAGGCGATGTGGTGGCTGCGCCGGATGACCAGCGTCGCGCTGCCGTATTCGCGTGCGCGCGGCACCAGCGCATCGATTCCGCTCAACACCAGCCACGGTCCGGGCAAACGCCGCCCGTCCCACATCAGCGATGCACCCCGGTCTGAAAGAACGTCAGGGGCGCCCTCGCGCGCCATTGCGCCGCTTTCGAGTTCTTTGATATAGGGTGCCAGCAATGCCAGCCCGTGCGTGTCATGGCCCAGCAGGTCGCCTTCGACCAGCGTGCGGGCAACCGCCTCGGCTTGCACCGAGGCCATGCCCGCCGCCTGCAGCAACTCTTGTGCGAAGTGGATCAACGCTTGCGTGGAATAGCGATCAGCGGCCTGCATCAGTAAGTGCCCCTGCCGCCGGAGATGTCAAACACGGCAGCAGTTGAAAAAGAACAATCTTCCGACGACAGCCAGGCCACAAGTGCAGCAATTTCCTCGACTTCGCCAAAGCGGTTCATCGGGATCTTGGACAGCATGAAATCGATGTGTTGCTGGGTCATCTGGGCAAATATGCCGGTTCGCACAGCCGCTGGCGTGATGCAATTCACCCGGATTCCCGTCTGCGCCAACTCTTTGCCAAGCGATTTGGTCATGCCAATGACGCCGGCCTTGGAGGCGCTGTAGGCAGAGGCATTGGGATTGCCCTCCTTGCCCGCGATCGAGGCAATATTGACGATCCGTCCGTAGTTTTTCTCGCGCATGTGCGGCACGACGGCACGGCAGCACAGAAACGGGCCGCGCAAATTGACACCGATCACCTTGTCCCAGTCTGCGACGGGATAGTCCCAGAGGGTTGTGTTCGGTCCGGTAATGCCGGCGCTGGTGACCAGGATGTCAATCCCGGCAGCAGCCTGCAAGGTAGCATCCCTGGCCGCGACGACAGCATCCGCATCGGACACATCCACGGTCACCACTTGCGGCTTCACATCGCCAAAAGTGCTGCGGGCCTGCTCCAGCAGGTCAGGATCACGGTCCCACAGGCTGACCGTTGCACCGCCTTCGACCAAACGATGCGAAATCGCCAGACCGATGCCGGCGCCGCCGCCTGTCACGATCGCATGGCGACCTGAAAAATTGTATTGGTTACGTTCTGCCATCTGTCTCTTTCTTCGTAAAAACGGCGCGCTCGCACCGCACGGATTGGGTGAATCAAGCCTGCCTGGAAGACAGGGCGACAATAGCCCCGTGTCTTAACCAGCCCGGACTGGCCAGTAAAAAAACTCAAGGCATGTATTGACCGCCATTGATTTCCATGATTTGCCCGGTCACGTAACTGGATAGCTTTTCGGAGGCGAGGTAGAGGAAGGCGCCGACGCATTCATCTACCGTCCCGAGCCGGCCCATCGGAATCGTCAGGCGCATCGCTTCGAGTTGCTCGGGGGTGGAAAACTTGTCGTGAAAAGGCGTGCTGATGACGCCGGGCGCGACCGCATTGACCCGAATTTTGCGGCCCACCAGTTCCTTGGCCAGGCCCTTGGTGGCGGTGCTGACGAAACCCTTGGAGCCGGCATACAGACTGGCGCCCGGGCCGCCGCCATTGCGCGCGGCGACACTGGTCAGGTTGATGATGCTGCCGCCGTCCGGCATATGGGCTACCGCGTACTTGGTGCACATCATCATCGAGCGCACATTGAGGCCGACGATGTCATCGAACATCTGATCGCTGAGCTCGTTGATCGGCACGCGCTTGACCAGCGCGCCGGCGTTGTTGATCAGGACATCGATGCGGGAAAAGCGCCTTGCGCTTTCTGCCACCAGCCGTTCGCAGTCAGCGCTCAGCCGCAGATCGCCCTGGACAACCAGCGCCTCGCCGCCAGCCTCTTCAACCGCCTTGGCCACCGCCAGCGCGGCAGCCTTCGAACTGTGGAAGTGCACCACCACCTTGCAGCCCTGCGCGCCAAAGGCCAGGGCGCAGGCGGCGCCTATGCCGGTCGAAGCACCGGTGATCAGAACCACCTTGTCTTTCAAATCATCCATCATGTAAATCCTTTGTTGCGTGGTTGTTTGCTCAGCATGCGAATCACCACCGGCAGGACCCATATCAGCAGGGTCAGAACGCCCAGGGTGCCGGCAATCGGGCGATTGAAAAATTCGATGAAATTGCCATCGGCCTTGATCATCGAGCTGACGAAGGTCTCCTCCAGCATGCCGCCCAGCACCACGCCAAGAATCGTCGGTGCAATCGG
Source organism: Polaromonas sp. (assembly GCA_030650875.1). Lineage (GTDB taxonomy): Bacteria > Pseudomonadota > Gammaproteobacteria > Burkholderiales > Burkholderiaceae_C > Polaromonas. The sequence continues at coordinate 38,915 of JAUSDK010000175.1, forward strand.
AAAGCCGTTTTCCTCCATCAGATAGGCCAGCAGGCCAAAGGCCAGCATGATGCCGACGTCGAACGCGCTGTTGTTGATCGAGTAGGCGCCGACGATGCAAAACAGCAGGATCAGCGGCATCAATATGTTGCGCGGGGCCTTCAGGATTTTCTTGGCCAGCTTGATGGTCAGGAAGCCCAGGGGCAGCATCAGCAGATTGGCCAGGATGAAAACAATGAACACCGCATACATCGCGACAGGGTTTTCAATGAAGATCATCGGTCCGGGGTTGAGGTTTTTCATGTACAGCACGCCGATCACGATCGCAGTGATCGAGTCGCCCGGGATGCCGAAGACCAGCGCCGGAATCCAGGCGCCGGCCAGAGAGGAGTTGTTGGCCGCGCCCGATTCAACAATGCCCTCGGGGTGACCAGTGCCGAATTTCTCCGGCTCCTTGGAGAATTTCTTGCTCACCGCATACGACATGTAGGCGGCAATGTCCGCGCCCGCGCCGGGCAGCGCGCCCACCACCGTGCCCAGCACACTGCCGCGCAGGACCGACAGGGGGTATTTGACCGCCAAGCCCCACATGCCCTTGAACACATTGCCTATGCTGCTTTGCACTATCCCCACCTTGTTCCGTGCGGTGATCGCGTAACGCAGCACTTCGGAAACCGCGAACATGCCGACCATGATGGGAACCAGCGACAAGCCGCCCAGCAGATCGCTGTTGCCGAAGGTAAAGCGCGGCAGGCCGGCCGGGTTGTTCATGCCGACGCTGGCGATCAGCAAGCCGAGGAACAGCGAGACAAAACCCTTCAGGGGGCTGCTGGACGCGATCATGATCGAGCAAGTCAGGCCGAGCAGAACCAGCCAAAAATACTCGTACGAGGAAAACTTCAGGGCCAGTTCCGCCAGTGACGGCGCGGCGGTGATCAGCACCAGGGTGCCAAACAGGCCGCCGACCGCCGAGAACACCAGGCCGGCGCCCAGCGCCACTTCGGACTGGCCCTTTTTGGTCATCGCATAACTCTCGTCGGTGTAGGCCGCCGAGGCCGGCGTGCCTGGGATGCGCAGCAGGCAGCCCGGTATGTCGCCGGAGAAAATCGCCATCGCGGTGGCGGTCACCATGGCGGCGACCGCCGGAACCGCCGGCATGAAAAAGGTGACGGGCACCAGCAGAGCCACCGCCATGGTGGCGCTCAGGCCTGGCACGGCGCCTACAAACAGTCCATACATTGCCGACGCCAGAATGACGACCAGCACATAAGGATCGAAAACCTGGCCGAAGGCCGCGTAGAGATGGGCGAGCATTGGATGGCTTTCGGTTTACCAGGAGAACGATTCGAGGATGCCCCAAGGCAGCGGCACCTTGAGCAGCTTGTAGAAAAGCGTGTGGATGCCCAGTGAGCCCAGCAGCGCGATGGGGATTGCGGTCCTGAGCTTGACTTCAAACACCAGAAACAAGGCCATCAGCAGGACCACCGCGGTCGGCAGGAAGCCGAGACGTTCCGAGACAGCCACATAAAACGCCAGCACCAGGGGAATCAGCACAAAGCCGAGAGTGGTCCGGCCCTGCCTCACCCAGCCGGGCACGGTGATCCAGGATTGAGTCTTGAGGGTTTTCAGGCCCTTTACAACCAGCATTGCCGCGCAAATCATCAGGCCGGCCGCAATCAGTTGCGGGAACATCTTCGGCCCGACATCCTGGCCCGGCATGGGTGGAAAGGACTGCGCGTGCAGGTAAATCGCGGCGCCAAAAGTGCCGATCAGAATGCCGGATAAAACGTCGTTGATTCTCATGAGGCGCCTGGTGGTGTCGGGCAACGATCAATGGTTGATCGCAGCCGGGGCAAACTTGTTGGCATTGATGCCTTTTGGATCGTTTGCCTGCGCTGCAGGCAAACGATCAGGAATTAAAAGCCGGCAGCGCAGACAGCGTGCGCAGACCGTTTCTCCGGGACTATTTGGCCATGCCCAGCCCGCTCAGGACCTTACCCATGTCGGCATCGCCCTTGTCCATGAATTGGCCGAAACCGGCGGCATCGGCATAGGCCACGCCAAAGCCGCGACCGGCCATGAAGCCCCTGTATTCCTTGCTCTCGTTGATTTTTTTCAGCACCGTTTCCATTTTTTTCTGCACATCTGCCGGCAGACCCTTGGGGCCGGCAATCCCACGCCAGACGCCCATGGTCCAGTCGCTGCCGGTGACGCTTTTGAGCGTCGGCACATCGGGATACAGGGCCGCGGGCGTGGCGGACATCACCGCCAGCGGACGGGCGCGACCGGCATCGATCAACGAACGTGCTTCTGGCAAGGCGGCAGTGACGATACCAATGCCGCCGGCCGCCAGTTCCAGCATCGCCGGCGCAGCGCCGTTGGACGGCACCCAGGCGACGGCGCTGGTTTCAAGCTTTAGATCCTTGAGCATGCCGGCCAGCGCCAGATGCCAGATGCCGCCCTGGCCGGTGCCCGAGGCCTTGAGCTTGCCCGGATTGGCCTGGATGTCCTTCATCAGATCGGCCATGGTCTTGTAGGGCGAAGTCGCGCTGACCGTGACCGCGGCGGGGTCCACATTCATCAGCGCCAGCGGCGTGTAATCTTTGGGCGTGAGGGTGGTCAAGCCCTGGTGATGCAGCATGGAAATTTCAACCGTCAGCATACCGATGGTGTAGCCATCGGCCCGCGCGCCGGAAATCGCCTGGTGACCGACCACACCGTTGCCGCCGGCACGGTTGACCACGTTGACCGGCTGGCCCAGTTCCTTTTCAAGCAGCGCGCCAACGATGCGCGCGGTGGCATCCGTGCCACCCCCTGCAGCCCAAGGCACGACCAGCGTGATCGGACGTTCCGGCCAGGCCGCATGTGCCGAACTAAAAGCCATGGCCACGGCGGAGGCGGTGATGCATTTGAGGAAGGTTCTGAGTTTCATTTGGGTTCTATCCAATCTATAGGCTTGAGTTGAATCGTGCATATTGGAATCACACCTTTCCTGAAAGAGCGCCCGCCAGTCATTGCCTTTTAAAAAGCAGAAACAGCGTCAACAGGTAAAGTGGTAAGGCCAATTTGAAAAAGTTTCTCACATGTCAACAGGCATGGTCAATACTTAGTTACCCGTGTTGACACGGGTTTCGTGCTGCTGCCCACGAGACCTGTCAGCACGGGCAGCAAGGCTGACAAGCAACGATTAGAAATCGTCCGGAAAATTTACCGACGACTCCCGACCGCTGCCTGCGCGCAACCTGAAACTTGATGTCAATGTGAATTCATGGAAGGTTGGGTCGAACCAAAAGGCCTCGCGCCGAAAGATTTGCAAAGAACTGGCGCAGCCCGAACGTCCAGGGCGCGATCCGGTCACATGCATTGACTTCGTTGACAAGCTTGCCCAGCTTCGGGCTGGAAATATGCACTCTGTCGCCCCGTTTGTGCGTGAAGCCGCTGCCCGGCTCGCCCCGGTCTTGCGTTGGCGCAAACATGGTGCCCAGGAACAGCATGATGCCGTCGGGATACTGGTGGTGCGCGCCCAGGGTCTGGGCCACCAGGTCAAGCGGATCACGACTGATCTGCGCCATCGAACTGCTGCCGCGCAACTCAAACCCATCGACGCCTTCCACCAGCAGACTGACCGTGCACTGGCGCACATCGTCGAGTGAAAAACTGGCATCGAACAAGCGGATGAGCGGCCCGATGGAGCAAGATGCGTTGTTGTCCTTGGCCTTGCCAAGCAACAGCGCACTCCTGCCTTCAAAATCGCGCAGGTTGACATCGTTGCCCAAGCTGGCGCCAACGGTTTCGCCGCGACTGTTGACGGCGAGCACGATCTCGGGCTCTGGATTATTCCAGACCGAGCCCGGATGAATGCCAATTTGAGCACCGGCGCCGACGCTGGAGAGGACCGGCGCCTTGGTAAACACCTCCGCATCCGGCCCGATGCCCACCTCAAGGTATTGCGACCACAAGCCCTTTTGGATCAGCAACTCTTTCAATTGCAGGGCTTGCGCCGAACCGGGCCGGATGGCGCCCAGGTTGTCGCCGATCAGTTCGGCAACCTGATGCCGCACGGCCGCGGCCTGCGCTGCATCTCCCATGGCCTGCTCTTCAATGACACGCTCGATGAGGCTGGCGGCAAATGTGACGCCGGCCGCCTTGATGACCTGCAAATCACAAGGGGCGAGCAGGCGCAATGCGCTGACGTCGGGGGCTTGCGAACCGGTGTGCTGCATCAGCTGGTCAAGATCACCGACGCGGCGCCCGGGCGTGGCACGCACCAGCGCGACCGGATCCGCGGCATCGAGCAGGTCACTCATTGTGGCGACAGCGTCGGACAGGTCATACACCCCGTCGGCGCGCAACACGATGACTGCAGGACCCGGGATCGGACCGGGAATCCATGCGCGTCCGACAAGCGTTCCCGCGAGTCCGTCTTCAGGCAACCATTGCATGGAACACCTCCAGGTTGGCGTCGCTGGCGGCCTGTTCCGGAAACGCGGCCTGTCCGGCCGGTTCGCCCCACAGGAAGTCGGGGTGGTGTGAAAGCGGCAGTTTCATTGGATGGATTCCTTTGTCAGTTTTTCAGGTGAGTGGAAGGCATGCAGTCTTGCCATGGCGGCAGGCCTGCAGCGGATGGACCACCCACTCGTTCCCGGCAGGCGGCATCCATTCGGGTTGGCAAATGGCTTTCGTCAGCCCTTTGAAATTCTTACGGTTGCGTCGGCGCGCTTGTGCAGATCTGGAAGCAGTTCCAGCCCCAAGCCGGGCTTGTCGTTCAGGCTGATCATGCCGTTTTTTACCACTGGCAATTCGGTCACCAGCTCTTTGTACCAGCCCGTGAAGAACGCGCGAACGCTCTCCTGGATCAGCGCGTTGGGCGCATGCAGCGACAAATGCGTCGACGCAGCCCATACCACCGGTCCGGTGCAGTCATGCGGCGCAACAGGCAACTGCCACGCATCGGCCATGGCGGCAATTTTGCGCGCCTCTGTGAGGCCGCCGCACCAGCTCAAATCAAGCATGACCACACCGGCCACACCGGTCTGCAGAAAATCCTTGAAGCCCCATTTGTAACTCAGCGTTTCACTGGCGCAGATCAGCGCATCGCAGTCTTTGGCGTATTGCTTGAGCAGGTCCAGGCTGTCCATTCGGATCGCGTCTTCGTGCCAGAAGGTGTTGAACGGCTTGAGTGCACGCGCAATTTTTTGCGCCATGGGCAGACGCCACAGACTGTGAAACTCCACCATAATGTCCATCTTGTCGCCAACTGCGTTGCGAATCTTGCGAAAAGGCTCCAGCGCGACATCCAGATCTTCATTACTGATGTACTGGCCATGGCTTTTTTCCGCAGCAGGGTCAAACGGCCATATTTTCATTGCCGTGATGCCTTCGGACAACAGCGACTGCGCGACCTCATCGGCACGGTGCAAAAAACCTTCCAGGTCTTCGTAAGGCCCGGCTTTTTTGTCTTTGGCAGAGCCCAAGCCCCAGTTCGCCGTATTCTGATTGACAGTGCTGCGCACATACTGGTAGCCCGCACAGGTGTTGTAGATGCGAATGGCGTCACGGCTCTTGCCACCCAGTGCGGTGTGCACCGGCATGTTGGCGGCCTTGCCAAAGATGTCCCACAGCGCAATGTCCACAGCCGAGTTGCCGCGCGTTTCCACCCCGGAACCGCGCCAGCCCAGGTAACCGGTTATGTCCCGATTGCGCGCTTCGATTGCCAGCGGATCCTGCCCCAACAGCTTGGGCGCCACCCACTCGTGCAAGTAGGCCTCCACAGCTGCCGCACCCATGAAGGTTTCACCCAGCCCGGTCAGCCCCTCATCGGTATGGATTCGAACCCAGATGATGTTGGGGAACTCGCCCAGTCGAATGGTTTCAATCTCGGTGATTTTCATAATTCGGACTCCAGAAAACAGTCACAAAAAAAAGGCCGCGAGGGTCGTTCCCTGGCGGCCTTGCATCACACAGTGCTATAGGCTGGATCAGCCGCCGCGCGCCTTTTTCAGGGCATCCAGCACGATGTTGACCGGCTCCGAGCCGATCGTCGGCACGTTTTTGTCATACACCGGTTTGACCTTCTCAAACATGCGGCGCTGCTCGGCCGGGGTAATCTCGTTGACCTGCATGCCCTTGGCTTTCAGGCTGGCCAGCGATTTTTCAGACTGCAAACGGATAGCAGTGCGCTGCACCTTCTGGCCTTCCAGTGCTGCTTCACGCAGCACGGCCTGCTCTTGCGGGTTGAGCTGGTCCCACAGTTTTTTGCTGTAGAGAATCAGGAAGGGCGTGTAGGCATGGCGCGTCACGCTCAGGTACTTTTGCACCTCATTGAACTTGGAGGTTTCAATCGTGACGAAGGGGTTTTCCTGACCGTCGATGGTCTTGGTTTCCAGCGCAGTGAACACTTCGCCGAAGTTCATCGGAACGGCGTTGGTGCCCAGCGTCTTGAAAGTGTCCAGGAAGATGTTGTTCTGCATGACGCGAACCTTCACGCCCTCAAAGTCTTCGGCTTTGGTTACCGGGCGCTTGTTGTTGGTCAGGTTGCGAAAGCCGTTTTCCCAGTAAGCGAGATTGATGAGACCGGCCTCTTCGAGCTTCTTGTTGAAGTAGGCGCCAGCCGGGCCGTCCAGCACGGCATCCGCCTCTTTTTCATTGGCAAACAGAAATGGCAGGTCAAACACGCCCAATTCCTTGATGATGCCCACCAGCGGCGAGCTGGAGGTACAAACCATCTCCTGCGTGCCGGCACGCAATGCTTGGGTGGCCTGCAGGTCGCCGCCGGCCGCGTTGTTCCAGAAGGCATTGATCTTGATCTTGCCGCCGGTCCTGGCATTGAGCACTTCCTGCATTTTCTTGACACCCAGCCCTACCGGATGGTCTTCGGCTACGCCGTTGGTGAACTTGATGGTGCGCTCGGAAAACTGCGCAAATGCCGCGGTGCTGACGAGCAAGGCGGCACCGACAAGGGCCGATACGAGGGTTCTGCGTTTGAACATGTTGTCTCCTAAAGTTGCTATTGGACTGTTGACGATCGGTAACTAACTTACTGTTGCTATTGACGCGGGAAAAGCCTCGTCAGTGCATCCACCACTGGAGTGGCACGGTGACGATCTGGGGAAAAATAACCAGCAGGGAAAGCACGGCCAGTTGGGCCAGCAGGAAAGGCAGTACGCCCTTGAAGGCGTCGTCCATGCTGATCTTGGCCACACCACACACGACATTGAGGACGGTGCCCACCGGCGGCGTGATCAGACCGATGGCGTTGTTCATGATGAACATGACCCCGAAGTAAACCGGATCGATGCCGGCCTTGAGCACCACCGGCATCAGCACCGGTGTGAGGATCAGCACGGTCGGCGTGAAATCAAGTGCCGTGCCGACCACCACGATCAGCACCATCATGATGAGCATCAGCAGCATCTTGTTGCCCATGAAGGGCTCCAGCATGTTGGCGACTTCCGTCGGGATGTTGGCTACCGTGATGAGCCACGCACTGACCATGGCGGCGGCTACCAGAAACATCACCACCGCGGTCGTCTTGCCTGCGGTCAGCACCAGCTGATACAGCTCAGACCATTTGAGTTCGCGGTAAACAAACATGCCCACGGCAAAACTGTAGACCGCCGCCACCACAGCCGCCTCGGTCGGCGTGAACACACCGAACTTCATGCCGCCAATGATGATGACGGGCAGGGCCAGCGCCAGGCTTCCTTCGGCGGTGATTTTCAGGCGTTCCGGTATCGCGATTTTGACGGCTGGTGGAACTTTTTCCTTTTTTGCCACCCACCACCAGGTCAGCCCGACGGCCACGCCCATCAGAATACCCGGGACAATGCCGGCCAGAAACAGCTTGGTGATGGAGACGTTGCCCGCCACCCCAAAAATAATCATTCCGATGGAAGGCGGAATAACGGGGGCGATGATGCCGCCCGAGGCGATTAGTCCGGCCGAGCGGTTGATGTTGTAGCCCGCCGCCCGCATCATGGGAATGAGCAGGGCTGCCAGCGCGGCGGTATCGGCCACGGCAGAGCCCGACAGTGAGGCCATGATGACGGCGGCTACCACGGTGACATAGCCCAGCCCGCCCCGGAAGTGGCCGACCCAGGCCATGGCCAGGTTGACAATGCGCCGGCTCAAGCCGCCGGCGTTCATGAACTCACCGGCGAGCATGAAGAAGGGCACGGCCAGCAGCGGGAAGTTGTCAGCCCCATCGACAAAACGCTGCGCCAGGATCTGGCTGTCAAAAGCCACCAGGCCACTGGTCGCGGCCAGAAATCCCATCAGCGTCAGGCCGCAAACAAGCAAGGCATAGGCGATGGGCATGCCGATGGCCATGGCGGCCAGCAAGCTGACAATGAATACCGTGACGGTCATGCTTTGATTTCCTTGATTTGCTTTTCGACGTCCGCCAGGCCTTCGGTTTCAATCACCTGGACCAGTTCGTCCTCGCGCAGCTGGCCGGTCAGCAGGCGGTAGATCACGTTCAGGTTCATGATGCCCATGACGCCACCCACGACGTAGCCGATCCCATAGACCCAGATCATCGAGAGCCCGACGACTGGAGACACATTGGTGACCTGTAGCTCATGCATCTTCCATGTACCGACAAAAAACAGCACGTTGCAACCCAGCATGAGTGACTCACTCAGGAACAGGCACAGTTTTTTTCCACCCAACCCCAGATGCTTGACCAGCGTGTCTACCCCCAGATGCCCTTTTTCGCGCATGGCGACCATGGCGCCGATATAGGTGAGCCAGATGAAGCAGTAACGGGACAGTTCGTCAGATATGTCAATGCCCGAGTTAAAGCCGTAGCGCAGCACCACGTTGCCGAACACCATGATGACCATGGCCACCATGGAAACGACGATCAGCAGTTCCAGCAGCTTGAAAAACCAGTGGACTGAAATTTGAATGAATTTTTGCAAGCTTGTGTGTCCTATCGTGATGTTCAGGCTATTTTCAACAGCGACGAAGGCTTGCTGAGGCTAGGCAAACGACGATGCGAGGCCAGCACTTTTTCTATGTCGTTGTGTGCACCATCAATCAATTGCTGAATGGCCTTTTCGGCCCGGTCGGGGTTGTGGGCAATCACGGCATCGAGCACTTCCCGGTGCAGAGGCAGCGAATTCAGCGGCCCGTCCTTGCGGCGTATGGAAATTTCGAAACTGGTGCGCAGCAGGGCACCCAACGCCTTGCTCATTTGAACCAGCATGCGGTTGCCGCAGGCGCGCAGTAGCCCCTGGTGAAAATGCAAATCGTGCGTGACATAGTCGCCGCCCTCTTCGACGGCATGCTTCATGCCGGCATAGGCAAGTTCTATTTCTGCGATGTCCTGGGCAGTGGCGCGCTCGGCAGCCAACCGCAGGGCAGCAGGCTCAACCACTCGGCGCAAGTCCTGCAGGTCGCGCAGGAATGCAGGCGTCAAGCCTGCCTTGGACTGCCAGATGATCACATCCGGGTCAAACCAGTTCCAGTGATCTTCCGGCAGCACCCGGGCGCCTACTTTGGGACCGGTGGTCATAAGGCCCTTGGCAATCAAGGACTTTACCGCCTCGCGCACCACCGTGCGGCTGACTCCCAATTCCTTACACAACACAGGCTCAGATGGAATCGAGCCACCCACGGCATAGTGTCCTGCGACGATCGCTTCACCGAGGCGGTCGACTGTATTACCGTGAACGTTTTTAATCATGGTTATTACTTACTTGTCAAATTTAATTGTATGAACATAATACAAATACAAATTAAGGACTTTCCCTATGACTCCCCCAGAAAAACCTCCTTCTTCTCCCAAAAAGAAGCCCGAAGAACTGCGAAGCCATCAGTGGTTTGGCCGGCAGGACCGCGACGGTTTTGTCTACCGCAGCTGGGTCAAAGGCAAGGGCGTGCCAGACGACCAGTTTGATGGCCGCCCGGTCATTGGCATTTGCAACACCTTCAGTGAACTCACCCCCTGCAACTCTCATTTCCGCACACTGGCCGAGCAGGTGAAGATCGGCATATACGAGGCCGGCGGCTTTCCGATGGAATTTCCGGTCATGTCGCTAGGCGAGACCCTGATGCGCCCGACCGCCATGCTGTACCGCAATCTGGCTAGCATGGATGTGGAGGAAAGCATTCGTGCCAACCCTCTCGACGGCGTCGTGCTGCTGATGGGCTGCGACAAGACCACGCCCGCCCTGCTGATGGGCGCCTCCAGCGTAAATCTGCCTACCATCGGCGTCTCTGGCGGAGCCATGCTCAATGGAAAATGGCGCGGCCAGGAACTGGGCTCGGGCACGGGGGTCTGGAGCATGAGTGAGCAGGTGCGCGCTGGCACGCTCAAACTGGAAGAATTCATGGAGGCCGAGAGCTGCATGCACCGCAGCCACGGGCACTGCATGACCATGGGTACGGCCTCCACCATGGCCAGCATGGTTGAAGCCCTGGGCATCGGCCTGCCGGGCAATGCGGCTTATCCGGCGGTGGACGGGCGGCGCAACGTTCTGGCGCGAAACGCGGGCCGACGCATCGTCGAGATGGTGCACGAGGACCAGACCATCGCCAAGGTGCTTACGCGCGAAGCCTTCGAGAATGCGATTCGCACGCTGGCGGCCATTGGCGGCTCCACCAACGCGGTGATCCACCTGATCGCTATCGCTGGCCGCCTGGGCGTGCCACTCAGTGTGGACGACTTTGACCGCCTGGCCAGCGAACTGCCCTGCCTGGTCAACCTGCAACCTTCTGGCGAACACCTGATGGAAGACTTTTGCTACGCTGGCGGCCTGCCGGTGGTGTTGAAGGAAATCGGGCATCTGCTGCATCGGGACATCATCACAGTCACTGGCAAGAGCGTGGCAGAAAACTTCGCCGGCGCGCAGAATTACGACCCGCGCGTCATCAAGAAATTCGACGAACCGTTCAAGAAAAAGGCCGGCATTGCCGTGCTGCGCGGCAACCTCGCACCGCGCGGCGCCGTCATCAAGCCCAGCGCCGCCTCGCCCAAGCTGATGGTGCACACGGGTCGCGCCGTGGTGTTCGAGGACAGCCATGATTTTCATGCCCGTATCGACGACGAGAACCTCGATGTGGACGAAACCTGCATCCTGGTGCTCAAGAACTGCGGTCCCAAGGGCTATCCCGGCATGGCCGAGATCGGCAATATGCCGCTGCCGCCAAAAGTGCTGAAGAAGGGCGTCACCGACATGGTGCGCATCAGCGATGCGCGCATGAGCGGCACGGCCTACGGCACGGTGGTGCTGCACACCACGCCTGAAGCGGCTGCCGGTGGACCGCTGGCCGTGGTGCAAAACGGCGACATGATTGAGCTCAACGTGCCCGAGCGCCGGTTGCAGCTGCTGATCAGCGACGAGGAGCTCGCGCGTCGCCTGGCCAACTGGAAGGCGCCTGAGCCGCCGCTGTCCTCCGGCTACTGGAAGCTTTATGTGGACCACGTCCTGCAGGCCGATGAAGGCGTGGACCTTGACTTTCTTGTTGGCAAGCGAGGCGCTTTCGTGCCAAAAGACAACCATTGAAAAAAGCACCCATTCATCATGAAAATCCTGATCACCGATTACGACTTTCCCGACCTTGAACTGGAACAGGCGCTCTACCGCGCAGCCGGAGTTGAAGTCGTTGTTGCCCAATGCCGGACCGAAGACGAGGTGATCGCCGCCTCGGCCGGCTGCCAGGGCCTGCTGGTGCAATACGCGCCCGTCAATGCCAAGGTATTCGCGGCCCGCCCCGAGATCCGGATCGTCAGCCGCTACGGCGCCGGCTTCGACACGGTCAACACCGCTGACGCGGCAGCGCATGGCGTCTGGGTCGGCAATTCACCTGATTATGGCGTGGGCGAGGTGGCCACGCATGCACTGGCCATGACGCTGTCGCTGCTGCGGCACATTGCGTTTTATGACCGGGACATCAAGGCCGGAAAGTGGCACTTCAGCACGGCCGGCAAGATTCAGCGCGTGGGTGACATGACCGTCGGCATCCTCGGCCTGGGCCGTATCGGCAAGCGAATGGCGCATATCAGCCGCAACAGTTTCAAGCGCGTGATTGCCTGCGATCCCTACATCATCGACGGTGACTTCCCCGCCTATGTCGAACGCGTCAGCATGGAAGAACTGTTTGCGCAGGCCGACGCCGTTTCATTGCATGTGCCCCTCACCGACGAAACGCGCGGTCTCGTGAACGCATCGATGCTCGGCCTGATGAAACCCGGCAGCGTGCTGGTCAACACCGCGCGCGGCGCCGTCGTCAACATCGATGACCTGCTCGACGTGCTGGATGCCGGCAGGCTCGACAGCGCTGCGCTGGACGTGCTGCCCGTTGAGCCACCCGAGATGGATGCGCGTATCGTGCAGCATCCACGTGTCGTGCTGTCGCCGCATGCGGCCTTCTATTCCGTCGTGGCGGAAAAAGAGCTGAGGCGCAAGGCCGCGCAGAACCTGATTGACTGGTCGCTTCACGGTCACCCTACCTATGCCGTGGTCGCAGGCAAGTAACGAAAAAAACGGCGCTAAGGCGCCTCTGATTGACGCCCTGAGTAAGCCTTGCGCCGTGCTGCCCGGGCCACTGGGCAGCGAGCCTGTCTTGAATACATCTGCAACCCCACATCACAGGGACCTCATGAGCTATCGCACCTTGGCAGCAATCGACTGGGGCACCAGTTCACTGCGCGCGGCCCTACTCGACTCCGCCGGCGAAATTCTTGAAGAGCGGGCCTTCCCGCGCGGCATCCTGAGCGTGGAGCCTGGCGAGTTTGCTCCGCTTTTTGACGCGCTGTTCGGCGACTGGATGCGGCCTGAGGGCAGTTTGTGCCTGATCGCCGGCATGGCCGGCAGCCGACAAGGCTGGCTGGAAGCGCCTTACTGTTCCTGCCCCACCGGCTTTGCCGATCTGGGCCGGCAGCTCGCCTGGATAGAGCCCGGCCGTATCGCCGTCGTGCCCGGTTTGAGCCTTGACAAAGAGGGCTTGCCCGACGTGATGCGCGGCGAGGAAACCCAGGTGTTCGGCGCGCTGCAGTTGCTGGGGCTGGCCGACGCCCGACTGGTGTTGCCCGGCACGCACAGCAAGTGGGTCACCGTCAGCGAACACCGCATCACCGACTTTTCGACCTGGATGACCGGCGAGTTTTATGCCCTGCTGCGCCAGCACTCCATCCTGGCGAGGACGCTGCCCGACAGCGACAGCGAGGCATCGCACGACGACGCCGCCTTCGGACAAGGGGTTGCCCATGCCCTGCACGGCCAGGGCCTGCTGCACACGGCCTTCAGCACGCGCACCCTGGCCTTGTTCAACCGCATGGCGGCCGACCGGCTGCCGAGCTACCTGTCGGGCCTGGTCATCGGAGAAGAACTGAAATCACAAACATTGCGGCAGGGCGATGCAGTTGTCGTCATGGGCGCCGAATCGCTGACCGTGCGCTACGCGCATGCCCTGGCGCAGCTGGGCGTCTCGGTTCAGCGCGTGGGCGCTGGCGCCACCTGGCGCGGCTTGCGCGCCATTGCAGACAATCTGCCCTCGCCGGCTTACCCGGCGATAACTCGAAAAAACACAAAACCATGAACCCTCATCAAAAATTCTCCATCGGCCTGCAGTCTGTTCCGCTGGTCGCCATCCTGCGCGGACTAAGCCCAGCAGAGGCGCTGCCGGTCGGCCAGGCGCTGCTGTCCACCGGCTGGACGCTGATTGAAATCCCCCTCAACTCGCCGCAGCCGCTTGACAGCATTGCCGCGATGGCGGGTGCCTTCCCCGACGCGCTGATCGGCGCCGGCACGGTGCTGACGCCCGGGGATGTGCGCAACGTGCATGCGGCCGGCGGACAGCTGATCGTGTCGCCCAACTTCAACCCTGCGGTCGTGCGCGAAGCCGTGCGCCTGGGGCTGGTCTGCCTACCCGGCATCATGACAGCCAGCGAAGCCTTCGGCGCGCTCGAAGCCGGCGCCACAGGCCTGAAGATTTTCCCCGCCGAGATGATCACACCCGCCGTGGTGAAAGCCCTGCGCGCGGTGCTCCCAACTGGCACGGTCGTGCTTCCGGTGGGCGGCATCATCGCCGAGAACATGCGCTCTTACCTTGCCGCCGGCGCCAATGGCTTCGGCATTGGGTCTGCCTTGTACAAACCCGGCGCAGCCGCATCGGACGTGGCCGAAAGTGCTATGAAGTTCATTGCTGGTTGCACTTTTCCCGTGATGGCTTAAGCACTATTTGATCTAATAAAATCAGCCCGTTCAGCCATTTGGACTGGCCCGCGCCGTGCTAGCATGAAACACTTAAACACGGATGGGGGCAAACTCTTGAACTCAGTATCACTCAAAGGACACTTGGCGGTCGTCACGGGTGCGAGCAAGGGATTGGGTCGACAAATGGCGGAGTCGCTGGCGGAGGCGGGCGCTGTCGTCGGCTTGGTCGCCCGCAGCAACGACCTACTCAAGGAAGTTGCCGAAGGCATTCGCGCCAAAGGCGGCAAAGCGGAAGGGTTCGTGGCCGACGTCTCCGACGAAGCTTCAGTCGCGGCTATGGCTGATCAGGTGAAACAGAAACTGGGTGTTTGCGACATCCTGATCAACAATGCGGGCATGAACAACCGCAAAGCCGTGGATGAGTTCACTCTCGCCGAATGGAACGAGATCGTCGGCGTCAATCTGACCGGACCGTTTTTGATGTGCCGCGCCTTCGTGCCTGGCATGAAAGAGAAGAAATTTGGCCGCATCATCAACATGACCTCGATCATGTCCCACGTTTCGCTCGCCAACCGCACCGGCTACAGCGCCACCAAAGCGGGTCTGCTCGGCATGACGAAGGCCCTGGCGTTGGAGCTGGTCTCCTATGGCATCACGGCCAATGGCATCAGTCCCGGGCCGTTTGAGACGGAGATGAACAGGACGCTTCTCGAGGACCCCGAGAAAAACCGCCAGTTTCTCTCGCGCATCCCGATGGGCCGCTGGGGCAAGCCGGAAGAGATCGGTTCGCTGGCCGTATATCTGTGCTCGGACGCAGCCAGTTTTATCACCGGCACCGACATCGTCATTGACGGCGGCTGGATCGCGCAATAGCGGCATCGCACCGGGGACACAAAGCCACAAAGCAGCCGGCAGAGATCTACATAGCCGGAAAACTCAGAAAGTCACTCTGCACTTGGGCTACCGAGAGAACCCGCGGCGTCAGGCGCAGTTCGTCGATGTCGCGCGCCAGGTAGTAGCCGTTGTGCCACGATGATTTGCCGGCCGCGAACGTGCCGCCGGCCTGCGGCGTGATACCCAGGAACACATCCAGGCGGTCGAGCGCGCCATCAAGATACATGTTGAGGTGGCGCATCCAGCCATCAAATGTGACCGTTACATGGTGCCAGCGATTGAGCGCGCGCGCCGTATTGGAGACGGTCCAGCGCGCCGAGGCCGGTAGATGGCTGTGTGCGGTCCAGTGCTTGCGCCTGACTCTTCTCGTCACAGTACAACACCACGGCACGATCGGGCGGATTCATTTACAGCCCGACGATATCGGTGAGCTTTTCTTCGAACCGGATGTCATTGGAGACTTTGACGGTTTTGCTCAAATGAGGCTTGAGGCCGTGCGTTCGCCAAATACGCGAGACCGTGGCCGCACTGGCTCCCACTTCTTTGGCCTTGACCGCATCGCGCTGTTATTTGTGCCCTATGTGGGCTACGGGGCCGGGCGGCTACGGCGGCGGTGTTTACGACCGTACACTGGCAACCCTGCAACCCTGCAACCCTGCAACCCTGCAACCCTGCAACCCCGGCCCATGACGGTGAGCCTGGGCTACGGCTGGCTGCCGGACATGGGGCCCGAGCCGCACGACATTCCGCTCGATGCGCGGCTCAACGCCAAGAGTGCAGTCTGGCCGGTGTAGGACGGCGTCCCCACGCTCGTCACCGTGGGTGCTTCGCCGCCCCCGATGGAATGGAACTGAGTTTAAGCGCGCGGCTTGTACGCCACCACATCAATCTCAACCCGTGCATCCACCATCAGGCGAGCCTCAGTGGTGGAGCGCGCTGGTTTTTTGTCGCCGAAGTAGCTCATGTAGACGCGGTTGAAGCTGCCGAAATCGCGCGCGTCCTGCAGCCACACCGTGGTTTTGCAGACGTCGTCCAGCGTGCAGCCGGCCAGCGCCAGAGCGGCAGAGAGGTTCTTCATGACCTGCCGCGTCTGCACTTCAATGCCGCCCTGCACGATTTCACCTTTTTCGTCGCCCGGAACCTGACCCGACACATAGACAAAGTCGCCCGCGCGCACGGCCGGCGAAAACGGCCGGGGCTGGTGGTCAGAGGCGATAGGGGGGTTGCCAAAGTATTCGAGTGCGGACATTGCAGGAAACTCCTAGTTGGGTGAAGAAAAGACAGGCCGTGAAACCCCAGACCGGTGGACACCAGACTGGTGCGCATGACAGGGCGCCACACCCTTGGATTATGCTGCTTGGCCATCAATGTGAAATATATTTTCATATTAAATTTTACATATTCGGGTTTGTACTCATTTGTGCAAAAGAATATGTGGCATATTCTTCGCAACTTGAAAAATACTTTCACTTTTAAGGAGATCGGCATGTTGCATAAATTCTGGATCAACCGTCGCAAGGCCGTGGCTTTGGCGCTGGCGGTGGGTGGTGCGGCCGTGTTGCCGATCGGAGTCCAGGCGCAAGCGCTTTCAAAGTCCGCACTCAACCTGGCCATGATTGCCGAGCCGCAAACGCTGGACCCGATGGCATCCCCCACGGATCTGGTGGCCACCATCATGCAGCATGTGTATGAGCCGCTCTTTACCTTTGATGCGAGCTGGAAAGTAGTGCCCATGCTGGCGGAAAGCCTGCCCAAGGTGTCAGCCGACGGCAAGCGCTACAGCATCACGCTGCGCAAGGGTGTGCAGCTGCACAATGGCCGCGAGTTGAACGCGGAGGACGTGGTGGCCAGCCTCAAGCGCTGGATGGAGGTGTCGCCGCGCGGCAAGGCGATTTCCAAGGAGGTGGAAAACCTGTCCATCAATGCCAGCCAAGGCATCGAAATCACGCTCAAGGCACCCTATGCGCCGCTGCTGTCGCAACTGGCCATGCCTTCCGGCATGGCTGCGATCATGGCCAAAGAGTCGATTGCCACGCCGCTGAAAGAGTTCG
>JAUSDK010000198.1 GCA_030650875.1 Polaromonas sp.
GGCAAGCTCGATATTCCTGAAAACTACTCGGTCGGCGCGGCGTTTCAGGCAACGCCCGATGTCATGCTAGCCGTGGACTACCAGCGCATCAACTATTCCGGTGTTGCGTCGATTGGCAACACAAGTAAGTCATCTGCACCCTTGGGCGCAGCCAACGGTCCCGGCTTTGGCTGGAAGGATGTCGGCGTGATCAAGCTCGGTGTTCAATGGCAGGCTACACCCAAGCTGGCCTTGCGGGCCGGCTACAACAAGAGCCAAAACCCCGTCACGGCCAATGACGTGACCTTCAACATCCTGGCGCCCGGCGTGATCACGACGCATGTCACGCTGGGGGGCACCTATGCGCTGACACCTTCGACCGAGATGACGGTGGCCTACATGCATGCGCCGCGGCAATCGGTCACAGGCCCATCGAATTTTGGCGGCACCGAAACCATCGGCATGTCCCAGAATTCATTGGGCCTGCAAGTCGGCTGGAAGTTTTAATGCGCGGGCGCTCAGGGTTGATAGGGATGCGCCGGTGTGACGTGAGCAGCTACGCTGTTGGTATGAAACTACTTTCCATCTTCTTATTCCTTTCCCTGGGCGCCAACGCCGCCATGGCCCAGGTGCCGGCCATCTTTCAAGGGGCTGACCTCATGCTGGGGGAAAAGCTGATCGCGGACAACCGCTGCACCGCTTGCCATCAACAAAAAGCAGGCGGCGACGGCTCGTCCATGTACAAGCCTGCCGGTCGTGTCAATACGCCCGGCATCCTGCGCGGCATGGTCGAGCAGTGCAATACCGAACTCACCCTGAGCCTGTTCCCCGAGGAGGTGACGGCCATTGCAGCCGTGCTCAACCGGGACCACTACCGGTTTAAATAATGCGGCTCAGGCCGCGAAATTAGCGTAATCCCTAGTTAGAGTACTTTGCATATCGTATATATTCGTACATCTGAATATGCAAACCTAAGAAATGAAAGATAAAGTCGCCCATGTCTCGTCGCTGCAGGTGTTTGAGCGGGCCGCTGAATTGTTTGGTTTGCTGTCAACGCCAGTGCGCTTGCGCATCGTCAGCGCGCTGTGCATGGGCGAAAAGAATGTTAGTGAACTGCGCAGCCTGATTGACGTGGCGCAGCCCAACATCTCGCAGCATCTCACCATGCTTTACCGGTCGGGGGTGGTGGCCAAGCGGCGTAGCGGGGCGCAAGTTTTTTACCGCATAGACGATGAATTTTCGGGGCTGGTGTGCCGGGCGGTTTGTTCCCAGGTAGCGGCCCATGCTCAAAACGCAAATGGTTTGGGTAGTGATTAATGATGGATCCACATATCAAAGGAGACTCTGTGAAGCAAGAAGACCTGAGTTCAGGGCGCATTCTCAAGGCGCCCGAGAACTTTTTAAGCCGTGAAGGCATCAAGACTGTGTTTGCAGAGGCCAAGAATGGCCGACGCAGCTTTATCCGCAGTGCCTTCGCCGCAGCGGTAGCGGGTGCTGCCGTGCCGGCCGCGCTGGCGCAGGGCAATCCTGTGCCGTCGGAGGGCGGCGATCCCAATATCCTGACCCTGCCCGAGCACAGCAAGGGATTGGGCCAAGGGGTGGCTGCCGAGGGGAGTTACGGCAAGCCTTCCAAATTTGAGGCCAACGTACAGCGCCGCCAAAGC
The DNA here is from genome assembly GCA_030650875.1 of Polaromonas sp. Lineage (GTDB taxonomy): Bacteria > Pseudomonadota > Gammaproteobacteria > Burkholderiales > Burkholderiaceae_C > Polaromonas. Next base: position 1,644 of record JAUSDK010000198.1, read on the forward strand.
CCGGGCCTGACGCAAACCACGCAGGCGTCGGTGTCCTTTGCGCCGCTGCAGTCCTTGTTCGGCATCGTCACGCCGAGCGGCCTGCACTTTGAGCGTCACCACCAGGGCTGGTGGGATATTGACCCGTCCAAGCATCGCTTCATGATCAACGGCATGGTGAAGAACCCCAAGGTCTTGACCATGGACGAGATCATGCGCCTGCCTTCCGTGTCGCGCTTTCACTTCATTGAGTGCGGTGCCAATACGGCGGCCGAGTGGGGTAATGTGGCCGTTCCCACCTGCCAATACACCCACGGCATGATTTCCTGCAGCGAGTTCACCGGCGTGCCGCTGATCACCTTGCTCGAACTGGCAGGAGCCGACCTCAAGAACGGCAAGTTTGTGCTGGCAGAGGGCGCTGATGGCTCGTCCATGACCCGCACCATCCCGATGAGCCTGATTACCTCGGGTGAAGTGATCGTGGCCTACGGCCAGAACGGTGAAATGCTGCGCCCTGAAAACGGTTATCCGCTGCGGCTGATTGTTCCGGGCGTGCAGGGCGTGAGCTGGGTCAAGTACCTGCGCCGCGTGGAAGTGGGTGACAAACCCTATGCCGCCAAGGACGAGGCGATTCACTACATCGACCTGCAGCCCGATGGCCTGCATCGCCAATACGCCAACTTGCAGGAATGCAAGAGCGTCGTGACCACGCCCTCGGGTGGCCAGGTGCTGCTTGACAAGGGTTTCTACAACATCACGGGCCTTGCCTGGTCGGGCAAGGGCAAGGTCAAGAAGGTGGATGTGTCTGTGGATGGCGGCCGCAACTGGCGCCAGGCCCGGCTTGAATCGCCGGTGCTGTCCAAGGCGCTGACCCGCTTCAATATCGACTGGGTCTGGGATGGAAAGCCCGCATTGATCCAGAGCCGTGCGACGGATGAAACCGGCTATGTGCAGCCCACTTACAAGCAACTGCGGGCGGTACGGGGTACGCGCTCCATCTACCATAACAACGCGATTCAGTCGTGGCTGGTCCAGGAAAACGGCGAGGTGAAAAATGTTCAGCTTTCGTAATGCAGTGATCGCAGCTGCGGTATTGGCAGTCACGGGCCTCGCGGCCGCGCAGACCGCTGGGCAGTTTCCAGGTGTAGGCCGAAATGCCACCCCCAAGGAAGTGTCCGCCTGGGACATCGACGTGCGGCCTGACTTCAAGGGTCTGCCTGCCGGCTCCGGGACCGTGGCCAAGGGCCAGGACGTGTGGGAAGGTAAATGCGCCAGTTGCCACGGTGTCTTTGGCGAATCGAACGAGGTTTTCAGCCCCCTGGTGGGAGGCACCTCGGCCGATGACGTGAAGACCGGACGTGTGGCCAAATTGACGGATCCCACCGGCGGGCGCACCACGCTCATGAAGCTGGCAACGGTTTCCACGCTGTGGGACTACATCAACCGCGCCATGCCGTGGACCCAGCCCAAGTCGCTGAGCACCGAAGAGGTGTATTCAGTGACGGCCTTCCTGCTGAACCTGGGCGGCGTGGTGCCGGAGAACTTCACGCTGTCGGACAAGAACATCGCCGAGGTGCAGGCCCGCATGCCCAACCGCAATGGCATGACGACCCAGCACGCGATGTGGCCGGGTAACGAGTTCAAGGGCAGCAAGGTGCCGGACGTGAAAAACACGGCCTGCATGAAAGACTGCGCCCCCGAGCCCAAGGTCGCCTCTTTCCTACCGGATTTCGCACGTAATGCCCACGGCAACCTGGCAGAGCAAAACAGGCCGTTTGGCGCACAGCACGGTGCCGATACGACCCAGCCGGAAGGCAAGCTTCCTGGCGCACCCGGTGCATCAGGTAAATCTGGCGCTGCTGCACCTGCCGTTGTAGCCCAGGCGCCCGCCGCGCCAAAGGTGGCGGATGCTCCCAAGCCCGCAGGGGGCGTTGACGGCAAGGCGGCTGGGGTGCTGACCCAAAAGTACAGCTGCACGGCTTGTCATGCCATGGATAAAAAAACGATCGGCCCCAGCTTTGCAGATATTGCCAAGAAGTACCCTGGCAAGACCGACTATCTGGTCGGCAAGATCAAGGCCGGCGGCTCGGGTATCTGGGGCGCCATTCCGATGCCGGCCCAGTCCCTGGGGGATGCAGACGCCAAGGTCATTGCAACTTGGCTGGCAAGCGGTGCTGCAAAATAATAGTCAGGGATTACACCACTGACATTCGTTCATAATTTCATTAGTATTCAATTAATCATTCAGGAGAATTCGCATGCAATCTCGCAGACAAGCACTCAAAAAAACTGCCTTGGTGGCCGGCCTTCTGGCGTCTACGGGCATGTTCCCGCAGTTCGCCTTCGCGTATAGCAAGGACGCCTTCGAAGCCAAGAGCGTTGCCGATGTGCTCAAGGCTCTGGGCAAGGGTGCCCCGGCCGAAAGCAAGGATGTCACCATTACCGGGCCGGATATTGCAGAAAACGGTGCCGTGGTGCCATTGGGCGTCAGCACCACCTTGCCCGGTGTCAAGCAATTGCTGGTCCTGGTCGAAAAGAATCCGGCCGCGTTGATCGCCTTGTTCAATGTGACTGACAGTGTCGATCCTGCATTCTCCATTCGCGCCAAGATGGGCCAGTCTTCCGACGTCTATGCGGTCGCCATCATGAACGACGGCAAGGCCTTCTTCGCCAAGAAGGAAGTCAAGGTCACGCTTGGCGGTTGCGGCGGTTAAGCGTTCATTTCACAATAGACTCAATTTAATTTCAGATTCAGGAGCTAAAAATGGCAGATCCGATGCGCATTCGCGCCCAAGCAGCTGGTGACAAAACAACCGTCCGCGTCTTGATGGCGCATGAAATGGAAAGCGGGCAGCGCAAGGACGCTGCGGGCAAGACCGTTCCAGCCTGGTTCATCCAGGAAGTTACTGCTACCCACAACGGCAAGCCGGTGCTGACCGCCGAGTGGGGCCCCGCCGTGTCCAAGAACCCTTTTCTGCAGTTTGTGGTCAAGGGTGCCAAGGCGGGCGACAAGATCGCCGTGACATGGAAAGACACCAAGGGTGAAACCCGTAGCGACGAAGCCACGGTGTCCTGAGCGACTTCGGTGCGCCAACAGGGGGAAGTGAGAACTTCCCCCTTTTTTTCCTGACCAAAACACACGCACGAGGTGACCATGAAGACTAAAAATGCACTGACCTGGATCGCGCTGGGCTGTCTGGTGAGTACGGCGGGCTGGGCTCAAAAATCGGCAGTGCAATCGATTGAAGAGTACCGCGCAATGCTCCAGGACGGAAATCCCGCCGAGTTGTTCGAAGCCAAGGGGGAGGACCTCTGGAAGCAAAAGCGGGGCCCCAAAAATGCATCGCTCGAACAGTGTGATCTGGGCAAAGGTCCGGGCGTCTTCAAGGGTGCTTTTGTGGAGTTACCCCGTTATTTTCCTGACACCAAGCGCGTTCAGGACCTGGAGTCGCGCTTGCTGACCTGCATGGAGACGCTGCAGGGGCTCAACGCCGCCGAAATCGCCAAGACACCTTTTGGCAAAGGCGAGCAAAATAACATGACTGCGCTGGCCACCTGGATTGCGGCCGAGTCCAAAGACATGAAGTTCAACCTGCCCCAGGCGCATGCCCAGGAAAAAACGTTTTACGAAGTGGGCAAGCGCCTGTTCTTTCAGCGTGCTGGCCCGCATGATTTCGCCTGTGCCTCTTGCCATGGTCAGGACAATACCCGCATTCGGCTCCAAGACCTCCCTAACCTGACGAAGAATCCGGGTGATGGCGTTGGTTTTGCCGCATGGCCCGCTTATCGGGTGTCCAACGGGCAGATGTGGGGCATGCAGCAGCGTCTGAACGACTGCTACCGTCAGCAGCGCTTTCCGTACCCAGGATTTGCCAGCGACGCCACCGTTGCGCTGGGCGTGTACCTCGGTGTCAACAGCAAAGGCTCGGCGTCCATTGCGCCGGCCATCAAGCGCTAAGCGACTGGAAAAATGCCATGAAAAAGCAATACAAAATCACGTTGTCAGTGCTGGCTGCTGCGGCCGTTGTAGCCGGTTGCGCCACAGCGCCGGAGTCAGTCGATCTCGAACAATTGACGGCCGGGATCGTCAAGGCGTCGTTCCGGGACCAAGGCATCGTCAAAGCGTCTGTCCTGGAGACCGATGAGACCAACAAGGTGTGCAGTGCGGCAGATGTCGCCGGCAAGCCCCTGGACGAAAAGACCGCAAAAGCCATTGAAGCAGCCAACCTGAAAACCATGAAATGGCCCAGCAATGGCAAGTTTCTGGGTGACTGGAAGGAAGGCGAGAAACTAGCGCAAAGCGGTCGTGGCTTGACCTGGACCGACAAGGCCGATACGCCCAACGGCGGCAACTGCTACAACTGCCACCAGATCACCAAGGAGGAAATTTCCTTTGGCACGATCGGGCCCAGCCTTTACAACTTCGGCAAGATCCGGGGCGTTGTGGATCCGAGCAGCGCTGAAGCAAAGCCCATGGTGGAATACACATGGGGCAAGATCTGGAACGCCAAGGCCTACAACGCCTGCTCCAACATGCCGCGCGCTGGCCATATGGGTATATTGAACGAGGCCCAGGTGGCGCACATTGTTGCGTTACTGCTGGACCCCAAATCGCCCGTCAACCGGTAATGCGCCCAGACCCGGCCTTCGTCCGGGTTTTTTTGTTCACATTAATTAAGTGGATGCGAATTTATGAATTTAACTAAACGCGAATTCTTTCAGGTGCTGGGTGCAGGCACCATGGCCGGCATGGGCTTGGGTGCCTACGCTGATGCGGATGCCGCCACGGCTGCCAATGGACTGTATGACATTCCGAAGTTCGGCAATGTGTCCTTTTTGCACATGACCGACTGCCATGCGCAGCTCAAGCCGATTTACTTTCGCGAGCCCAGCATCAATATCGGCCTGGGATCCATGAAGGGCCAGTTGCCGCATTTGGTGGGCGAGCATTTGCTCAAGGTGGCCAAGGTGCGTCCCGGCACGGCTGAGGCCCATGCGCTGAGTTATCTGGACTACGAAAAGGCGGCCAAGCGCTACGGCAAAGTGGGCGGCTTTGCGCACCTCGCGACGCTGGTCAAGCGCATGAAGGCCAGTCGCCCCGGTGCCTTGCTGCTCGACGGTGGCGACACCTGGCAGGGTTCGGGTACGGCACTCTGGACCAACGGCCAGGACATGGTGGACGCCTGCAAACTGCTGGGCGTCGATGTGATGACGGGCCACTGGGAATTCACCCTGGGCATGGAACGCGTCAAGGAAATCATTGAAAAGGATTTCAAGGGCAAGGTCGACTTTGTCGCCCAGAACGTCAAGACCAACGACTTCGGCGATCCGGTTTTCAAACCTTATGTGATTCGCGAAATCAACGGTGTGCCCTGCGCCATCATTGGCCAGGCTTTTCCCTACACGCCGATCGCCAATCCGCGCTACATGGTGGCTGACTGGGCCTTTGGTATCCAGGACGAAAACATGCAGAAGATGGTCGACGAGGCGCGTGGCAAGGGCGCGCAGGTCGTCGTCGTGCTCAGCCATAACGGCATGGATGTGGACCTGAAGATGGCCAGTCGCGTCAGCGGCATTGACGCCATCATGGGCGGCCACACGCACGACGGCATGCCGGTGGCCAGCATCGTCAGCAACAAGGGCGGCAAGACCATCGTCACCAACGCGGGCTCCAACAGTAAATTTTTGGCGGTGCTGGACTTCGACGTCAAAGACAAGAAGGTTGCCGACTTTCGCTACAAACTCCTTCCGGTGTTCGCCAACATGCTGCCGGCCGACCAGGAAATGGACGCGCTCATCAACAAGGTCCGTGGTCCCTACGAAGCCAAGCTGGCCGAAAAGCTGGCCGTCACGGAAGGCACGCTGTACCGCCGCGGCAACTTCAACGGCACGGGTGACCAGTTGCTGGTGGATGCGCTGATGGACGTTCAGGGTGCTGAAATTGCTTTCTCCCCAGGTTTTCGCTGGGGCACGACGCTGCTGCCGGGGCAGGCCATCACGCGTGAATGGCTGATGGACATGACGGCCACCACTTATTCGTACGCCACCGTCACTGAAATGACGGGTGAAACCATCAAGACCGTGCTTGAAGACGTGTGCGATAACCTGTTCAACCCGGACCCGTACTACCAGCAGGGTGGCGATATGGTGCGTGTGGGCGGCTTGCAGTACAGCTGCAATCCGTCGGGCACCATGGGCCGACGCATTGACGACATGCGCCTGAACGGCCGACCCATCGAGGCGGGCAAAAAATACAAGGTTGCAGGCTGGGCACCCGTGGCGGAGGAGGCCAAGAATGCGGGCAACCCGCTGGTGTGGGACGTCGTGGAAACCTGGCTCAAGGCCAGGGGCGGCAAGGTGGCCCCGCGCAAGCTCAACACGCCCAAGCTGGCAGGCGTCAAGCCCAATCCGGGCTACGCGGGTTAA
>JAUSDK010000199.1 GCA_030650875.1 Polaromonas sp.
TGAGCACCAGCTACTGGATGCTGGCGGGCTTTGCGGCAGTGGGCGGCGTGGGCAACGGCGTGTTTCATCCGGTGGACTACACGCTGCTCAACCGCAAGGTCAGCGCGCACCGGCTGGGGCATGCCTACAGCGTGCACGGCATCACGGGCAGCCTGGGCTGGGCGCTGGCGCCTGCGCTGGTGGTGTCGCTGACCCTGGCCTATTCGTGGCGCGTGGCACTGGCAGCGGCGGCGGCGCTGGCGTTTGCCGTACTGGTGGTGTTGCTGCTGAACCGGGACAAGCTGGCGATGGCGATGGCGACGGCTGCCCCGGCGCACCACACGCATTCGGCGGGGGGCGGCCTGGACTTTCTCAGGATTCCTGCCGTCTGGATGTGCTTTACCTTTTTCTTCTGGTACGCCGTGGTGCTCAGCGTGGTGCAGGCCTTTGCCCCTGAAGCCGCGCGGCAACTGCATGGCGTGCCGCTGCCGCTGGTGGCGATGTGCCTGTCGGTCTACATGGTGTGCAGCGCGGGCGGCATGGTGCTGGGCGGTTTCCTGGCCGCAGACCCGAGCCGCTGCGAACGCCTGGTGGGCGTGGGCATTGGGGTCGCGGCAGCCGTTGCGCTGCTGCTGGCACTGGGAAGCCTGGCTCCCTGGGTGGTGCCTGTGCTGTTTGGCGTGATGGGCTTTGCCACCGGCATTGCCGGGCCTTCGCGCGATCTGCTGGTCAAGCGCTCAACGCCCGACAACGCTTCGGGCCGTGTCTATGGCGTGGTGTACGCCGGCCTGGACATTGGCCAGGCCGTGGCCCCGTTGGTTTTTGGCCTGATGATGGACCACGGCCAGTACCGTGGCGTGTTGCTGGGCCTGGCGCTGGTGCAGGGCGTGCTGATTGCGAGCGCGTTCAATGTGCGGCGCGTGCGCCGCGCGCCGCTTGCCGTGGCCTGAGGCGCCGTTCTCCCTGCCTGCACCAGTGGGGCCGCGTGTCAGCGAACCTGTAATTTATTGATGTATTCGAGCAAGGCCAGGATGCGCGCCCGAACCAGGGCTTTGGCATCGTAGTCGGTGTCGAAGTAATACTCGGCATCCATGAGGCGGTAGGCCCGGCCCCAGACCGGCATTTCGCGGGACCCATGGGCGGGCACGCCCTCGCCATCAATCACCTCATACAGCCGGTTCATGGGGAACACCCCCTGGTTGTTTTTGGCCAGCAGCGTCAGGTCTGGCGGACTGCGGCGCAGCAGCGACACCAGTGGGCCGTTGCCCGTGCCGCTCGTGCCATGGCAACTGGCACAAGCGGACTGGAACTCAATTTTGCCAAAGTCCCGCGGTACGCGCTGCGACGCGGCGGGTGTTTGGGCCAGGGCCGTACTCAAAAACACCGATAGTGTTGCGACGGCCAGACTTGTCTTGATGCTTGTTGGTCTCATCTCTGTTCTCCCCGGGGTGGCTGAAAATGATGAACGCGTGGCGGAATTTCAGCCACAAGTCATCGTGGCAGGCAACCCGGGTGCTGCGCTTGATGAAGGTCAACGTGGTGCATCACCGGTCAGTTTGCGTGGCGATTTTCGTGAAGCGGCGCAGCGTAGCGGGTGGCCCTCATAATGCGCAAAGGCCTGGCCGTTCGCGCCAGGGCCGTACCATGCAAAGGAAATGATCATGAGCAATTCAGACACCCCCAAAGACGGTGACTTCGCCCACTGGGTGGAAGAGAAGTCAGAAGCGCTGAAGTTTGAACTGGGCGAGAAATTCCCTGTACCGCCGACCACACTGGAGTCCCCCTCGGTGCACCCCGAAACTGGCGTGCAAAAGCTCGAAGAAGTGCTTCTGGAACACGAAACGCCCAGCGAGGAGTTTCTGCAAGAACTGGCCGCCCTGCGGGAAGCACCGCCCTTGAGCGACGAAGAACTGGCCCGGCAAGCGCTGGCCGATGGCGGCGCCGACGGGGATACCGGCACGCCCGAGTAAACACGGTATTTCCAGGCCCGCCACAGCCGCGGGTCTGGTGCCGTCGGGCACGGCACAATAAGGCGCATGACTAAACAACTTGCTGGCCACCTTCTTGTTGACTGCCTTCTGGCCCAGGGCGTTACCCATGCATTTGGCGTACCCGGTGAAAGCTACCTGGCCGTGCTTGACGGCCTGCATGCCCGGCGCGACCAGATTCAGTTCATCACCTGCCGCCAGGAAGGCGGCGCGGCCTTCATGGCCGAGGCGCACGGCAAACTCACCGGCCGCCCCGGCATTTGCATGGTGACGCGTGGACCAGGCGCCACCAACGCGTCCATCGGCGTGCACACTGCGTTTCAGGACTCGACCCCCATGCTGCTGCTGGTGGGCGATGTGGCCAGCGACTGCCGCGATCGGGAAGCCTTTCAGGAAGTCGACTATTCCAGCTTTTTTGGTCCCAGCACCAAGGGCATGGCCAAACGCGTGGAGCGCATTGATGACGCCGACCGCATTCCCGAGTACGTGGCGCGCGCCTTTGCCACCGCCATGAACGGCCGGCCGGGGCCTGTGGTGCTGGTCCTGCCTGAAGACATGCTGACCCAGCTGACCGAAGCCCAGCCCCTGGCCCGGGTGGAAGCCGTACAGACCTGGAGCGACCCCGGTTCCCTGCGCACGCTGCGCGAGATGTTGCTGGCGTCAAGGCAGCCCTTCGTCATTGCCGGCGGCGGCGGCTGGACGCCCCAGTCGGCGCAGGCGCTGCAGCGCTTTGCCGAAAACTGGAAGCTGCCGGTGGGCAATGCCTTTCGTTTTCAGGACACGTTTGACAACCACCACCCGTTGTATGCCGGCGATGTGGGCATTGGCCTGAACCCGCTGCTGGCCGAACGCATCAAGGCCAGTGACCTGGTCATTGCCATTGGCCCGCGCCTGGGCGAGATGACGACCGGTGGCTATACCTTGCTGCAAGCGCCCAAAACCCGGCAGAAGCTGGTCCATATTCATGCCAGTGCCGAAGAGCTCAACCGCGTCTACCAGGCCGATCTGGCGATCCAGGCCACCATGAACGCCGCCGCCCGCTCGCTGGAGGTGCTGAGCGCGCCGGTGTCGGTGCCTTGGGAAGCATGGAGCGCGGCGGCCAACGCCGACTACCAGGCCAACCTGCTGCCGACTGCCTCAGCCAACCTGCCCGGCGACATCGACATGCCGGCCATCGTGGACCTGCTGCAAAAGCACCTGCCCGATGACGCCGTGCTGACCAACGGCGCGGGCAACTTTGCCAGCTGGGTGCACCGGTTTTACAAGCACCACGGACTCGTGAAAGGGCACAAGACGCAGCTGGCGCCTACCGTCGGCGCCATGGGCTACGGTGTGCCCGCAGGTATTGCCGCTGCCATCGCCACCGGGCGCGTGGCTTTCACGATTGCAGGCGACGGTGACTTCCTGATGAACGGTCAGGAACTGGCCACCGCCGTGCAGCACGGCGCCAAAAGCATCATCGTGCTGCTCAACAACGGCATGTACGGCACCATTCGCATGCACCAGGAAAGGGAATACCCCCAGCACGCCAGCGGTTCCCGCCTGCAGAACCCGGACTTTGCGGCGCTGGCCCGCGCCTATGGGTATGCGGGCGTGCGCATCACGCACACCGCTGAGTTTGAAGCTGAACTGCTGGCGGCGCTGGCCCGCCCCGAGGGCACGCTGATCGAGGTGACGCTGGACCCGGAAGTTATCAGTACACGCAGCACGCTGAGCGCCATCACCCGGAACGCTATAGCGGATCAGGCGAATCGGTTGCTATAAATAAAATAGCTGCTGGCGCGCGAAATTGTTGCCTTGCAAGCCTCTTTTTATCACGAAGGCGTAGTGCCCGAGCAGAAGGCCGCGCTACTCATGAGGGCCAGCGTGGATGCTGGTCGTCGATGAAAAATTCATGGGAATGCGCTTTCGGGTCGCCGTGGTTCTGCCCTTGAACCAGGTGGGCATGCCCTGCTGGCAAGTTGGGGTGCTGATGCGCAAGTTCAGTCGTGTCTTCGCGATGCCACAAGCGGCTCGCCAGCACGATGGCAGCGACAGCCACCGCACCGAGCGTCAAAAAACTGGTTGCCATGCCGGCTTTGGCGCCTAGCCACCCGGCAAGGGGGTAAGTCAACAGCCAGCAGGCATGCGACAGGGCAAACTGCGCAGCAAAGAGAGCGGGGCGGTCTTCTGGACCCGACGACTTGCGCAGCAGCCGGCCCGAAGGCGTCTGCGCCAGCGAATACCCCATGCCCATGATGAACCACAATCCCACCAACAATTCAAAACTTGTGGGTACTACACCGCCTGCCAGCAGCGCGGCTGCTATCAGTGCGGCCCCTGTCAGCATCACACGCCGCTCGGGCAGGCGGTCGAGCAATGTGGGTAACGCAAACGCAACGATCATGGAGCCTGCGCCAAACGCGGCCAGCGCCAGGGCCGTGAATGTTTGTCCCAAGCCCAGCCCCGCCTGAACCAGCACCACCGTGTTGACGATCACCATGGCACTACCGGCTGCAATGGCCATGTTGAGCGCCAGCAGGCCGCGCAGCCGGGGGGTGTGCAGGTAGATACGAGCGCCGCGTGTGGTGCGCTCGTAAATGCTGCGCCTGGGAGGCAGCTTGGCGCGTGGCAGCACGGCCGAGACCACCAGTGCCGCTGACGCCAGAAAGCCAAGCACCGTACCGTTGAACAGGCTGTGGTAGGTCATCACGCTGAGCAATGCAGCAGCAAGTGCCGGGCTGACGAGACTTTCCATGTCATAAGCCAGGCGCGACAATGACAGCGCTTTGGTGTAGTCCTTTTCATCGGGCAAAACGTCCGGGATGGTGGCCTGAAACGTGGGCGTGAACGCGGCCGACGCCGACTGCAGCACAAAGATAAGCACGTAAATTTGCCAGATCTGGTCAACGAACGGCAGCAGCAGGGCGACACCGGCACGGATCACGTCCAGGCTGACCAGGACGCCTCGGCGTGGCAGGCGCTCGGCAAAGGCGGAGGCGATGGGCGCTACGCCTATATAGGCAAGCATCTTGATCGCCAGTGCTGTACCAAGCACCATGCCTGCATCTGCGCCCGCCAGGTCATAAGCCAGCAGCCCAAGGGCGACGGTGGCCAGGCCGGTGCCAAGTAGGGCTATCACTTGTGCGAGGAATAAATGGCGGTAAGTCCGATTGGAGAGCACTTGAAACATGGGTTGCCTTTTTAACGGTCGCTCTGGGTGCGTCGCGGCCGGTTTGGAATCACCGAATTTTGCGGCACGCTCAATGCATGATGACAGCCCTTGGAGGGATATTCGTGCCTGCTTTCGGTGCAGGCCGTCATGTCCGGATGACCGCGTTGCGGCCCACGCACGCATAACGACATGCAAGCACCCCAAAAACGCCACCATCCCTCTTGCCCGGTGCAAGGGCAGGTGGTGGCGTGCATTGGCCGTGATTGCCGTCTGGTGTTGCGTCAGAGCACCCGTTTGATGGCGGTGTATTCGCCGTCGGCCTTCAGCGTCACCGTCACTTCGGCCTTCGAACGGTTGCGCCAGAACCAGCCATGCTTGCCGTCGAAGGCGGCTTCAAGTGTGCCCTCGTCCGAACTGACTTCACGGCCCTTGCCGTAGCCATGGTAAAACCCCGCCGGCGCTTGCACCGGGTCGCCATGCGCGTCGTAGTTGACTGTACCGCCGCGAGTTTCCCAGCGGTAGGCCACCTTGGCACCCTTGCGCATGTCGAGCTTCACCTCGGCCGCCTGACCCGGCTTGAGCGTCACGGTCATTTGCTGGCTTTGGCCAGGCACCACGGGTTTTGCGACTACGGAGGGCGCGCTCGGCGCAGGTGTAGCGGCTGCAACTCGCGCAGTTGACACGGCCGATGCAGCTGCGGCGCCGGGCGCGGTGGCCGGCGTTTGTGCAGCGGCTTCGCTGGCCAGGCTGACCTTGATAGCCCCCATTTCGGCCAGGCCCGTGACCCTTCCGATGCCGGTCGGGTCGATGCCATATTCACTCGGCAGCACGATGGCAACCAGCAAGGCGCCAGCAACTGCGGCGGCAATGACCGTGGAGCGCACCAGCTGGCGTGACGTCGGCAACTCTGCCCGCGTGGGTAAATCGGTGTTGTACATGAAAAATCCTTTGATGTTTATTTGGCTCGGTCGCCGTTCAGGCAACGATGAGGCCGGTGAGCTGATAGCCGATCAGCGTGAAGCCCGCTGCCATCAGGGCGATGTTGGCGGTGTAGGCGTGGCGTAAAAAGCTGCCGGTACGGCGCCAGTAGCCCATGACGATCAACATGGCGCCAAGCGCCAGCAGCTGGCCAATCTCGACCCCCACATTGAACGCTATCAGGTTGGCAATGAGTCCATCCGGCGAAATTTCGTATTCCAGGATCTTGGTCGCCAGCCCAAAGCCGTGAAACAGGCCAAACACCAGTGTCGCAATTCTGGTGTCGGGTTGCACGCCGAACCAGCGCTGGAAAGCACCCAGGTTGTCAAGCGCCTTGTACACCACCGATGCGCCAATGATCGCGTCGATCACATAGGCGTTGACGCCAAGGTTGAAAAACACGCCCAGCAGCAGGGTCGTGGAATGGCCGATGGCAAACAGGCTGACATAAATCGCCACATGCTTTAGCTTGTACAGGAAGAAAATCACCCCGAACAAAAAAAGCAGATGGTCGTAGCCGGTCACCATGTGCTTGGCGCCCAAATAGATGAATGGCAGCAGCTGGACGCCGGTGATTTCCTGGATGTAGCCCTTGTCGCCTTCGGCTACGCCGTGGGCCAGGGCGCTTGCAGCCAGCAAGAAGAAAATAGCCAACCCGGTCAGGGCGGACCGTAGCAAGCGCGGCCAGAAAAATGGCGCACTTGTACCGGCCTCTGGATAAGGCAGATGCATAAAAAACTCCAACGAAAAAATGAAAAGAAGGGGGGCTGACCGTGTGCGGTCAGGCGTTTGCGTCAGATGAAACGTCGCCTTGGGGGCCGTTCAAGCGCAAACTCCGGCGCGGTGGTCGCCGTGAAAAGATAGCGGTGCTTCGATGCCGGAATGGATACCGCAGGCATCGCGTACACGTCGTCAGGATGTATGACGGTTTTATCGAAATGGTCGGCTGCTATATGGCCGTAGGGATGACCGACTTCGGCTGTGACTTCGGCTTCGCCAGCAGCTTCCATGACGTGATCATGGGCATCATCGCAAAAGCACGCCACCTGGGTCGATGCAGCGAGTATTCCAGGACTCGACAATGTTTGCTGGTGGCCCTGCAGTATTGAAAAAGCGGAAAGGTTTGCACTTATCAGCGATACAACGCAAAGCACCAGAGCGCCCACCCGCATGGCGATCCGCCGAAAACCTGGCGAGCTTCTCATTTGAAAATAGGTTTGGCGTTAGGCATCAAAAAAGCCTGGATGCACCGATTTGGCAAGTGTCGTTGACGCAAACAGATGGAGTTTGGAATGCAAGAATGCCAAAAAATTATATCCTTTCCCATAGGAGATGGCTTTAGCGCGTTGGTTCGCAATTTAGTGGTTGTGTATCGCGCTATAAGTTGCTCCTGCTGCCGGATTGAAGATCGTCCGATGAGAAATTGAGCGCTTATAGGCCTCAAGACGACGATCGACTGACGGCCCGGGATATGCACGACGTTCGCAAACGCTTATTGTCGGCGCTCAACCGAAAAAGCGTGCGCCGGCGTGTTGTGCTTGAGGCGTCACGGGCATAAAAAAGGCCGGTGGGTACCGGCCTTCTGGATATCTGCGAGACGCAGATTATTTGACGTGCTTGCCGATCAGGCCGGCCATCTCGAACATCGACACTTGCGCCTTGCCGAATACGGCCAGCAGCTTTTTGTCGGCGTTGATCATGCGCTTGTCGGCCTTGTCTTGCAGATTGTTGGCTTTGATGTAAACCCACAGTTGTTTGACGATTTCGGTGCGTGGCAAAGGCTTGTCGCCCACCACGGCCGACAGGGCAGGGCTCAAGGTCAGCGCTTTCATGAACGCTGCGTTGGGCGTGCGTTTGCTGGCGGGCGCTGCGGTTTTGACGGCCGCAACTTTCTTGGCGGGCGCGGCTGCTTTTGCAGGCGCGGCCTTTTTAGCGGCTACCGCTTTGACGGGAGTGGCCTTGGTTGCAGCCAGTTTTTTTGCCGGAGCAGCCTTTGGTGCAGGCGCTTTTGTAGCCGGTGCTTTTTTTGCAGTTGCCATGATTGATTTTCCTTCTAGTCGTTGACAAATCACCACCGGAATAACTTCTCGCTTGTGGCTCCCGGCATGCTACTGGAGAAAAACACTGTTTCATAGGGGAAAGATACTTTATTTGCGCTCTGATGCCGCAGAATTCCCTCTGACAACCGTAAAAACACGGGACTGCGCCATATCGCACCCTGTTCGCGCATTGAAATCCATTGGTGTGCATAAAAAGCACCCCACTGAACTACATGAACTACACCGCCCAAGCCTTGATCGGAGGGGCTTGCTCAGGCGCTCAGGCCTTTGTAGAGCATGTAGGCCGCCAGCAAGTACAGGATGCTGGCAAACACCCGCTTGAGCTTGCCGACGGGAATGCCATGCGCTGCCCTGGCGCCCAGTGGTGCGGTTAGAAAGCTGCACACGGCAACCACACCGAGCGCCGGTAGCCAGAGGTAGCCGAATGAGCCCGCTGGCAAGTCCTGCACGGTTTGCCCGCTGATCACATAGCCCAGCACATTCGCTGCGGCAATCGGGAATCCGAGCGCCGCAGAGGTGGCTACGGCGCTGTGAATCGCGACATTGCACCAGCTCATGAAGGGCACGCTGATAAAGCCGCCGCCCGCGCCCACCAGGCCGGAGAGAAAGCCGATAAAGCCGCCCGCCACGAACTGTCCCGCCGCGCCCGGCATTTGCCGGGTGGGCTTGGGCTTTTTATCCAGAAACATCTGGGTGGCTGAAAAACTCACGAACAGGCCAAAGAAAATAGCCAGATAAGAGCCTTTGAGCAGCGCAAATACGCCGAGGCTGCCAATGATGCTGCCTATCACGATGCCTGGCGCCAGCCGTTTGACGA
Organism: Polaromonas sp.; assembly: GCA_030650875.1. Taxonomy (GTDB): domain Bacteria; phylum Pseudomonadota; class Gammaproteobacteria; order Burkholderiales; family Burkholderiaceae_C; genus Polaromonas. Next base: position 8,977 of record JAUSDK010000199.1, read on the forward strand.
TGTCCCATCGCACGGCGCCGCGTTTGTGGTGTGCCCGGACGCTGGAGAGTGACGTAAAGATGATGGTGGCCATGGACGTGGCAATGGCCATTTTCACGGCCAGGTCGGGCAAGACCCCACGGTTTGACAGGATGATGGTGAGGAAAGGCACCATCAGCATGCCGCCGCCAATGCCCAGCAATCCGGCCAGAAAGCCAGTTCCCAGGCCAAGCAGGGCCAGCTCAATGATCAGCAGGGGTTCGAGATTCATGGGGGCCTGGCGTAGGGGTCGACACTCGCCTCGGCCGCCTGGTCAAAGGCGAAGAGCCTGGGGGAAGATAGCGCGGGGAATAAGGTGTCTGCGAGTGCCACTGGACCGTCATCCTGAACCGGGGTTCAGGTGGGCGAGGGCAGTCAGGTTTCGGGTTCGTCTAACGCGAGACGATCACACCTGCCTGACAATTTACCAAGCCCGTGCTCGTGGAGCATTGGTTCAAGGAAATATAAAGCCCAGCACGCATCGCAGACGCCTTGATTGTAGGCCCATGCCGGCGTTTTTTTAGCCGGCCAGGGTTAAAGGGGGTGGGTGCCCTGACCCAGTGCGACGTCCAGTCGCTGCAGCAGCGCGCCCAGTTGCGGGTTCGGGGCATCGGCCTCGGGCGGCTGGACGTTCACGGGTGCAGCCGCGCTGCTGGCGCTGCGCTCGGCAAGTTCAAACGCCAGGTTCAGGGCCGCCAGCACCGCAATGCGGTCACGCGCTTTGATTTTTCCGACGTCGCGAATTTTGCACATGGCCTCGTCCACCTTGCTGACGGCCTCCAGCAACTGTGCATCACCATCGTCGGGGCACCGCAGCAAATAGCTTTGACCCATGATTTGTACATCGAGCTGTTTCATGACTCCGTCCCATTTCCTGCAGGCGACTTGACAGTGTTGCGGATGCCTTCCGGCAGACGTTCGATCAGGGCGTCCACGCGGGAACGCGCGGCGTTCAATCGTGACCTCAGCGAGTCGCGTTCATGGGTCAGCAGGCTGTTGGCGCGCTGCAATTCCTCGTAGCGCAGCAAAAGCTGTTCAACGCGTTCGGTGATCTGGTCGATTTGGTGTTGGTTCGACATGGCAAGCGTGATTGTAGGGTTTGCTGTGATTAGCCACGTAGAATCTTGGTTGTTGGTGCTCGCCGCGTGGTTCACACGCTGCAGTTCAACGGGAAGCAGGAGGGAGTCAACGCCAGCAAGGTCCGGTTCAGCCCGGTTTTGCAAGCGCCACGACTTCTAACCTGCGCTGCCCCCGCAACGGTAAACGGACGAATGCGACATCTTTGGGTTAACCGAAGGACGCATTCCGCTTTCATCATGAGTCACTGAGCGTTTTGAACACGCGCTAGGGAAGGCGATGAAGGTAGCTCCGACAGCCCGGATACCGGCCAACAAGGTGAATGCGCGTGTCCTTTTTCAGGGCGGCGCATTCGTGACGCTCATGCACTGGCGGGGAAGCCGGTGAGGGCCTTTTGTTGATTGTTTGATTCATGAAAACCTGTATTTCTACCGCGCGCCTGTCCGTGTTGCCGCTGGCGCTCGCCTGCGTATTTTCTGCCCAGGCCCAGCCGCAGCTGCAAGAAACCGTGGTCACGGCCACCCGCACGGCGCAGCCCCTGACCGACCTGGTCGCCGATGTCACCATCGTTGACCGCGCCATGATCGAGCGCAGCGGCGCCACCGGCGTGGCCGATGTGCTGGCGCGTTTGCCCGGCATCGAGATCAGCCGCAACGGCGGGATTGCGAGCGTCACCAATGTTTTTCTGCGAGGCGGTAACGGGCAGCACACGGCCGTCTACCTGGATGGCGTGCGTCTGGATGCCCAGTCCGGCAGTGGCGGCGTGGCATGGGACAGCATTCCGCTAGCCCAGATCGACCGCATCGAAGTCCTGCGCGGCCCGGCTGCCGCCGTCTACGGCTCGGACGCCATCAACGGCGTGATCCAGCTGTTCACGCGCAAGGGCGAAGGCCAAGTGGCCCCCTATGTCGGGGTGGGCGTCGGCAGCCATGGCCTGCGCAAGGTGGAGGCCGGCGTCAGCGGCGCGACCGGCACTGATGGCGCGTTCGACTATTCGCTCGGCCTGGCGCATGAAACCAGCGATGGTTTCAACACCCAGCCGCTGCGCTTGCGCAAACCCGCTGACGGCGTGCGCAACCCCGACCAGGACGGCTACACCAGCACCTCGGCCAATGCCCGGCTGGGGTTGCAGGTCAACCGAGCTCACCGCCTGGACGCTACGCTGCTGTCCAGCGACACGGAGTCGCAATACGACGCCTCTACCCACAAGCCCGCCAGCCCGGTCGACGACCTCAGCCGTAACAAGCTGCGCACCCTGGGCCTGAACTGGAGCGCCCAGTGGACCGAGGCCTACAGCACCCGCCTGAGCGTGACCGACAGCCAAAGCCGCTACGAAACCACGCCTTCGGTCTACCTGACCACGACCAACCTGCGCGGTGTCCTGCTGCAGAACGAACTGCGTGTGGGCCCGCATTTGCTGACGGCCGCCCTGGAACGCCGGGAGGACGAGCTCGAAAACACCTCCGTTGGCCCGACCCGGACCCGAAGCCAGAACGCCGTGGCCCTGGGCTACGGGTTTAGCAAGGAACAACACACCGTTCAGCTCAATGTCCGGCACGACGACGACAGCGGCTTTGGCGGCAAAAGCACCGGCAGCGCGGCCTATGGCTATGCCATCACGCCCAGACTGCGCATGACCGCGTCGGCCGGCACGGCCTTTCGCGCGCCCACGCTATTTCAGCGCTTTAGTGATTCCGGTGTCAGCAGCCTTCAACCTGAAACCAGCCGCAACATCGAAGCCGGCCTGCGTTACACAGACGGCGCCAGCAGCATTGGGTTGATTGCGTATCAGAATAACTTGCGCAATCTCATTACTTACGTTAACAAACCGGGCGCTTGCGTATCGACCCGCGGCTGCTACGACAGTGTTTCGCGTGCCAGCTACGAAGGCATCACCGTGTCCGGCAACCACGCGCTCGGCGGCGTCAATCTGCGTGCCTCCGCTGACTTCCAGAACCCCCGGGATATGGACAGCGGCAAGCAGCTCGCGCGTCGTGCGCGCCGCCATGCCACGCTGGGGGCTGACACACAGCTTGCCGACTGGCGCCTGGGCGCCGAAGTGCAGGTCTCGGGCAAACGCTTTGACACGGTGGCCAACACCACCGAACTGGGCGGCTACGCGCTGGTGAACTTGTCGGCCAGCACCCGCATGGCGCGCGACTGGACGCTGCTGGCGCGCATCGACAACCTGGGCGACAAGGACTACCAGACCGCTCGCACCTACGCCACCGAAGGCCGCACCTTCTACCTGGGACTGAAATGGACACCGCAGTAAGCATGACCTCTTGCCCCGCTATCCTCATCGCCGCCCCGGCCTCGGGCCAGGGCAAGACCACCGTGGCCTGCGCGCTGGCGCGCCTGCACGCCCGCCAGGGCCGCAAGGTGCGCGTGTTCAAGTGCGGGCCCGACTTTCTCGACCCCTACTGGCTCACGCTGGCCAGCGGCGCGCCGGTGCACCAGCTTGACCTGTGGATGACCGGCGAGGACGACTGCGCGCAGCGCCTGCACGATGCGGCGCAGGAGGCCGACCTCATCATTGTCGAAGGCGTGATGGGGCTGTTTGACGGCCAGCCCAGCGCGGCCGACCTGGCGCAGCGCTTTGGCCTGCCGGTGCTGGCGGTGATTGATGCCGGCTCCATGGCGGGCACTTTTGGGGCGCTGGCCTGGGGCCTGCAGCATTACCGCGAAGGCCTGCAGTTTGCCGGCGTGCTGGCCAACCGGGTCGCGTCAGAAGGCCACGCCGGCATGCTTGAAGAGAGCTTGCGTGAGTCGGCCCAATGGCAGGGTGCGCTGATGCGCAGCGTCAGTTTCACGCTGCCCGAGCGGCACCTGGGCCTGGTCATGGACCACGAACTGGGCGACGCGCTGCAGCGGCTCGATGCCGTGGCCGATGCGCTGGCCCAAACCCCGCTGGGACAAATGGAAACGGACGACTTGCAGGCCTGGGCCGTCCCGTTCGCAGCGCCGGCTTCACCGGCTGAAGCCTTTCCCGTTGGCCGGCTGCAGGGTCAGACCATCGCCGTGGCGCGTGATGCGGCTTTTTGCTTCATTTATGCCGCCAACATCGACTGCCTGCTGGCCATGGGCGCGCAGCTGGTGTACTTTTCACCGCTGGCCGACAGCGCCTTGCCGCCGTGCGACGCGCTGTGGCTGCCCGGTGGCTACCCCGAACTGCATGCGCAGGCCCTGGGCGGCAACGGCGCCCTGAAAGCCAGCCTGGCGCAGCATGTGCAGGCCGGCAAGCCGGTGTGGGCCGAGTGCGGCGGCATGATGACGCTGTTTGACGATATCACCACCACCGACGGCGCCAGCCATCCGATGTGGGGCCTGCTGCCCGGCCGCGTGACGATGCAGCAGCGCCTGGCCGCGCTGGGGCCGCAGCAACTGGGCGTGACTGGCGGCGTGCTGCGCGGCCACACCTTTCATTACTCGACCTGCGCCACGCCGCTGCAGGCGGTAGCGCGGACCCAGGCCGCGCCCGGCCGCACCCTGCGCGGCGACGGCGAGGCCCTGTATGCCGCGGGTTCCGTCAAGGCCAGCTATTTTCATGCGTGGTTTGCGTCCAGCCCGGCGGCGGCGGCGCAGCTGTTTTTGAAGGACACCAATGACTGAACCCGCCTGCGACTGGCGCGCCTTGGCCGCCAGCAGCGACAGCACAGCCTATGGCCCGCAGCGCATCGTCTGCCTGACCGAAGAACCCACCGAGTGGCTCTACCTGCTGGGCGAAGAGCGCCGCATCGTCGGCATCTCGGGCTACACGGTGCGCCCACCGCGCGCGCGCGAGGAAAAGCCCAAGGTCAGCGCGTTCTTGAGCGCCAAGATCGACAAGATCGTCGAACTGCGGCCCGACTGCGTGATTGGCTTTTCAGACCTGCAGGCCGACATTGCGGCGCAGCTGATCAGGCACGGCATCCAGGTCACCATCTTCAACCAGCGCAGCGTGGCCGAGATTTTCTCGATGTTGTACCAGCTCGCCGCGATGGTCGGGCAGGTGGAGCGCGGCCTGGCGCTGATTCAGACCATGCAGCAGCGGCTGCTGGCGATCGAGCAGGCCGCAGCCAGCCTCAAGCGGCGCCCGCGGGTGTTTTTTGAGGAGTGGTACAACCCGCACATCAGCGCGATTGCCTGGGTGTCCGAGCTGATCGGCATTGCCGGCGGTGACGACTGCTTTCCCGAACTGGCCAAAGAGCCCATGGGCAAGGGCCGAATCATTGCCGACGGCAGCCAGATCGTGCAGCGCAACCCCGACATCATTTTTGGCTCCTGGTGCGGCCGGCGCTTTCGCCCCGCGCATGTGCTGGCGCGCCCGGGCTGGGGCGAGGTCAATGCGGTTAAAAACGGCCAGCTGTTCGAGATCAAATCGTGCGACATCCTGCAACCCGGCCCGGCGGCGCTGACAGACGGCGTTGAACAACTGCACCGCATCATCATGGGCTGGAGCATGGCCCCCACGCTTGTCGCTTCGCGTACTACGCTGCCCCCCGAGGGGGCTGCCCCGCCTAAGGGCGGCCTGTCGGCGGGGCGAGTATCGTGACGACGGGTTTGTTGCTGGCCCGCAGCGAACTGATTCTGGGCGGCCAGAAAAGCGGCAAGTCGCGCCGCGCCGAGCTGCTGGCGCGCCAGTGGCTGGCGCAGTCGCCCGGCCACGACGCGCTGCTGCTTGCCACGGCTCAGCCCTGGGACGACGAAATGCGCGAACGCATCGCGCGCCACCAGCACGACCGCGCCGAACGCGTGCCCGGCTTGCGAACGCTTGAAGAGCCGCTGCAGCTGGCGCAAGCCTTGAGCCAACACAGCCGCCCGGGCACGCTGGTCGTGGTTGATTGCCTGACGCTGTGGCTGACGAACTGGCTGATGCCCGCTGAGAATAATGAGTCAAATACGCATCCAGCCCAATATCCACGTGAACATGTAGCTACGCTTCTGGAAGCAATCCAGGCCAGCGCAGGGCCGGTGGTGCTGGTCGGCAACGAGATCGGCCTGGGCGTGATTCCCATGGGCCGCGAGACGCGCGCCTTTGTCGATGCGCTGGGCGGGCTGAACCAGGCCGTGGCCCAGGCCTGCGAGCGCGTCACGCTGATGGCCGCCGGGCTGCCCCTGACGCTGAAAGGCCAGCCATGAAACGCCTGTCTCTTTTTCTCGCGCTGCTGGGCCTGGTGGCCACCGCCCACGCGCTGCAGCTGACCGATGACCGGGGCGTCAGCGTGACGTTTGCGCAAAGCCCGCAACGCATCGTCAGCCTGCTGCCCTCGCTGACCGAAAGCGTCTGCGCGCTGGACCAGTGCCAGCGCCTCGTGGGCGTGGACCGTTATTCCAACTACCCCGCCAGCGTGCGGCGCCTGCCCGTGGTGGGCGGCGGGCTGGACCCGAACATCGAAGCCATCGTCGCGCTCAGGCCCGACGTGGTGATCATGGCCACGTCCTCGCGCGCCGGTCTTCGGCTGGAGTCGCTGGGCATCAAGGTGGTGGCGCTGGAGCCTAAAAGCCATGCCGATGTGCGGCGCGTGCTGGGCAAGCTCGGCCAGTTGCTGGAGATTCCGGCCGCGCACGGCGCCGACCGGCTGTGGCGCGTGATTGACAGCGGCGTCTCGGCAGCGGCCCAGTCGCTGCCTGCCAGGGCCAAAAAAATCCGGGTCTACTATGAAGTCAACCGGGGGCCGTATGCGGCCGGCCAGACCTCCTTTATTGGTGAAACCCTGGCGCGGCTGGGTGTGGAAAACATCATCCCCGCTGCGCTCGGGCCGTTTCCGCGAATCAACCCGGAGTTCGTCGTGCGCGCCAACCCGGACCTGATCATGGTCGGCAACCGCAACGTGCAGGCGATGGCGTCTTATCCCGGCTGGTCCAGCATCAAGGCCGTGAGAGAGCAGCGCATCTGCGTCTACAGCGCAGATGAGTCGGACGTGGTGGTGCGCCCCGGCCCGCGCATGGCCGAGGCGGCCCGCATCATGGCCCAATGCATCGCGCGCAAGGCCGGGGCCGAATGAGCCCGGCGTTCACGCACCCGCAGCGCAAGGCGTTCTGGCTGGCCGTTGGTCTGCTGGCCGCGTCTGCCGCCTTGTTGCTGCTGGGCATCAGCGTGGGCAGCACCGGTTTTGACAGCGTGCTGAACCTGCACCGCGACCCACAGGCGCTGCTCATCGTGTCCGAAATCCGCCTGCCGCGCACGCTGGGCGCCTGGCTGGCCGGCGCCTTGCTGGGGCTGGCCGGCGCGGTGGCGCAGGGGCTGTTTCGCAACCCGCTGGCCGACCCGTATTTGCTCGGCAGCGCCTCGGGTGCGTCGCTCGGCGTGGCGGCGGCGATGGCGCTGTTCGGCATCTCGCCGCTGGCCACCCACTGGCTGGCGCGCGTCGGGCTGACCGGCGCGGCGTTTGTCGGCGCCGTGCTGGCGGTGCTGCTGACGCTGCTGCTGGCCAAGGGCGTGCAGCACACGCTGCGGCTGCTGCTGGCCGGCGTGATTGTCGGGGTGGTGCTGGGCGCCATCACGTCCCTGATCCTGCTGCTCACGCCCGAGATCATGCAGGCCATGCAGTCCTTCATGCTGGGCAGCACCGCCTTTGTCGGCTGGACTGCCTGCGCCATCATGGCGGCGGTGTTTGCCGCCGCCATGATGGCCGCCTGGATGATGAGCCATGCGCTCGACGGCCTGGCGCTGGGCGAAGCCACGGCGCACAGCCTGGGCCTGCCGCTGCCGCAGATGCGCGCGGCGCTGGTGGCGGTGCTGGCGTTGGCTACCGGCACGGCGGTGGCGCAAACCGGGCTGATCGCCTTTGTCGGACTGGCCGCGCCGCACCTGGTGCGCTCGGTCGTCAAAACCACGCACGGGCGGCTGATCGGCCTGGCCAGCCTGATGGGCGCGGTGCTCTTGACCGCCGCCGACATCCTGGCCCGCTGGCTTGTGGCGCCGCAGGAGTTGCCGGTGGGCGTGCTGACCGCCGTGCTGGGCGGTGGTTATTTGCTCTGGCTGATGCACCGGCAGACCGGTCGGGGGGCTGGAGTATGACCTTGGCCCGTCATGTAAATGCTACGGATTCAATCGCTATCAGTGCCCGCGCCATCCGCGCCAGGCTCGGGAACGACGAGGTGTTGCACAACATCTCGCTGGCGCTGCCCGCCGCCCGATGGACCAGCATCGTCGGCCCCAACGGCGCGGGCAAGTCCACGCTGCTCAAGGTGCTGGCCGGGCTGCTGGCGCACAGCGGCGACGTGGCCTTGCTGGGCCAGCCGCTGGCTGACTTGCGCGGACGGGCGCGGGCGCAGCAGCTGTCGTGGCTGGGCCAGAACGAAAGCTCGGCCGACGATCTGACCGTGTACGACGTCGCCATGTTGGGGCGCCTGCCGCACCAGGCCTGGCTGGCGCCGGCGAGCAGTGCCGATCATGCCGCCGTGGAACGCGCCTTGCTCGCGACCCAGGCCTGGGACTGGCGCGCCCGCCCGCTCGGCCACCTGTCGGGCGGCGAGCGCCAGCGCGTGCTGCTGGCGCGCGCCTTGGCCGTCGAGGCGCAGGTGCTGCTGATGGACGAACCCCTGGCCAACCTGGACCCGCCGCACCAGACCGACTGGCTGCTGATGGTGCGCAGCCTGGTCGCCAGCGGCAAAACGGTTGTCAGCGTGTTGCACGAAATCTCGTTTGCGCTGCAAGCCGACGAGCTGGTGGTGATGGACCAGGGCCGCATCACGCACCAGGGCGCCTGCCATCACGCAGCCACGCACCGCGCGCTCGAAGACGTGTTTGACCACCGCATCGCCATTCATCCGCTGGCCGGCCAATGGGTCGCGCTGCCCAAAATTTAACTACCTAAAGAATCACCATGGAAATTGAAACGCCCCCCGTCGACAAACCCTATGACAAGCCTGAGGGCGAACGCCGCGGACTGCTGATCGTCAACACCGGCGACGGCAAGGGCAAAAGCACGGCGGCCTTCGGCCTGGCCCTGCGCGCCCACGGCCGCCACCATGTGCACGGCAAAACCGTCAAGATTTTCCAGTTCATGAAAGTGCCCAGCGCGCGTTTTGGCGAGCACCGCATGTTCGAGCAGCTCGGCATTCCGATCGAAGGGCTTGGCGACGGCTTCAGCTGGAAAAGCCAGGACCTGGAGCATTCAGCCCAACTGGCGCGCAACGGCTGGGAAAAAGCCAAGGCCGCGATCTTGAGCGGCGAGAACTTCATGGTCGTGCTTGACGAGCTGACCTACCCGCTGATCTACGGCTGGATGCCGCTGGACGACGTGCTGCAGACCTTGCGTGACAGGCCCAAGGACGTGCATGTCGTCATCACCGGCCGACGCTGCCCACCCGAGATCGTCAACCTGGCAGACACCGTGACCGAGATGACCAAGATCAAGCATGCGTTCAACGCGGGAATTCCGGCCCAGCGCGGTATTGAAGATTGATTTTTGTCCCGACTTTCATGCCGCCGGCCGTAAGCTGCCTCTTCCCGATTCGTCATTGCGAGCGAAGCGCGGCGATCCATCGCCGAAAAGGCGCAGGCATGGATTGCCGCGCTTCGCTCGCAATGACAGCGATAGATTGCGCCGCATCATGGTTCGTGCGCCGTTCTGAAACGGAACTGGCGGCTCGCAATGACGCGGGCCCCGAACGGAATATGCCTTGACCAACACCCGTAACCCCGCCTGTCACGCTTTTTCAGCCGCCGAGATCAGTGCGGTCTACCGCGCCATTCACGAGCGGCGCGACATGCGCCACTTCAGCGGCGGCACGGTCGCCGACGAGGTGCTGCAGCGCCTGCTGTCGGCCGCGCACCACGCGCCCAGCGTGGGCTTCATGCAGCCGTGGCGCTTCATCCGCATTCGCAGCCGGCCGCTGCGCGAAAGCGTTCATGCGCTGGTCGAGCAGGAGCGGGTGCTGACCGCGCAAGCCCTGGGCGAGCGCGAAGACGAATTCATGAAGCTGAAAGTGCAGGGCGTGCTGGACGCCGCCGAGCTGCTGGTGGTGGCCCTGCCGCCGGGGCGCGAAGCCCATGTGTTTGGCCGCCGCACCTTGCCCGAGATGGACCTGGCCTCGGCCGCCTGCGCCATTCAAAACCTCTGGCTGGCCGCCCGCGCCGAAGGGCTGGGCATGGGCTGGGTGTCGATTTTTTGTCCGCTGCAGCTGGCCCGGTTGCTGCAGATGCCGGACGGCAGCAAGCCGATTGCCATCCTGTGCCTGGGTCCGGTTCACGCCTTTTACGACCAGCCCATGCTGCAGGCCGAAAAATGGGCGCGCCGCGCTGCGTTGTCCGACATGGTGTTTGAAGACCGCTGGGGGCAGCCCGCCGAACCTGCAGCGGGGGCTTGAGGTGCTGATGTTGCCGGCCGGCGCGATGGCCCTGGTGCTGCTGCTGGCGCTGTGGATAGACCGGCGCTTTGGCGAGCCGCCGCTGGCGGTTCACCCCGTCGTCTGGATTGGCCACTACCTCAAGGCCTGCGGCCGCGTCACCGTGCGCTGCCCACCCGCGCTGGCGTTCGCGCTGGGCGCGCTGGCCTGGGCGCTGGGCGCTGCAGCGGTGGCGGCGCTGGCGTGGTGTTTGCAAGCCTTGACCTTCTGGCAACTTGTCCGCTTTATCGCCGGGCCCGACCTGCCAGGCGGGCTGCTGGCAGTGGCGTTGCTGGCCCTGATGGCCTGGGCCGCCAAGTCCATGCTGTCCTGGCGCATGCTGCGTGATGAAGCCGGCGCCGTCGAGGCCGCGCTGCAGCAGTCGCTGGCCGCCGGGCGCGCGCGCCTGTCCTGGTTGGTCAGCCGCGACACGGCCCAGCTCACGGCAAGCCAGGTGCGCGAAAGCGCCATTGAGTCGCTGGCTGAAAACCTCAATGACTCGGTGGTTGCGCCGATTTTCTGGTTGGTGCTGCTGGGCCTGCCGGGCGCAGCGCTGTACCGCTTTGCCAACACCGCCGACGCCATGTGGGGTTACCGGGGAACCTACCGGGGCCAGCACTGGGAATGGGCTGGCAAATGGGCGGCCTGGGCCGACGACGTGCTGTCGTGGCTGCCCGCGCGGCTCACGGCGCTGCTGCTGGCTCTGGTGGCGGGCGGTGTGCCGTTCAAGAAGCTGCGCGTTGAAGCCCGCAAAACCCCGTCGCCCAACAGCGGCTGGCCCATGGCCGCCATGGCGCTGGCGCTAGGCATTTCACTCGGCAAGCCCGGCGTCTACACGCTCAACGCCTCGGGCCGCGCGCCGCAGGCGGCTGACACGGCACGGGCTCAAAAATATGCATCAAAAGTGCTTTTGGCGCTTTTTCCTATTGCGCTGATAGCTATTTCTTTAATAGCATTTTTGGCCAGGCCATGATTCCAACTCCACCCGCCAGCCCACGCATCCACGGCGGCCCCGACCGCCACGGCGTGCCGCGCCACGACTTTTCGACCAACAGCAACGCCTGCGGGCCGTGCCCAGTCGCGCAGGCCGCCGTGCGCCAGGCCGACGCCACGCAGTACCCCGACGCCAGCTACACCGCCTTGCGCCAGCAACTGGCCGCCTTTCACGGCGTGGACGCTGCGCGCGTGGTGCTGGCCGCCAGCGCCAGCGAGTTCATTTTTCGTATCACCGCGCTGGTGGCGCAAACAGCGGGCGAGGGCGGCACGGTGTGGCTGCCGCAGTACAGCTACGGCGACTACGCGCAGGCGGCCCGCGCGCACCGGCTGGCCGTGGTGACTGACGCGGACGGCGCTGCGTTGCGCTGGGCCTGCGAGCCGTCGAGCCCGCTGGGCGCGGCGCATGCGGGGCTGGCTGAATGGGTTGAGTCGCATGCCGCCATCACCGTGCTGGACCGCGCCTACGAGCCGCTGCGGCTGGACGGCGCGCCGTCGCTGACGTCCGCGCAGCTGCAAACCGTCTGGCAACTCTGGACACCCAACAAGGCGCTGGGCCTGACCGGCGTGCGCGCGGCCTACGCGATTGCGCCGGTCGGTGCGGAGGCGGCCGTGTTCCAGTTTGAGCAGCTCAGCCCGTCCTGGGCGGTCGGCGCGCACGGCGTGGCGATGCTGCAGGCCTGGACCGAGCCCGCCGTGCAAGCCTGGCTGGCCGCTAGCCTGGTCACGCTGCGCGCCTGGAAGGCCCGGCAAATTGCGCTGTGCGAATCGCTGGGCTGGACCTGCTTGCCTAGCGACGCCAACTTTTTTTGCGCCCGGCCCACGCTGCCCGAAGGCGTGACGCTGCCGCAGGCGCTTGGCAGTCTGCGTGCGAAAGGCATCAAGCTGCGCGACACCGCCTCCTTTGGCTTGAACGGCCATGTGCGCCTTAGCGTGCAAGCGCCCACGGTCCAGGATGCGCTGAAAACCGCCTTGCATAGTGGACTCGGCGCAATATAATCGTGGTTATATGGGTGCAACCACAAAAGTCGTTTTAGATACATCGGTCCTCGTTGCTGCGGCCCGTTCACGCCATGGCGCGAGTTTTGCGCTCGTGGCGTCACTGCCGCATCCGCACTTTCAAATATGCCTCTCGGTTGCGGGTTACACCGAATGGCAGGCGGTCTTGATCCGGCCGGAGCACTTGCCGCAGGGCGCAAATGCCGATATGGCGCTTGGTTTTCTCCGCTACTTGGTGAGCCTGGCGCATTTGCAGGACATTCATTTTTTATGGCGCCCGTTTTTGCGCGACCCGGACGACGACATGGTGCTGGAGTGCGCCATCGCGGCGGGCTGTGCTTACATCGTTACGCACAACATCAAGGACTTTCGCCGCACCGAACAACTGGGCGTTAAGGCTGTCACGCCAGCCCAGTTTTTACATATTTTGAAGGATACGTGACCATGTCCGCACTCACCATTCGACTGCCCAATTCGGTCCATGAAAGCATCAAACTGCTGGCCCGAAAAGACGGCATTTCCGTCAACCAGTTCATCGCCAGCGCCGCCGCTGAAAAAATGGCCTCGTTCCAGACTCTGGACTACCTGCGCCGTGAAGCCGCCTTGGGCAAGCGCGAGGATTTTGAAAGCTTCCTCAAGCTGGTGCCCGACGCGCCAGCGCAGACCGGGGACGAGCTGCCTTCCAAGTAAACAAGGGCGAGGTCAATCATGGCTTTCACGCCACCAAGCCAGAAAGCCGGGAAATAGCCACTGCAAGTGCGCGCGCCGCCAGTAGAAAGAACAAACAAGTGATAAAGCAAGACGAAGCCGCAGGCATGGACTATCTGGCGCGTGAAGGCACTTTGGCATGACCGCCAAAGCCGTCATGGTGCTCGGCACCACCAGCGGCGCCGGCAAAAGCTGGCTGACCACCGCGCTGTGCCGCTACTACGCGCGCCAGGGCCTGAAAGTTGCGCCGTACAAGTCGCAGAACATGAGCAACAACGCCCGTGTAGTGGCCCCCACGCTTGTCGCTTCGCGTACTGCGCTGCCCCCCGGGGGGGCTGATTTTCCTTGGGGCGGCCCTGCGGAAAATGGCGGCGGTGAGATTGGCAGCGCGCAATATTTTCAGGCGCTGGCGGCACGCAGCACGCCCGATGTGCGCATGAACCCGTTGCTGCTCAAGCCCGAAAAGGACACGCAAAGCCAGGTCGTGCTGATGGGCCAGGTCAACGCCGAACTCTCGCGCATGGAATGGCGCGGCCGCAGCCTGTTGGTCTGGCCGGTGGTGGCGGGGGCGCTCGACGAGCTGCTGGCCGAGAACGACGTGGTGGTGATCGAAGGCGCGGGATCGCCCGCCGAGATCAACCTCAAGTCTTGCGATATCGTCAACATGCGGGTCGCCCTGCATGCCAACGCAGCCTGTCTGCTGGTCACCGACATTGACCGGGGCGGGGCGTTTGCCCACCTCTACGGCACCTGGGCCATGCTGGACGAGGCCGAGCGCGCGCTGATCAAGGGCTTTGTGCTTAACAAGTTCCGGGGCGACGCCAGCCTGCTGGCGCCCGGGCCGCAGATGCTGCAGGACCTGACCGGTGTGCCGACCGTGGCCACGTTGCCGATGTGGTGGCAGCACGGCCTGCCCGAAGAAGATGGCGTGTTTGATGACCGCAGCACGGCGGCCGGCCAGGTGACCCGGACTGTCGCCGTCATCGCCTACCCGCGCATCAGCAACCTCGACGAATTCCAGCCGCTCAAAAACGTGCCCGGTGTGCGCCTGAAATGGGTGCGCAGCCCGGCCGAACTGGCGGGCTTGGGCGAGGCGGACTGGATCATTCTGCCTGGCTCCAAGGCCACCAGCGCCGACCTGGCCTGGCTGCGCGCGCAGGGGCTGGACCAGGCGATTGCCGCGCACGCCGGCCGGGGCGGCGCGGTGCTGGGCATTTGCGGTGGCCTGCAGATGCTGGGCGAAGCGTTGATCGACCCGCACGGCATCGACGGCAACGGCCCCGGCCTGGGCTTGCTGCCGGTGGTCACGGTGTTTGACCAGGCCAAGACCGTGCAGCACCGGCAGGCCGCGTTCGCCAGCGTGCGCGGGCCGTGGGCCAGCCTGTCAGGTGTTGAGGTGCAGGGCTACGAAATCCACCACGGCCAGACCGCGCCGCATTCGGCCATGGCGGCCGCGGGCGACATCGCCTACCCGGTCATGCCCGACGGCCTGGCCTGGCAAAACGGTGCCGGCAATGTGCTGGGCCTGTATTTGCACGGGATGTTAGAGGACCCGCGTGTGCTGCACGCCCTGTTTGGCGCCGCCACGCCCACGCTGGACTCGGTCTTTGACGGGCTGGCCGACTACATCGACGCGCATTTTGAACCGGGCGTGCTGCAGGCGCTGATTGCTTGAGGCGTGCTGGATGGCGCGACTCTCCTGACAGCGCAGGCCACCCATGCCCCCGAGTCCGCACAACAAAACCGGGCCTTAATAGCTATTGAAAGCATAGCATTTGAGTGCCTCGCGCAGCGCCAGCCCGTATACTTCCCGCGCAGCCAGCAGCACCCGCGCGCCGCGCCGAAAAGCCAGCGCCGTGTTTCACGCTGTCCCCCTGTTTGAACCATGGATTGCATGTGACTACCGCTTCAGCCCCTCTTTCCCTTGCAACGCAACGCTCCATCTTGCTGCTGTCTTTTGCCACGTTTTCCAGCATGGCGGCGCAGCGTATTTGCGACGCCATGCTGCCCGAGCTGTCGCGGGTTTTTTCCGTCAGCCTGGTCCAGGCGGCGCAGGTGGTGTCGGTATTTGCCATCACCTACGGGGTGGCGCAGCTGGTGTTTGGCCCGCTCGGCGACCGGCTGGGAAAGTTTCGCGTGGTCACGTTTGCTGCGCTGGCGTGCAGCATCGGCAGCGTCCTGGCGGTCTTTTCCACCAGCCTGGACACGCTGGTGATGGCGCGGCTTGTGACGGCGCTGGGCGCGGCGGCATTGATTCCGCTGTCGATGGCCTGGGTCGGTGACACCGTGCCGTCCGACCAGTTGCAGGAAACGCTGGCGCGGATTGGCGTGGGCACCACGTTGGGCATTGTGGGTGGCCAGCTGATGGGCGGCGTGCTGACCGATGCCCTGGGCTGGCGCTGGCCGTTTGCCTTCATGACGCTGCTGTTCACGGTGGTGGGGCTGCTGCTGCTGGCCGATTTGCGGCGGCAGCAGGCCGCCCTGGGCGCACCGCTCAAGCCTGGCCTGCAGGCGGCCCGTCCCCCTTTCTTCAAGCAGGCGCTGGCCATCATCACCGGCCGCTGGTCGCGCGTGGTGCTGCTGATGGCGATTGTGGAGGGCGCGGTGGGCTTTGGCGTGCTGGCCATGTGGGCCTCTCACCTGCACCGGTCGCTGGGCTTGCCGCTGTCGCTGGCTGGGGCCATCGTGGCCCTGTTTGGCATGGGCGGCATGCTGTACATGGCTGTCAGCCGCCATCTGATCCGCCGTTTTGGCCAGCAGGGGCTGGTTTCAATCGGCGGAGCGCTGGTGGGCGTGTGCGCGCTGGTGCTGGCCTACACGCCGCACTGGTTGCCGTCGGTGCCGGCCAGCTTGCTCGCCGGTTTTGGGTTCTTCATGTTTCACAACACCATGCAGGCCAACGCCACGCAGATGGCGCCCCATGCGCGGGGCACGGCGGTGTCGTTGTTTGCGTCGTGCCTGTTTCTGGGCCAGTCGCTGGGGGTGGTGCTGGCGGCGGCGTTGATCGACCGGATCGGAACCGGTGCCGTGATTGCCTTGGGCGGCGGCGTCATGGCGCTGGAAGGCGCTTACTTTGCCTGGGCGCTGCGGCGGCGCGACGCGCGGGCCTGAGCGATCAAGGGTTGCCCGCAAAGGCCGCACCCGCTTCCCACGCGCCCAGCGCGTACACATGCTTGTCTCGCAGGCCCGCAACGCCTTCGGCCCAGGCCGCCAGCATGCCCCGGCCCGTGTCGCTGAACGCGGGGTGCTGGTTCATGGCCGCCCGTACCTGCGGCGCAACGTCTGCCACGGCGTCGCAGACGGCCTCGGCCATCAGCGCCTGCTCTTTGGGTGCAATGCCGAAGGCGGTGGCGATGAATTTCTGCAGGTTTCTGCCCGGTGTCCATGTTTTTTTGCCCATGAAGGCCAGCGCGGGCAGGTCGTCCGCCATGTCTGCGTAGACCCGGGTGGTCAGCAGGCCGTGCGCGGGCGCGGCCTGCACGTCAGCGCGCGAGGTGTAGCGCAAGGCCAGCACGGCGGCATGGCAGCGGGCGTTGCGCAGGGCGTAGCTCAGCAGCAAGCGGGTGGCCAGGTGGCGAAATACTTCGCCCCGGCGGCTGCCGGGCACATGGTCGCGCACGGCCTGGGCTATGTGCTCCCAGCTGGCGTCGCGCTGGCCCAGCAGCACGCCAAAATCTTCCACGCCCCACTGGGGCTGGCCCTGCGCGTCCAGGTCAAAGCGGCGAACCGTCAGGATTTCGCCGTCGCTAGAGAGTTCGGTGTGGGCGGTCAGCATCACGCGTTGGGCCACCTGCAGGCACAAGTGTTGGTTGAGCGCGGCAAAGGGCGGCTGTGGGGCAGGTGCGGGCTCGTCGCCCCTTGTCCGCGCCGCCACCTGCACCCGTCCCGGTGTACTTCCGCCCAGGAGGGGCCAGTAGACGCCCTCGTCCAGCACATAGGGCTCGGTGCGCACGGGCAGGGTGAGCGATACAAAGTCGCCTGGCGCGGTGCCGGCATGGTAGGTCAGCACGCTGTCAAGGCCGGCCGCTTGTTCCAGCACCGCCACGTCGCGGCCCAGGACGTAAACAGGAAATTTCATGATGGGGGCTGCGTTTTTGTGGGGAATGGTGAGATTCATTCGTGTTTTGTAAAAAGCCGCTTGATCCGGCAGCCCACGACTGTAAGTGCATTTCCGGCCCTTCGCCTCCCGCCAACCGCCCACCAACCGCCTGCTCCCCGGACGCCAGGCGTTACCGTCCTACACTTCCGGGATGCGCGCACTACTAGAATCCCCCATGATAAAAATGGCCTTGGCCCGTGCCAAACCCCTTGCCACCGAAGTACTTCGCCGCTTGCGGCACCCCACCCGGCGCGGCGTCGCCTTGTCGCTGGGGGCCTTGCCGGTGCTGTTGCTGCTCTATGTCCTGATCCTGATTCCGTTCACGCCCAGCATTGGCGACCTGCGCAAAGCCAAGATAGAAAAGCCCGCCACGGTGCTCTCGGCCGACGGTAAGGAGTTGGCCGTGTTCAAGCGCGCCAACCGTGACTGGGTCAAGCTCGCCGACATCTCCCCCAGCGTGGTGGACGCGCTGATCTCCACCGAAGACCACCGCTTCTATACCCACCATGGGATTGACTTCAAGCGCACCGCCTCTGCGGCGCTGCACACCTTTTCGGGCGACCGGCAGGGCGGCTCGACCATCACGCAGCAGCTGGCCCGCAACCTGTTTCCCGACGAGGTCGGCCGGGCGCCCACGCTGACGCGAAAGATCAAGGAAGCCATCACGGCGCTGAAGATCGAGGCGGTCTACACCAAGAAGGAGATCCTGGAGACCTACCTCAACACGGTACCCTTTCTTTACAACGCCTTCGGCATTGAAATGGCGGCGCGCACCTATTTCGACAAGTCGGCTGACAAGCTCGATGTGCTGGAAAGCGCCACGCTGATCGGCATGCTCAAGGGCACCAGCTACTACAACCCGGTGCTCAACCCCGAGCGCTCGGTGGAGCGGCGCAATACCGTGCTGGGCCAGATGCTCAAGCACGACAAGCTCAAAGCCGCGCGGTATGAGGTGCTCAAGAAACGGCCACTCAAGGTCGAGTTTGAGCGGCAGACCGAGCTGCTCGGCCCGGCCCCCCACTTTACCCAGCAGTTGCGCCGCTGGCTGATTGACTGGGCCGACCGCAACGGCTACAACATCTTTGCCGATGGGCTGGTGGTGCGCACCACCATCGACTTCAGGCTGCAAAAATTGGCCAACGACGCAGTGCTCCGCCAGGGCGACCGGTTGCAGGGCGTGGCCAGCCAGGAGTGGGGCCCCAAGGCGTGGGTTGCCAAAAAGAGCCTGGTGCAGGCCTTTGTGCGTGAGAGCGGCGACTACAAGGCGGCCAGGGCGTCGGGCTTGAGTGATGAGCAGGCGCTCAAGCAGGTGCAGGCCGACCCCGCATTCCTGAGCAAATTGCGGCAGGATAAAACCCGGCTGCAAGCCGGCTTTGTGGCGCTGGACCCGCGCAATGGCCATGTCATGGCCTGGGTCGGCAGCCGCGGGTTTTCCCAGGACCAGTTCGACCACGTCCAGCAGGCGCGCCGCCAGCCGGGTTCTACCTTCAAGCCCTTCGTCTACGGCGCCGCCTTTGAGCAGGGCGCGCTGCCTACCGACACGTTTATGGACGCAGCCGTCGAGATCCCGCTGGGCGGCGGCGCCGTCTGGCGGCCCACCGATGCCGGCGCGCCCAGCGGCGTCGCCATGACGCTGCGGGACGGCCTGGTGTATTCCAAAAACACCATCACCGCGCAGGTGATGCAAAGCGTGGGCCCGGCCAAGGTCGCCAAGCTGGCCGAGGCCATGGGCGTGCGGCAAAGCAAGCTGGAGCAAGTGCCTTCCCTGGCCCTGGGCACCAGCCCGGTCACCCTGAAGGAAATGGTGTCGGGCTACAGCACCATTGCCAACAGCGGCAAGTACATCGAACCCATCCTGGTCACGCGGATTGAAGACCGCAACGGCCGGGTGCTGGAGAAGTTTGAGGCCAGTGCGCCCGACCAGGCCCTGTCCACGGCAGCCACCAACACCCTGCTCGACGTGATGCGCGGCGTCATCGACCGGGGCACCGGCAGCGCAATTCGCAGCCGCTACGGCATACAGGCCGACGTGGCGGGCAAGACCGGCACCACCCAGGACAATACCGACGGCTGGTTCATCCTGATGCACCCGCACCTGGTCGCCGGCGCGTGGGTCGGCTTTAACGACAACCGCGTGACCCTGAGCGACTACTGGGGCCAAGGCGCGCGCAGTGCGCTGCCCATCGTGGGCGACTTCTTCCAGCAGTCCCTGCGCGCAAAAGTGGTGGACCCCGATGCGCGCTTTGATGCGCCGCGCTTGGTCAGGGCGCCCGCCCCGGTGCCTGTGGCAGAGTCCGAGGCTGAAACAGAGTTGCCACCCGAAGAGGCCCTGCCAGTTCAGCCCGAGTTCCAGCCCGAGAACCGCCCGGACAACTACCCCAGTCCGCCACCGCCGGCCTACCAGACCTACCCTGGCAATCAGGGGTATCAAGGCGATCAGGGTAATAGAGGCGATCAGGGTAATAGAGGCAATCAGGGCCAGCAGGGGTATTCCGGCTACCCGCAGGGGGAGCCCGCTCCGCAACTGCGGGATTTTCCGCCCATCCCGCCGCCGCCTCCGCCCCCACCGGGGCAGGATCGCGGCTACTACGGCCGGTGAGCTGCGCGGCTCGTCTCGCCTTGTCACTCCGGTTGCACCGCGCTTGGCGGTCCCCGCATAAACTGGCAAGCTAACATCAGGAGACTCCTTGTATGCTGACCCTTTGCGGCTTTCCGATTTCCAACTACTACAACAAGGTCAAGCTGGCACTGCTTGAAAAAGGCGTGCCTTTCAATGAAGAGGTGGTGCCGGTCTACAGCACGCAAGATGCGGTGCTGGCCGCTTCACCGCTGGCCAAGATCCCCTACATCCGCACGCCGCAGGGCGGGCTGTGCGAGAGCCAGGCCATCATGGAATACATCGAGGCCGCCTACCCGCAGCCGCCGCTGCTGCCGGCCGACCCGTTTGCCGCCGCCAAGGTGCGCGAACTGATCACCTTCATCGACCTGCACCTGGAACTGGTGGCGCGCGAGTTCTACCCGCAGGCTTTTTTTGGCGGCACCGTGAGCGAGTCCACCCAGGCCCGTGTGCGCAAGCAGCTGGAAAAGAACATTGCGGCCTTCAAGCAGCTGGCCAAGTTCTCGCCGTATGTGGCGGGCGACACGTTCACCCAGGCCGACTGCGCCGCCTGGGCCAGTCTGCCGCTGGTGGGCATGGCCAGCCGCGCGGTGCTGGGCGAAGACCTGCTGTTGGCCGCCGGCGTGGACTACAAGCCCTACATCAAGCTGATGGGTGAGCGGCCGTCGGTGCAAAAGGTGGCGGCTGACCGCAAGGCGGCGCAGGACAAAGCCAAGGCCACGGCGTAACAGCGAAGACCATCAAAGGTAGTGGTTGCTTGACACGTGAGCACTTGATGCCCGTTCATGGACCGGCCACCAGCACCGGAAGGTCGCGGTAGACCTCGGGCAGCATGGTTTTCAGGTTGGCAATTTTCGGCCTGTCGTAGGTGGCGATGTAGGCGTCGTGCGGGTTGCGCGCGGCGTAGTCCTGGTGGTGCGCTTCGGCCGGGTAAAAGGGCCAGGCCGACAGCGGCGCCAGTTGGGTCGCGATCTTGCGCTTGAACACCCCGGCTGCATTTAGCTGGGCAATGTAGCGCTCGGCCACCTGTTGCTGCTGCGCATCCTGGTAGAAAACGGCCGAACGGTATTGCGTGCCGTAGTCGGGCCCCTGGCGGTTCAGCTCGGTCGGGTCGTGCGCCACTGAAAAATAGACCTGCAGTAGCTTGCCGTAGGAAATCTGGCGGGGGTCGTAGGTCACCTGTACCGCCTCGGCATGGCCGGTCTGGCCGGACACGACGCTGGCGTAATGCGCCGATTCCATGGAGCCGCCTGCGTAGCCTGACACCGCGTTCAGCACGCCCCGGGTATGTTGAAACACCGCCTGCACGCCCCAAAAGCAGCCACCGGCAAACACCGCTGTTTCGTGCGCGCCTGCCCGATTCGCCACCGCATCCAGCGCGGGCGGGGGCAGGCGCGTGGCCGCCTCCCCGGATTGGCGGCCCAGGTACACCAGCGCAGCGACGGCCACCACGGCCGCCAGCACCAGCACCAGCAGCTTGGCGCCCCGGCTGCCGGGGCTGTGGGGCGGGATCGCATCGGATGGCGCGTTGGGCATGAACAGGGCTCCGGGTGGTAAAGGGCGCTTCGGGCAGTTTGGCGCTTGCGCCAGCACGTTAGGATCTCCCCTTCAAACAAGGAGTCCTTATGCGCCAGCGCATCCGCGAAGAAGAAGCATCCGTTGCACTGTACTGGGATTTTGAAAACCTGCATGCCAGCCTGGCCGAGGCCCGGCAGGAGGGCGCCTACAGCAAGCAGGACAACCGCTTCAAGGTGCAGGAGCCGCTGATTGACGTGCAGGCGGTGGTGGAGCTGGCGGCCTCGTTCGGCCCGATTGCCATCAACCGCGCCTACTGCAACTGGCAGTATTTCAGCCGCTACCGCGATGCGCTGCTGCAGTGCGCGGTCGAGCTGATCCAGCTGTTTCCGCCTGGGGGATCGGCCAAGAACGGCGCCGACATCAAGTTGTGCCTGGACGCCATGGAAGACCTGGGCCGCTTTGGCCACATTGGCACCCTCGTCATCGTGGGCGGCGACAGCGACTTCATGCCGGTGTCGCAAAAAGTCAAGGCGGCGGGGCGCACGCTGGTGGGCATTGGCGCGCGCAAGAACACCAACCGGCACTGGGCCAAAAGCTGCCATGAATTTTGTTACTACGAAAGCCTAGCGGGCAGCGCGGCGGCACCGGCCGATCTGCTGGCCGGGTCTGACCCGGCGGCTGAACTCTTCAAACGGGCCGTCCGCCTGCTGGCCCAGAACCAGGGCGATGCGTGGGTCAGTCAGTCGGCGGTCTGGCACATGATCAAGCGCCTGGACGCGACCTTTGACCCGCAGGAACACGGGCATGCCAACTTTTTGGCGATGCGCAAGGCCTTTGAGTCCTGGGTGGAGGCCAGGGACGGTGCGTCTGAAACGCTGGTTCGGCTGCGTTAGTGATGGCCGGATGCCTGGCTGGACTTTTAAAAGCCTGAAAGCGCGTCAGACGCCGGCCATTCGTTGAACGGGAAGGGCAGCGACTCGGTGCCAAAGCACTCAAAGTCGGCAATCTGGGCCAGGTAGCGGCCCAAGCTGCGGCCAAAAAGCTTCAGCCGGGCGTTGGCCGAATCGGTGGCCAATAGCAGCACGGCTTGCACCACGGCCACACACAGCAGCAGCGATGCGGCCAGCTGGAAGGCTGCCGCCAGCAGCACCATCAGCAGCAGCCGCACCCCCAGCTTGCGCGGCGCAGGCACGGACAATTCGTTCATCGCTTTCTCCTTGCGTCCTTAACGGGCGACCAGCACCGGCACCGGTGACTCGGCCACGACCTTGGCCGCCACGCTGCCGAGCATCAGCCGAGCCAGGCCGCCGCGACCGTGCGAGCCCACCACAATCAGGTCGGCGCCGTCGTCTTTGGCGGTTTGCACAACGCCGGCCGACGCGGTGACGTTTTCCACCACACGCAGTTGCAGGTCCACCGGTGCACCCTCACCCTGGTTGCACAGGGCCGACACCTTGGCATGCGCCTTGGCGGCATGCTCCTGGGCCGCCGCCATGTAGGCCTGAAAGCCCATCACGTTGGCTTCGCCGATGCTCATGTACGGGTAGGGGTCGATGACGAACAGTGCCGTCAGTTTGGCGCCCTGCACGCGCGCCATGCTGATCGCCAGTTGCGCGGCGTGTTCGGAGGCATCGGAACCATCGGTCGCCAGTAGGATGTGCTTGAACATGCTTGTCTTTCTTTTAGTTGTGGGAGAGAGGGACTTTAGTCTGATGGTGGGGCCTGCGCGTGCAGCGTTTATTGATGTTCGTCAAACCTCCCGCAAGATACGGCCGCTACATTCTAAAAAAGCGATGCTTTGCCAACTGAAAGGCGCAGCCGTTAACCAAGGCGGACTTACATGACAGGTCACCATCCCATCCCCATGCAGCGCGACCCCGCCGATGAAAACCCGGTAGACCTTGACGTGCCGCTGGCCGGCTTTTCGCAATGCCACGTTGGCATCTTGTCGCAGTTGAAGGCCTTTGAGCAACTGCCCGTGCTGCAGGCCGCCGCGGCGCAGGCCGTCACGGTGGCGCACCACACGCTGGATTTGTTCAAGTTCTCGGTCGACGGGCACCACGCCGATGAGGAAAACGAGTTGTTTCCGGCGGTACTGCGCAGTGCCACCCCGGGCCCCGAGGCCGAGCGCGTCCAGGTGCTGGTCGAGCGCCTGACGGCGGAGCATCGCAAGATCGAATCGTGCTGGAAGAAACTGGCCCCTGCTGTCAAGGCCGCGGCCGAGTCCCTGCCCGGTGATCTTGATCCGGCGGCGGTGCACGACCTGGTGCAGCGCTACACGGCGCACGCTCTGCTTGAAGAGCAGGAGTTCTTGCCGCTGGCGCAAACCATTTTGGCGCGCAATGGCAATCACCTGGACAAACTGGCGCAGTCCATGAATTTGCGGCCTGCACCGCATGGGGTGCGGCCGGCCTAGCGCTGCGCTTCAGCCCTGCAACTGCCGCGCCAACAGCACCGCCACATGCACCGCTTCGCGCTGCGCGCCATCTTTGATCTGGTGGCGGCAACTGGTGCCGTCTGCCACCACGATGGCGCCCGGCTGCTTGCGCACGGCCGGCAGCAGGCTCAACTCGGCCATTTGCATGGACACGTCGTAGTGGCTGGCCTCGTAGCCAAAGCTGCCCGCCATGCCGCAGCAGCTCGATTCGATCAGTTCGGGCTGGGCGCCCGGAATTAGCTTGAGCACGTCGATGATCGGGCTCACCGCGCCAAAGGCTTTCTGGTGACAGTGGCCGTGCAGCAAGATGGGCTGGCTGGTCGGGGTGAGCCGGGCCTTTAGCGTTTCAAGCTTTCCGGCGGCCGCTTCTCTCGCCAAAAATTCTTCCAGCAGCAAGGCCTGCCCGCTGATGGTTTGCGCTGCGTCGCCTAAACCCATCACCAGCATTTCGTCGCGCATCGTCAGCAGGCAAGACGGCTCCAGCCCGACGATGGCGATGCCTTTTTCGGCAAACGGGAGCAGGGCGGCGACCAGCTCGCTGGCCTTGGCCTTGGCCTTGTCGACCATGCCGCTAGCCAGATAGGTGCGGCCGCAACACAGGCTTTTGCCATCTGCGACGGTTTTGCGCGCTATATGCACCGTGTAGCCGCCGGCTTGCAGTACTTTCAAGGCTGAACTGGCGTTGCCCGATTCAAAATAACCGTTGAAGGTGTCCACAAACAGCACCACCGGCTTGGCGGCCGCCAGCACTTCTTCGCGGCTGGCGCCCACAGCGCCTGAATTAAAGAAGGTCTGGGTTTTCCACTGCGGCAGTGTGCGCCTGGCGGAAAAGCCCGTCATTTTTTCGCTGAGCGCGGCTAGGCCGGGAATCTTGTCGCGCAGGTTGAGCAGCGGCGCCAGGCGGCTGGCCCAGTGGGCGTAGTCGGGCAGGCGAGCGACCAGCTTGTCTTTGAGCGTGTAGCCGTGCTTGCCCTTGTAGTGGTGCAAAAACTCCACCTTCATCTTGGCCATGTCCACGCCGGTCGGGCAGTCGCGCTTGCAGCCTTTGCAGCCCACACACAGTTCAAGTGCTTCCTGCACCGCGTCGCTGGTGAAGGCGTCTTCAGCCTGGATGCCTTCGAGCTGGCCTGACAAGGCCAGGCGCAGCGTGTTGGCGCGGCCGCGCGTCAGGTGCTTTTCGTCGCGCGTGACGCGGTAGCTGGGGCACATGGTGCCAGCGTCAAACTTGCGGCAGGTGCCGTTGTTGTTGCACATTTCCACGGCCTTGGCAAAGCCCTGGGCCGGGTCGCCGCCGCTGCCGGGCGTGCTGGTTTGCTCTGTCACCGGGTCGTTCTGCACGTTCCAGGCGCTCCAGTCGAGCGCGGTCTTGATCGGAATGACCTTGTAGCTGGGCGCAAAGCGCATCAGGCGCGTGTCGTCCATTTTGGGCGGGTTGACGATGCGCTGCGGGCAGAGCAGATTGAGCGGGTCCAGGTAATTCTTGATCTGCGCAAACGCGTCGTTGATTCGGGGGCCAAACTGCCATTCGATCCACTCGCCCCGGCACAGGCCATCGCCATGCTCGCCGCTGTAGGCGCCCTTGTAGTGGCGCACCAGTTCCGAGGCTTCTTCGGCAATCGCGCGCATTTTGTCCGCGCCCTGGCGGCGCATGTCCAGAATGGGCCGCACATGCAGCGTGCCGACTGACGCATGGGCATACCAGGTGCCCTTGCTGCCATGCTTACGAAACACCTGCGTCAGCGCGTCGGTGTATTCGGCCAGGTGCGCCAGCGGTACGGCGCAGTCCTCGATAAAGCTGACCGGCTTGCCGTCGCCCTTGAGGCTCATCATGATGTTCAGGCCCGCCTTGCGCACTTCCCACAGGTTTTTCTGCGGCGCGTCGTCGATCATTTCGACCACCGAGCCGGGCAAACCCAGCTCGCCCATCAGCTCCACCAATTGCTTGATCTTGGGCGTGAGTTCGGCCTTGGAGTTGCCCGAGAACTCCACCAGCAAGATCGCATCGGGCTGGCCGATCAGCGCGGTGCGCACCGTAGGCGCAAACGCCGGGTTCTGCAGCGAGAGCTCGATCATCGTGCGGTCCACCAGCTCCACCGCCGTCAGCGTGCCGTCGCCGAGCCGTGCGATGTGCTGGGCCGAGTCCATGGCCTGGAAAAACGTGGGGAAGTTCACCACGCCCAGCACCTTGGTGCGCGGCAGTTCTGCCAGCTGCAGCGTCAGCGACTTGGTCAGCCCCAGCGTGCCTTCGCTGCCAATCAGCAGGTGCGACAGGTTGACCGAGCCGTCGGTGGTGTAGGGCTTTTCGTTCTGGTTGTTGAAGATGTCCAGGTTGTAGCCCGCCACCCGGCGCAGCACCTTGGGCCAGTGCGCCTGCATCTCGGGCAGCAACTGGTCGGACAGCGCCTTGACGTAATCGCCCAGCTGGCGCGCCGGGCCTGTGGCGTTGTCGTAACGGCCCAGTTCCAGCAGGCTGCCGTCCGAGCGCCAGGCGGTCGCGCCCAGCACGTTGTGCACCATGTTGCCGTAGGCAATGCTGCGGCTGCCGCACGAATTGTTGCCCGCCATGCCGCCCAGCGTGGCTTGTGCGCTGGTGGATACATCGACCGGAAACCACAGGCCGTGCGGTTTGAGCGCGGCATTGAGGTGGTCGAGAACGATGCCGGGTTCGACCACGGCGGTGCGCGCTTCGGCATCCACGGCCAGGATGTTGCGCACATGCTTTGAATAATCAATGACCAGGCCCGCGCCCACGGTCTGACCGCACTGGCTGGTGCCGCCGCCGCGCGCCACGACGGGCACCTGCAGGCTTCTAGCGATGTCCAGCGCCGTCTTGACATCGGCGGCTGTGCGCGGCACGAACACGCCGACCGGCGCGACCTGGTAGATGGACGCATCGGTCGCGTAGCGGCCCCGGTCGGCGCCTGAAAATAGCACTTCGCCTTGTGTTTCGGCCGCCAGCCCGGCGGCCAGCCGGCCGGCGACTTCGTTGCTGACGCGCGCCACGTCGTTGTAGGCATGGGCGGCGGCTTCACGGGTGATTTTCAGGGGCAAGGGAGCGTTCATTTTTTCGGACTTTTCAGGCTTTTGAAGAAGGGTGGCTTGCTGCGCCGGCTTCGCGCAGTTGCTGGATCACGGTGTCCCGCTTGTGGGCCAGGTGCTGGGACATGACGGCGCGCATGGCCGCCGGGTCGCGCGCGCTCAGCGCGGCCACCATCTGCTCATGTTCCTTGACGGCATCGCGCCACTTTTCCTCGTTCTGGTTGGAGCGAAAGCGCAGCGCTTGCAGGCGTGCATTGACCTGGTTGTAGGTGGCCATCAGCACCGGGTTTTTGGCGGCGGCGTTGATGGCGCTGTGAATCGCCGCGTTCAGCCGGTAGTAAGCGGGCAGGTCGCGGCGGGTGTAGGCGGCCAGCATTTCAAAGTGCATGGCCTTGATTTCGCTCAGTTCGGCGTCCGTGATGCGCTGGGCTGCCAGCTCGCCCGACTGGGCTTCCAGCCCGGCCATCACTTCAAAGGTGTTGAGCACATCGGCTTCGCTCAACTCGACGGCAATCGCGCCCCGGTTGGGCAGCAGCTCCACCAGTCCTTCGGCGGCCAGCATCTTGATGGCTTCGCGCAGCGGCGTGCGGGAGACATTGAGGACCTCGCTGAGTTCGCGTTCATTGAGCTTGGCGCCGGGCGCAATGCGGTTTTCAACCAGCATCTGGCGCAGGCGGTGCGCCACCTGCTCGTGCAGGGCGGCGCGGGGAATGGGAATAATTTCTGCGGACATGCTTATGAATTTTGTATGCAAAAAGATTTTGTATCAAATCAATCGTAAACCCTAGTTATGAGTAATTATCGTTGACAAATGAATTTTGTATGCAAAAAATAGCGAATTACTTCAGGAGTATTTGCTACATGTTGACGCTAGACTTTCACCCCACCGGCCGCCATTTTTTGCAAATCCCAGGCCCGTCGCCGGTGCCGGACCGCGTTCTGCGGGCCATGAGCCTGCCCACCATTGACCACCGTGGCCCCGAGTTCGCCGCGCTGGGCGTGAAGGTGCTGGCCGATGTCAAAAAAATCTTTCAGACCCAACAACCGGTCATTATTTATCCCGCTTCTGGCACGGGCGCCTGGGAGGCCGCGCTCGTCAACACCCTGAGCCCGGGCGACCAGGTGCTGATGTACGAGACCGGCCACTTTGCCGCGCTGTGGCAAAAGCTGGCCGCCCGGCTGGGGCTCAAAACCGAGGTCATGAGCCGCCCCGGCCCCGAGGTGTGGCGCCACGGCGTTGATGCGGCTCAGATCGAGGCGCGGCTGAAAGCCGACACCCAGCACGCCATCAAGGCGGTGTGCGTGGTGCACAACGAAACCTCCACTGGGGTGACCAGTAATATTGCGGCGGTACGCAAGGCGATGGATGCCGCCAAACACCCGGCGCTGCTGCTGGTGGACACCATTTCGGGCCTGGCGTCGGCCGACTACCGGCATGACGAATGGGGCGTCGACGTGAGCATCAGCGGTTCGCAAAAAGGCCTGATGCTGCCGCCCGGCATCAGCTTCAACGCGGTGTCCGCCAAGGCCCTGGAAGCCAGCAAAAAAGCGACGCTGCCCAAGGCTTTCTGGGCCTGGGACGAAATCATCGAGATGAACAAAACCGGTTACTGGCCGTCCACGCCCAACACCAACTTGCTGTACGCGCTGAGCGAAGCCTGCGACATGCTGCTGGCCCATGGGCTGGAGGCGGTGTTTGCCCGCCACCAGCGCTGGGCCGTGGGCGTGCGCGCCGCCGTCAAGGCCTGGGGCTTGCAGATCCAGTGCGCCGACACGGCCCTGTATTCGCCGGTGCTGACCGGTGTGATGATGCCCGCCGGCATTGACGCCGACGTGGTGCGCAAGATTATTTACGAGCGCTTTGACTGCTCGCTCGGCACCGGGCTGGGCAAGGTCAAGGGAAAAATGTTCCGCATCGGCCACCTGGGCGACTGCAACGACCTGACGCTGATGGCGGCGCTGAGCGGCTGCGAGATGGGCCTGAAGCTGGCGGGCGTGAAGCTCGCAGGCTCGGGCGTGCAAGCCGCGATGGACCACTTTTCCAGCCATGCGGCCGTCGTGCCGGCGCGCAAGGCGGCTTGAAGCGGCTTCAGGTACTTTGATTTTTTGCTATTGAGTTGGTAGCTAACCATGCCGATAGAGCATGGGCTAGAGGTTGATTTTATTAACATCAGGAGACAAAACCATGCAACGCAGAACCTTCATCAGCGCCTCCGGCGCCGCAGCCGCCACCCTTGCCGCTCCCAGCCTGTGGGCGCAGGCATTGCCCACCAATCCGATCCGCATCATTGTCGGTTTTGCGCCGGGCGGCGGCACTGACATCCTGGCCCGCGTGATCGGCCAGAAGCTCGGTGAGATGTGGAAGACGCAGGTCATCGTCGAGAACAAGGCGGGCGCCTCGGGCACCATCGCCGCCGACTACGTGGCCAAGCAACCCGGTGACGGCACCACGCTGCTGATGGCCCACATCAACAGCCAGGCGATCACACCTGCCCTGCAGAAGGTGAACTACGACGCGGCGAAGGACTTCCAGCCGGTGGTGCTGGTCGGCGTCACGCCCAACCTGCTGATCTGCAACGAAAACCAGCCCGCCAAGACCGTCAAGGACCTGGTCGAGCTGTGCCGCGCCAACCCCGGCAAGATCAGCTTCGGCTCGGCCGGCACCGGCAGCGCGCAACACCTGGCGCTGGAGATGTTCATGCTGGCCGCCAATGTCAAGGCGATCCACGTGCCGTACAAGGGCTCGGGCCCCATGCTCACCGACCTGATAGGCGGCACGATCCAGTACAGCTTCGACACCATGACGGCGGCCACGCCCCATGTGAAAAGCGGCAAGGCGATTGCCCTTGCGCAGACACGCCTGCAGCGCGTGCCCGCCTACGCCAACGTGCCAACCATGGCCGAGTCGGGCTTCCCCGGCTTCGAGGCCACCACCTGGTACGGGCTGGCCGGACCTGCAAAGATGCCGCTGGCCCTGGCCAAACGCATGAACGAAGACGTCAACAAGGTCATGCTGATGCCTGACGTGATGGAAAAGCTGGCCGCCTCGGGCGCCCAGGATGGCGGTGGCTCGACCGAGAAGTTCGGCGACTTCATGCGCGCCGAGCAGATCAAGTGGGCCAAGATCATCAAGGACGGCGGCGTCAAGGCTGATGCTTGAACCACCCCGAAGTGCCATGACCGCCCGGTACCCCGCCAGAGGCGCCGGCCCTTCGGGCCGGCGAAGCCGGATCCGCGCTGATCTTGGAACTATGAAAGACAAAGACATCAATGAAAAAACTTCCACTTGACGGTGTGCGCGTGCTGGACATCAGCCAGGTCATGGCGGGGCCCTACGCCTGCATGCTGCTGGCCGACATGGGCGCCGACGTGATAAAGATCGAGCCGCCAGGCACCGGCGACCAGACGCGAGGCGCCATGGGCTTCAAGATGAAGGGGCCCGACAGCCTGGGCTTTTTGAACATGAACCGCAACAAGCGCAGCGTCGCGCTCAACCTCAAGTCCGAGGCCGGCCGCAAGGTGCTGCTGCAGCTGGCCAAAGACGCCGACATCCTGATCGAAAACTACCGGCCCGGCGCGATGAAGCGCCTGGGCCTGGGCTACGAGGACATCAAGGCCGTCAACCCGCGCCTGGTTTACACCAGCATTTCCGGCTTCGGCCAGACGGGGCCCTGGGCTGACCGCCCCGGCTTCGATTTGATGGCGCAGGCCATGTCCGGCGTGATGAGCGTGACCGGCTATCCGGGCGGCCCGCCGGTCAAGGCCGGGGTGCCGGTGGCCGACATTGGCTGCGCGCTGTTTGCGATCTACGGCACCTTGTCGGCCTACATCGGCGCCAAGGCCAGCGGCGAGGGCCAGTACATCGACGCGGCGCTGTTCGACTCGGCCATGGCTTTTTCGGTCTGGGACATTTGCGACTACTGGGGCACGGGCAAGCCGCCCGAGCCGCTGGGCACTTCCAACAAGATGACCGCGCCTTACCAGGCCATGGCCGCGTCTGATGGCTACTTCGTGATGGGGGCCAACAACCAGAAGCTGTGGCACTTGCTCTGCACCGTGATGGACCGCAAGGAATTGCTGGACGACGCGCGCTTTGGCACGATTTCGCTGCGCCTGGCCAACCGCGCCGCACTGGAAGACGAACTGGAACGCACGTTCCGGCTGCATCCCAAGGACGACTGGGTCAAGCTGCTGCTCGCGTCCGGCATCCCGGCGGGCCCGATCCTGACTTATCCGGAGGCCTTTGAGGGCGAGCACGGGCGCGCGCGCCAGATGCGCATGGAAATTGACCACCCGATCGAGGGCAAGGTGCCCAACATCGGCTTTCCGGTGAAATTGTCCGGCACGCCGCAGCAGGTGCGCCGCCATCCGCCGCTGCTGGGCGAGCACACGGCCGAGGTGCTGACCGAGCTGGGCCTGAGCCCGCACGAGCAGGCTGAACTGGAGGCGCAGGGCGCGTTTGCAGCATGAGCCAAGGCACGGTTCACCTGGCTATCCAGGGCGGCGTGGCGTCGGTCACGTTTGACCGCCCGCAGGCGCGCAACGCCATGACCTGGGCCATGTACGAGCGGCTTGGCCAGATTTGCGGGGAATTGCAGGCCAATCGGGCGGTCCGCGTGGTCACGTTTCGCGGCGCGGGCGGCGAAGCCTTCGTGGCCGGCACCGACATCGAACAGTTCACTTCGTTTGGAAGCGGCGAGGACGGCGTGGCTTACGAGCAGCAGATCGACCAGTGCATCCAGAAGCTCGAATCGCTGCCCATGCCGACCGTGGCCGTGATAGCAGGCTGGGCGATTGGCGGTGGCCTGGCGATTGCCACGGCCTGCGATTTCCGGCTGGCCACGCCAGCCTCGCGCTTTGGCGTGCCGATTGCGCGGACGCTGGGCAACTGCCTGTCGGTGGCCAACCTGGCGCGGCTGAGCGCCGTGTTCGGCCTGCCGCGCGTCAAGCGCATGCTGATGCTGGCGGAAACGCTGGCCGCCGACGAAGCGCTGGACTGCGGTTTTTTGCTGCAGCTCAGCGAACCTGGGGAAATAGATTCAACGCTGGCGTCATTGTGCGAACGCCTGGCCGCGCTGGCACCCGTGACGCAACGCGTGACCAAGGAAGGCCTGCGCCGGCTGGTCAGCCGGAACTTGCCGGCGGACGAGGACTTGATACGCTGCTGCTACGGCAGCGACGACTTTCGGGAGGGCGTGCAGGCTTTCGTAGGCAAGCGGCGCCCGGTCTGGAAAGGCGTGTAGCGCAAGCCGGTCAGGCGGGCGGCGGAGCGGTCTTGGGTTTGTAGTCGCACCATGGCGCCACCCCGCACTGCCAGCACTTCGGCGTGCGGGCCACGCACACATAGCGCCCCAGCAGGATCAGCCAGTGGTGCGCATCGACCAGGTACTCGGGCGGGATGCGCTTGAGCAGTTTTTGCTCGACTTCCAGCGGCGTTTTGCCCGGCGCCAGCCCGGTGCGGTTGCTGACCCGGAAAATGTGGGTGTCCACCGCCATCGTGGCTTCGCCAAACGCGGTGTTGAGCACCACGTTGGCGGTCTTGCGGCCCACGCCGGGCAGTGCCTCCAGCGCTTCCCGGGTGCGCGGCACCTGGCCGCCGTGCTGCTCGACCAGTATCCGGCAGGTCTGCATCAAGTGCCTGGCCTTGCTGTGGTACAGGCCAATGGTCTTGATGTAGCTTTCCAGCCCCTCCAGCCCCTCCAGCCCGAGAGCCAGCATTTTTTGCGGGGTGTTGGCCACCGGAAACAGCAGGCGCGTGGCCTTGTTCACGCTCACGTCGGTGGCCTGCGCCGACAGCAGCACGGCGACCAGCAGCTCAAACACGCTCGTATACTTCAATTCAGTCACGGGCTGCGGATTGGCTGCCTTCAACGCGGCAAAAAACGGCTCGATGTTTTCCTTCTTCATGGACCCATTTTCCCATGCCACTGTCATTCGCTGACCGCCTCAACAATGTAGAAACTTCCGCCATCCGGGAGCTTTTCAAGCTGCTGGGCAAGCCCGGCATCATCAGTTTTGCGGGCGGCTTTCCGGACCCGGCCATGTTCGACGTGGAAGGCATCCGCGAAGCCGTCAATGCCGCTCTGACCGAAAACCCCGGCGCGGCGCTGCAGTACGGTGCCACCGAAGGCCATGGCCCCTTGCGCGAGCAGTTGGCCGAGTTCATGGCCAGCAAAGGCTGCACGGACGTGGCGCCTGACAACCTGATCGTCACCACCGGCAGCCAGCAGGCGCTGGACCTGATCGGCAAGACCATGATCAACCCGGGCGACAAGGTCATTGTCGAAGGCCCGACCTTCCTGGCCACGATCCAGTGCTTTCGCCTGTATGGCGCGGAAGTCATCAGCGCCCCGATTGACGCGCACGGCGTGAAGACCGACGCGCTGGAGCAGCTGATGGCCGAGCACAAGCCCAAGTTCGTCTACCTGATTCCCACCTTCGGCAACCCGAGCGGCGCGCTGCTGGGCCTGGAGCGCCGCAAGCAGGTGCTGGAAATGGCCGTGCGGCACCAGACGCTGGTGGTGGAAGACGACCCCTACGGCGACCTTTATTTTGGCGACGCGCCGCCGCCATCCCTGTTGGCCCTGAGCGCCAGCGTGCCGGGCAGCCGCGACTTGCTGGTGCATTGCGGCTCGCTCAGCAAGGTGTTGTCGCCCGGCCTGCGCGTGGGCTGGATGATTGCCCCGCCGGCGCTGCTGGCCAATGCCGTCATGTGCAAGCAGTTCAGCGACGCCCACACCAGCACGTTTGCCCAGGCCACTGCCGCGCATTACCTCCAAGCGGGCCGCATGCCGGCCACGCTGGCCCATGTGCGCAAGGTGTACGGCGAGCGCGCTGCCGCCATGGGCGCGGCGCTCAGGCGCGAGCTGGGCGCCGCCGTGTCGTTCGAGCAGCCCCAGGGCGGCCTGTTCTTTTGGGCCAGCCTGACGGGCGAAGGCGGCAAAACCCGGGACGCCGGCGAATTTGCCAAAAAGGCGATCGAGCAGCTGGTGGCCTTTGTGCCCGGCGCACCGTTTTATGCGGCCCATCCCGACCTGACCACCTTCAGGCTGAGTTTTGCGACGGCCGATGTGGCCAGGATAAACGAAGGCATGGAGCGGCTGGGCCGGGCGCTGTAGTCGGGGCAACCCGGCCATCCGGCGTGTCCTGGGGGCGGCTTTATGTGCCGCCCTTAAAATCGCCCGATGAATCCTGCTCTCCAGCGCGCCGCCACCTTTGCCACAGCGCAATATCACCGCCTCATAGCCCTCATCAAGCGGTATCCGGTCCGGGCGGCCCTGGCGCTTCCGGCGTTGGCCGTGCTGTATGTGCTGGTGCTGATTCCCTTCACGCCCGGCATTGGCGACCTGCGCAAGGCCAAGTCCGAAGTGCCGTCGGTGCTGCTGGCGTCCAACGGCACGGTGCTGGCCGAATACAAGCGCATCAACCGGCAGTGGGTGACGCTGGACAAGATTTCGCCGCATGTCATCAACGCGCTGATCTCCACCGAAGACCACCGGTTCTACGACCACCACGGCATTGACTTTCGCCGCACGGTGGGCGCGGTGCTCAGCACCCTGACGGGTGACCTGCAGGGCGGCTCCACCATCACGCAGCAACTGGCGCGCAACCTCTACCCCGAGGAAATCGGCCGCGCCACCAGCATCACGCGCAAGGTCAAGGAGGCCATCACCGCCATCAAGATCGAGGCGGTCTATTCCAAGACCGAGATCCTGGAGACCTACCTCAACACCGTGCCCTTTCTCTACAACGCCTTTGGCATCGAGATGGCGGCGCGCACCTACTTTGACAAATCCGCCGACAAGCTCGACGTGCTGGAAAGCGCCACGCTGATCGGCATGCTCAAGGGCACCAGCTACTACAACCCGGTGCTCAACCCCGCACGCGCCACGCAGCGCCGCAACCTGGTGCTGGCCCAGATGGCCAAGCGCGGCAAGCTGGACCCGGCCCGCCTGGAGGCGCTGACCAAGCGGCCGCTGCGGCTGGATTTCGAGCGCCAGGTCGAGCTGGTGGGCGCGGCCCCGCACGTGGCACGGCATTTACGCAAATGGCTGGTCGAGTGGGCCGACCGC
The DNA here is from genome assembly GCA_030650875.1 of Polaromonas sp. Classification (GTDB taxonomy): domain Bacteria; phylum Pseudomonadota; class Gammaproteobacteria; order Burkholderiales; family Burkholderiaceae_C; genus Polaromonas. The sequence continues at coordinate 43,869 of JAUSDK010000199.1, forward strand.
AAGGGCTACGACATCCATGCCGATGGCCTGCGGGTGCGCACCACGCTGGACGCCCAGATCCAGAAGCTGGCCAACCAGGCGGTGGCGCGGCAGATGGCGCAGCTGCAAAAGCTGGCCGACGGGCAGCGCAAGGCCGGGCAGGAGCGCACCCTGCTGCAGGCCGGTTTTTTGGCGCTGGACCCGCGCAGTGGCGCGGTGCGTGCCTGGGTCGGCAGCCGGGACTTTGCGCAGGAGCAGTTTGACCATGTTAGCCAGGCGCGTCGCCAGCCCGGCTCGACCTTCAAGCCTTTTGTGTATGGCGCCGCCTTCATGCAGGGCATGAGCCCGTTCGACACCTTCATCGACAGGCCGGTGGCTATTTCGTCGGGCGGCGGCGAGGTGTGGACACCTAGCGACGACGCGCCGCCCAGCGGCCAGCCCACCAGCCTGCGCGACGGACTGGTGTATTCCAAAAACACCATCACGGCCCAGCTGATGCAGCAAGTCGGCCCGGGCAAGGTGGGCCAGCTGGCGCAGGCCATGGGCGTGCGCCAAAGCAAGCTTGATTTGGTGCCCTCGCTGGCGCTGGGCACCAGCCCGGTCACGCTGCTGGAAATGGTGACCGCCTACGGCACCATTGCCAACGGCGGCCAGTACCGGGCGCCGGTGCTGGTGGCCCGCGTGGAAGACCGCAACGGCCAGTTGCTGGAGGCGTTCGAGCCGCTCATGGAGTCCGAGCTGGCGATGCCGCGCGCCAAAGCGCTGATGCTGGTGGACGTGATGCGCGGCGTGATCGACCAGGGCACGGGCGTGGCGATTCGCCAGCGCTACGGCATTCAGGCCGACGTGGCCGGCAAGACCGGCACCACGCAAGACAACACCGACGGTTGGTTCATCATGATGAACCCGCAACTGGTGGCCGGCGCCCGCGTCGGCTTTAACGACAACAGCCGCACCATGGGAAACTGGGGCCAGGGCGCCCGCAGCGCGCTGCCCATGGTCGGGGAAGTGTTCCAGCAAGCCTTTCGCAGCCGCCTGCTGGATCAAAATGCCGAATTTGACATCCCGCGCCCCCGCCCGCAGCCGCCGCCAGAGCAGCAGCAACGGCAGCAGCGCAATGACCCGATTGGCGAAATCGTCAACGATTTTTTTGGCCGGCTCTTGCGGCAAATTCGATAAGTCTGCCCGGCCAGCCCAAACCGCATCACAGCACACCATGATGAAAAAAGCCTTCTCCAGCACCGGCCTTGTCTATTCCACCGACGCCGGGCGCATGTGCCCCGACTGCCGCCATGCCGTGTCGGCTTGCATTTGCAAACTGGCCAAACCAGTTCCCAAAACCGACGGCGTGGTGCGCGTCTCCAGAAGCACCAAGGGCCGTGGCGGCAAAACGGTCACGCTGGTCAACGGGCTGGCGCTGGACGCGCTGGCGCTGGCCCAGCTGGCCAAGCAGCTCAAAGCCGCCTGCGGCTCGGGCGGCACGGCCAAGGACGGGGTGATCGAAGTGCAGGGCGACCACTGCGACGTGGTGATGCAGGCGCTGCAAAAGCAGGGCTATGTTGTCAAGCGGGCTGGCGGCTAAGGTGGGCGGCTAAAGTGCAGCCTGAAGACCTGCAGCGTCTGGTCACGGTGCAAATGCCTTATGGCAAATACAAGGGGCGGCTGATTGCCGACTTGCCCGGCAACTACCTGAACTGGTTTGCGCGGGAAGGCTTTCCCAAGGGCGACATCGGGCGGCTGCTGGCGCTGATGCAGGAGATTGACCACAACGGCTTGTCGCCGCTGCTGGAGCCGCTGCGCAAGCGTTAGGGCGGGGCAGGGCCAGCCTACAGCACCTTGCTCAAAAACTTGCGCGTGCGCTCTTCCTGGGGGCGGTCAAAAATATCGGCGGGCGTGCCTTCTTCCACCACCAGCCCCTCGTCAATAAACAGCACGCGGTCCGCCACCTGGCGCGCAAAGCCCATCTCGTGCGTCACCACCACCATGGTCATGCCGTCTTCGGCCAGGTTCTGCATCACGGCCAGCACTTCGCCGACCATTTCAGGGTCCAGCGCCGAGGTGGGCTCGTCAAACAGCATGATGCGGGGCTGCATGGCCAGAGCGCGGGCAATGGCCACGCGCTGCTGCTGCCCGCCCGACAACTGGTTGGGGTAGGCGTCAATCTTTTCCAGCAGCCCGACCTTGTCGAGCAGCTCCGTTGCACGGACGCGGGCCTGTGCAGCCGTCAGCCCGCGCACCTTGGTGGGGGCCAGGGTAATGTTTTCCAGCACCGTTTTGTGCGGGAAGAGATTGAAGCGCTGAAACACCATGCCAATTTCCGAGCGCAGCGCATCGACGTCGGTCCTGGCGTCGTGCACCGACACGCCATGCACCAGCACCTGACCGCCTGACGCTTCCTCGAGGCCATTGAGGCAGCGCAAAAACGTGCTTTTTCCGGATCCCGAAGGCCCAATGACGCACACCACTTCAGACGCCTTGATGGCGCAGTCAATACCGCGCAGCACCGTCACACGGCCATATTGCTTGCTCAGGTTTTCAACGCGAATCACCTCGTCCATAACGCTCCTCCAGTTTCTTGATTCCATAGGCCAGGCCCAGCGTCAGTACCCAGTACATGAGCGAGATCGTGAGGTAGGGTTCCCAGTAGCGCGAATAGGCACCGGCCACGGTTCGGGCGGCGTAGGCCAACTCGGCCAGGCCAATCGCCGACACCAGCGACGAGTCTTTGAGCAGGGCGATGGCATTGTTGCCCAGCGCCGGCAGCATGCGGCGAAACGCCTGCGGCAGCACGACGTGAAACATGGTGCGCGGAAACGAGATGCCCAGCGAGCGCGAGGCTTCGACCTGCCCCTTGTCTATCGACTGGATGCCGGCCCGGAAGATTTCCGAAATATAAGCGCCCGCATTGAGCGTGAGCGCCACCACGCCCGACAAAAAGGCGCCATAGTTTTGCTTGATGTGGCGCGCCGCATCGCCTGAGATCAGCAAGCCGTCGGTCTGGTTGACAAACAGCGGCAATACCGCAAAGTGAATCAGCAAAATTTGCACAAACAGCGGCGTGCCCCGGAAAAAGCTGACAAACACCGCAGCAGGCCAGCGCAACAGGTATTTGCACAGCTGCCTGGCCGGCGCGCGCCGCGACTCGGCCAGCCCCGCCAGGCCAACCGCCAGGCCCAACGCCGTGCCCTGCACGATGCAGATCACGGTGATCATGATGGTCATCCACAGGCCCTGCCAGAACAAGCCCGCGTATTGATAAACGATGTCGGCGCGAAACCAGCCGAACCAGAGGACTTGCTCCATAACGAATGCGCTCCGTGCTTATTCGGCGGCCAGCGCTTGCGCGTGTGCCAAAGGGGAGTCGGGTAATTTCATGCGCGCGTCCAGAAAGATGGTGATCAAAAAAAGCCTGTCGCCCCGCAGGAGGCGCATAAACCAAAGTGCGCAATGGTAACGGTAATGCCCGTCAACCCAATGCTGCTGGGCCGGGCGCGTGGATTTTTCCCCGACAATGCCTCCCATGAGCAGCTTGGGCCATACCCGCATCAAAATCTACAGAACCGTGGCGCGGCAGCTGCATGGCAAGGTGCCGTGCTGGGTCTGCGGCGAGCACGTCACCCCCGAGGCCGCCACGCTGGAGCACATTCAGCCCCTGTGCGAGGGTGGCAACAGCCACGCCGAAAACCTGGCCATCAGCCACGAGGTGTGCAACGGCCAGCGCCACGCCGTGGGCCGCGTTCCGGTGTCCGAGGCGGCACCGGGGCAGGTGCTCAGGCGTGGCCGCCCGGACACCCGGGCGTCGCTAGTCGTCGACTGAATCCGCCAGAAAACCGCCGCTCTGGTGTGCCCACAGCCGGGCATAAAGGCCGCCGCTGGCCAGCAGCGTGCGGTGGTCGCCTTCTTCCACAATGCGTCCCTGGTCCAGCACAATCAGCCGGTCCATGGCCGCAATGGTCGACAGGCGGTGGGCAATCGCGATCACGGTCTTGCCTTGCATCAGCTTGTTCAGACTGCCCTGAATCGCCAGCTCGACCTCCGAGTCCAGCGCGCTGGTGGCTTCGTCCAGCAGCAGGATAGGCGCGTTTTTCAGCATGACCCGCGCAATCGCAATGCGCTGGCGTTGCCCGCCCGACAGCTTGATGCCGCGCTCGCCCACCTGCGCGTCGTAGCCAGAGCGGCCCTGCAGGTCGGTCAGCGCGGAAATAAAGCCGTCCGCTTCAGCGCCTTGGGCGGCGGCTTTCAGCTCGGCTTCGGTCGCGTCCGGGCGGCTGTAGGTGATGTTGTCGCGCACCGAGCGGTGCAGCAGCGAGGTGTCTTGCGTCACCATGCCAATGTGGCTGCGCAGGCTGTCTTGCGTGACGCCGGCAATGTCCTGCCCGTCAATCAGCACGCGGCCGCTGTCCAGGTCGTGAAAGCGCAGCAGCAAATTCACCAGCGTGGATTTGCCCGCGCCTGAGCGGCCAATCAGCCCGATTTTTTCGCCCGGCTGGACGGTCAGCGTCAGCCCGTCAATCACCCGCTGGCTTTCGCCGTAGCCAAAACCGATCTGCTCAAAGCGGATTTCGCCGCGCGGCACGTCCAGCGCTGCGGCGTTGGGTGCATCGACCACCGTGCGCGGGCGCGACAGCGTGTTGATGCCGTCCTGCACGGTGCCCACGCTTTCAAACAGGCTGGTCATTTCCCACATCACCCAGTGCGACATGCCCTGCAGCCGCAGCGCCATGGCGGTGGCGGCGGCCACGGCGCCGGCGCCGACTTCGCCCAGGCTCCAGAGCCACAGCGAGGTGCCCGCCATGCCCAGAATCAGGCCCATGCTCAGGCTGTGGTTGGCGATTTCAAACTGGCTGACCAGCCGCATCTGGCCGTAGCCGGTCTTCACGAACTCCTGCATGGCGGAGCGCACAAACGTCGCTTCGCGCCGGGAGTGCGAGAACAACTTGACGGTGGTGATGTTGGTGTACGCGTCGGTAATGCGGCCCGTCATGAGCGAGCGCGCATCGGCCTGCTGCTTGCCCATGTGGCCCAGCCGGGGCACAAAGTAAAACAGCGCGGCCACGTACAGCGCCAGCCAGACCAGAAAAGGGATGACCAGCCGGCGGTCAAACGCGCCCGCCAGCAGCGTCATGGTGGTGACGTAGACAATCATGGCCACCAGCACATCGGCCAGCACAAACAGCGTGTCGCGCACCGCCAGCGCGGTCTGCATCACCTTGGTGGTCAGGCGCCCGGCAAATTCGTCCTGGTAGAACGCCATGCTCTGGCCCAGCATCAGCCGGTGAAAGTTCCAGCGCAACCGCATCGGCAGGTTCACCGCGACGGTCTGGTGCTTGAGCGTGGTTTGCAGCGCCACCACCCCAATGCTGGCCACCACAATCCACGCCAGCACGGTCAGCGTGCTGCCTTTTTCAAGCCACAGGCGCTCGGGTTGGGTCGATGCCAGCCAGTCCACGATGCGGCCCAGCATGGCAAACATCAGCGCCTCAAAGGCCGCCAGCGTGGCCGACAGCGCCGCCATGGCCAGAATGAAGCCGCGCGCGCCCCGGCTGCAGGCCCATAAAAAGGCCATGAAGCCGGTGGGCGGCAGCGTCGGCTCGCCCTCAGGGTAGGCGTGCAGGAGTTTTTCGAATTTTTTGAACAAGGGCAAGGGAGCGCTTTCAGCGGTACAGGAACGGAAATTTGCGGGGAGGAGAGGAGGGCTTTGCCCGGGTTAGCGCATCAGTTCAAGCAACCGGTTCAGCCCGCCTTCATTGATCGCCACCATGGCCTGCTCGCGCACTTTCGGCTTGGCGTGGTAAGCCACGGACAGGCCAGCTATGCCCATCATCGGCAGGTCGTTGGCGCCGTCGCCCACGGCAATTGCCTGCCGGGGGGCAATGCCCAACTGCTCGCAGGTCTGCAGCAGCATCTTGCGTTTTTCCTCGCCGTCGCAAATATCGCCCCAAGCCTGGTCAATCATGCGCCCGGTCAGCAGGCCATTTTCAATCTCCAGGATGTTGGAGCGCGTGTAGTCCATGCCCAGCTCGTCCCGCACCCGGTCGGTAAAAAACGTAAAGCCGCCGCTGACCAGCAGTGTTTTCAGGCCGGCGGCCTTGCAGGCGCTGACCAGTTCGGCCGCGCCCGGGTTGAGCTTGAGGCGCTCGCGGTAGACCGCGTCCATGCTGGCCAGGCTCACGCCCTTGAGCAGCGCCACGCGCTGGCGCAGGCTTTCCTTGAAGTCGGTGATTTCCCCGCGCATCGCCGCTTCGGTGATGGCCGCGACTTCGGCCTTGCGGCCCACCGCATCGGCAATTTCGTCGACGCACTCGATGTTGATCAGGGTGGAGTCCATGTCAAAGGCAATCAGCTTGAAGTCGCTGAGTTTCAGGGCGGGGAGGGCTACGTTGATGACGAGGCTGGGGGCAGTTTGTGCAGCATTCATGCGGGGATAGTTTCCGTTTTGGGTTGTCCGAGGGAGCGCAGCACATCGCGCACCATTTGCGCCCGGTCCTTGGGCTCTTTGAGTTCGCGCTCTATGCGCAGCTTGTCGTTGCCGGCCAGCTTGATGTGCTTGTTTTTCTGGATCAGGTGGATGATGGCCATGGCGTCAATCGGCGGGTCTTTCTTGAAGGTGATGGTGATGGCGCCGGGCGCGGCATCGACCTTGACGACGCCGTAGGGCTTGGCCAGCACGCGCAGGCGGTGCACGTCGATCAGCGTCTGGGCCTGCGCGGGCAGCTTGCCGAAGCGGTCGACGATTTCCTCCAGCAGCGCGTCGATCTGGCCGGTGGTTTTGGCCGTGGCGAGTTTTTTGTAAAAGCTCAGGCGCAGGTGCACGTCGCCGCAGTAGTCGCTCGGCAGCAGCGCCGGGGCGTGCAGGTTGATCTCGGTGGTGGCGCTGAGTGGCGACAGCAAGTCGGGCTCGCGGCCGGCCTTGAGCGACGCCACGGCTTCGCTGAGCATTTCGTTGTAGAGCTGAAAGCCGATTTCCAGCATGTTGCCGCTCTGGCTTTCGCCCAGCACCTCGCCGGTGCCGCGAATTTCCAGGTCGTGCATGGCCAGGTAAAAGCCCGAGCCGAGTTCTTCCATTTGCTGAATCGCGTCCAGCCGCTGGCTGGCCTGCTTGGTCAGGCCTTCGATGTCGGGCACCATCAGGTAGGCATAGGCCTGGTGGTGGCTGCGGCCGACGCGGCCGCGCAACTGGTGCAGCTGCGCCAGGCCAAACTTGTCGGCCCGGCTCATGACAATGGTGTTGGCGGTCGGCACGTCAATGCCGGTTTCAATGATGGTGGAGCACAGCAGCAGGTTGTAGCGCTGGGCCACAAAGTCCTTCATCACGCGCTCCAGCTCGCGCTCGGGCATCTGGCCGTGGGCCACGGCAATCCGGGCTTCGGGCAGCAGTTCTTCGAGCCGCTGACGCCGGTTTTCGATGGTTTCGACTTCGTTGTGCAAAAAGTAGACCTGGCCGCCGCGCTTCAATTCGCGCAGCACGGCTTCGCGGATCACGCCGTTGCTTTCGCTGCGCACAAAGGTCTTGATGGCGAGGCGCCTTTGTGGTGCGGTGGCAATCACGCTTAAATCCCTCAAACCTTCCAGCGCCATGCCCAGCGTGCGCGGAATCGGCGTGGCCGTCAGCGTGAGCACGTCGACTTCGGCGCGCATGGCTTTCATGGCCTCTTTGTGGCGCACGCCAAAGCGGTGCTCCTCGTCAATGATGAGCAGGCCCAGGCGCGCGAAATGCACGTCCTTGCTGAGCAGCTTGTGGGTGCCGACCACGATGTCGACCGTGCCGTCGGCCAGGCCCTTGATGGCGGCGGTGATTTCCTTGCCCGACCGGAAGCGGCTCATCTCGGCCACCTTGACCGGCCATTTGGCAAAGCGGTCCACCAGTGTCTGGTAATGCTGCTCGGCCAGCAGCGTGGTGGGCGCCAGCAAGGCCACCTGCTTGCCGCCGGTGATGGCGATGAAGGCGGCGCGCAAAGCCACTTCGGTTTTGCCAAAGCCCACGTCGCCGCAGACCAGCCGGTCCATGGGGCGCGGGCTGATCATGTCCTGGATCACCGCGTGAATGGCGGCCAGCTGGTCGGCGGTTTCGTCAAAGCCAAAGTCGTTGGCAAAGGTTTCGTAGTCGCCCGGTGAATAGCGGAATGCGTGGCCTTCGCGCAGGGCGCGCCGGGCGTAGATGTTGAGCAGTTCGGCGGCGGAGTCGCGGATCTGCTCGGCGGCCTTGCGCTTGGCTTTTTCCCACTGGCCGCTGCCCAGGCGGTGCAGCGGCGCTTCTTCAGCGCTCACGCCGGTGTAGCGGCTGATTAAATGCAGTTGGCTGACCGGCACGTAGAGCGTGGCTTTGTCGGCATATTCCAGATGCAAAAATTCCTGCAGCAGCGGCGTGCCGTCGGCATTTTTCTCGCCCAGATCCAGGTTGACCAGGCCCCGGTAGCGGCCAATGCCGTGGGCGCTGTGCACCACCGGGTCGCCCACGTTGAGTTCGGACAGGTCCTTGATCAGCGCTTCAACGTCGCTGACGCGTTCCTGCTTCTTGTTACGGCGGCGCAGCGTGACGCCGGCGGCAAACAGCTCGGTCTCGGTGACAAAGTCAATGCCTTCTTCAAGCCAGCTGAAACCGGTGTTCAGCGACGACGTGGCAATGCCCAGCGGCTCGCGGCTGGCCTGGAAGTCCTGGAGCGAGTCAAACGCCGGCGGGCTGACGTTGCTGGCGCGCAGAAAATCCAGCAGGCTTTCGCGCCGGCCATCGCTTTCGGCCAGCAGCAGCACGTGGTGGGCGGTGTTGCGCGCATGGCTCTTGAAGCGGGCGAGCGGGTCTTCGGCGCCGCGCACAACCGCCATTTCACCGAGTTTCTGGAACTGGGCGTTGTCGGCCACGTCCTCGATGCTGCCGCGCAGCGCCAGCTGGGCGTAGTCCTTGGCGCGGGTGTAGAACTGCTCGGTGCTTAAAAACAGCGACTCGGGCGGCAGCGCCGGGCGGTCCGGCGCGTCCTTCACCAGCCGGTAGCGGTCCTTGGTGTCTTGCCAAAAGCGCTGAAAGGCTGGCTCCAGGTCGCCGTGCAGCACCACTGTGGCCCGCGTTGCGTCCTGGCCCAGGTAGTCAAACACGGTGGCGGTTTCTTCAAAAAACAGCGGCAGGTAATACTCGATGCCGGCGGTCGCCACGCCGTTGCCCACGTCCTTGTAGATGCGGCTTTTGGTCGGGTCGCCGGCCAGCAACTCGCGCCAGCGGTTGCGGAACTTGGCGCGCGCGGCGTCGTCCATCGGGAATTCGCGGCCGGGCAGCAGCCGCACTTCGGGCACCGGGTAGAGGCTGCGCTGGCTGTCGGGGTCAAAGGTGCGGATGCTGTCGATCTCGTCGTCAAACAGGTCCACCCTGAAGGGCACCAGCGAGCCCATGGGGAACAGGTCAATCAGGCCGCCGCGCACCGCGTATTCGCCCGGGCTGACGACCTGCGTGACGTGGCTGTAGCCGGCCAGCGTTAATTGGGCCTTGAGCTTGGCTTCATCAAGCTTTTGCTTGACCTTGAATTCAAACGTGTAGCCGGCCAGAAAGCTGGGCGGCGCCAGCCGGTACAGCGCGGTGGTGGCCGGCATGATGACCACGTCGGCGCCGGTTTCCTTGTCGCGCTGCTGGATGCGCCACAGCGTGGCCAGCCGTTCGCTGATCAGGTCCTGGTGGGGCGAAAAGGTGTCGTAGGGCAGGGTTTCCCAGTCAGGAAACAGGGCGCAGCGCAGATCGGGTGCAAAAAACGCGATCTCGTCCATCAGGCGCTGGGCGGTGGGCGCGTCGGACGTGATGATGGCGGTGACTTTGCCGGCCGCCTTTTCGCGCTGCCCCAGACGGGCCAGCAGCAAGGCATCGGCCGAGCCGGCGGGCTGGGGCAGGGAGTAGCGTTTGCCGGAAACGAGTGAAGGTAAAAGCATGAATCAGTGCGCCGTGAAGTTCAGGGACCAGAAATAACTGCCAAAAATAATCGCCAGAAGCACGCAAAAAAACACCCCCAACCGTTTGAAGGGGGTGCGTGGCGGCGTGCCGTCGCCGGGCGCAAAGCCAGGCGAAACGCTGATTTTAGAATCTATGATGAAGTGATGACGAAACCCAGCGCCAATACCCGTGACAGCCGCGATGCGGCGAAGGCCCGTTTTTTTGCCCTGCTGCCCTGCGCCGGGCAGGGCAGCAGGGCTGGCGTGTCGGCGGCGGGCCTGTCCAAGCAGTACCAGGACATCGCCGGTCAGGCCATGGTGCTGCACACGCTGGCGGCCTTTGCGGCGGTGACGCGGCTGGCTGGCACGCTGGTGGTGGTGGCGCCTGGCGACACGTTTTTTGACGCGCTGCCCGTGCGTGGGTTTGACGTCGCGGCCTGCGGCGGCGCCAGCCGGGCGGCCACGGTGCGCAGCGGGCTGGACGCGCTGCGCCAGTCCGGCGCCGCCGACCATGACTGGGTGCTGGTGCATGATGCAGCCCGCTGCCTGGTGAGCGCGGCGCAAATCAACCAACTCATAGAAGCCTGCGAACACGACGCCGTGGGCGGGCTGCTGGCGCACAAGCTGCCTGACACGCTGAAATGCGAAGTCAATGGGCGCGTGGCGGCTACGCTGGACCGCAGCGACAAGTGGCTGGCACAAACGCCGCAGATGTTTCGCATTGGCACGCTGGCGCAGGCGCTTGACGCCGCAGGCCGCGACGTGACGGACGAATCCAGCGCCATGGAAGCGCTGGGCCTGGCCCCCAGGCTGGTGGCGGGCAGCGCCCAGAATTTCAAGGTGACCTACCCCGAGGACTTCGCGCTGGCCGAGGCGGTGTTGCTGGCGCGGCGCAAAAAACCAGCCGGTCAACAAACCGTTTAACAAGCCATTTTTTAAATTCCCATGAAGGATCCCGCGATGAACCCCACCCCTAGCCCTTCGCTTCCCCCGTTCCGGATTGGCGAGGGCTGGGACACGCATGCGCTGGTGCCCGGGCGCAAGCTGATCGTGGGCGGCGTCGAGATTCCCTTCGCGCTGGGGCTGCTCGGACATTCGGATGCCGATGTGCTGCTGCACGCCATCATTGACGCGCTACTGGGCGCGGCCGGACTGGGCGACATCGGGTCGCATTTTCCGGATACCGACGTGCGCTTCAAGGCCGCCGATTCAGTGGTGCTGCTGCAGGAGGTGGGCCGCTTGCTGGCCGGGCGGGGTCTGCGCATTGGCAACATCGACAGCACCGTGGTGGCGCAGGCGCCCAAGCTGGCCCCGCACATTCCTTTGATGCGTGCCCGGATTGCCGCAGCGCTGGGTCTGGACGAATCGCAGGTCAACGTCAAGGCCAAGACGGCGGAAAAGCTGGGGCCCGTGGGGCAGGGGCTGAGCATGGAAGCCCGCGCCGCTGTGTTGCTGTATGGCGTTGCTATGTAATTGGTCGCTAAAAGCTGCGGAATTAATGGCGCCAAGGCCATATTGGAACCTGCCCGTCATTCATCCGAGAAAAAATGGGCCGAAACGAAGCCCCCTTTTGCGGCTAACTTCTGCGCAGCCTGATGTGCGCGGCCAGTCCGCCCCCGGTGGCATTGGCCAGGCTGAACACGCCGCCCATGCGCTGAAGGGTTTTTTCAACAATGGCCAGTCCCAGGCCCGCACCGGACGCGGCCGTGCGCGCGGCATCTCCGCGGAAAAACGGGCCGGTGAGCTTGGGCAGCGTTTCAGGGGATACGCCTTCGCCGTGGTCGCGCACCTTGATCAGTACCCACTGCTCGCGGGTCTTGGCGGTGATCTCGACCAGGGAAATGCCTGTTTCGGGTGATTTTCCATAACGCCTGGCATTTTCAAGCAGGTTGGAAATGACGCGGGACAGTTCGACCTCGTCGGCCAGAATGACCGTGTTGTCAGGAATGTCCACCACCACGCGCATGTCGTCGTAGTCGGCCACGGCGTACACGGCGGCGCTGACCACTGAATTGAGCGATACCGGCGCCAGCTGCGGCGGCTCGGGGCGGGCGTAGTCCAAAAATTTGTCAATGATGGCGTCCAGCTGGCTGATGTCGGCTGCCATGTGTTCGCGCGCATCGGGATCTGACACGCTCATCTCGGTTTCCAGCCTCAAGCGCGCCAGTGGCGTGCGCAAATCATGGGAAATGCCGGCCAGCATGATCACGCGGTCCTGCTCCACCTTGGACAACTGCTGCGCCATGCGGTTAAAGCCGATGTTGACTTCGCGTATTTCGCTGGTGGAGACTTTCTCGTCGAGCCGACTCGCGTCAAAATCTCCGTCGCGCATGCGGCTGGCGGCGAACGAAAGGTCCTTGAGCGGTCGGTTGATCAGCCGCGCAATGAATGCGGCGCCCGCCAGGGACAAGGCACCGGCGGTCATGAGCCAGATCACCCAGGTGCTGTTGCGGGAAGGGCCCACCTTGGAGGGGTCGGTGATCAGCCAGTAGGCGTCGCCTTCAATAGAAAAGCCTATCCACAGGCCTTTTTCACCGTTCACGCGGCTGGCCACGACGGTGTTGCTGCCCAGCCTGGCCTTGAGTTTTTCAGCAATGCGCTCGCTCAGCTTGTCGCGCTCGAAGGTGTCGACCTGATCCGTTGGTTCACGTGGCGTGATGCGGACCTGCTCCTCTTCGGCCAGCGTTTTAATCAGGGAAACGCGGCCTATAGCGTCGGAATAACGAAGCGCCGCGCGGCTCAGGTTGACCAGTGACGCCAGTTGTTGCGCGCTTTGAATGGCGCGTGGTTCGGATTCAAGCGCCCTGAAGGTCTGCAGCCAGGCCACGATGGAGCCAAACAGCAGCAGCGCCAAAAAGAAAAAGGTTCGCCAAAAAAGATTCAACCCCCTCCGCGGGCGCAAGTCCAGCTGCGCTGGTGCTGTTTCGAGGGAAGTGGGGCTGGTGTCGTCCATGGGCGCAGTGTAAGGTCGAAAATGGACGTAACCGGTCCGAAGCAGCTGACTGCCGTGCCCGTCACGCCCTTGGTCGAAGGTGCCGGGATGCTAGGCAGGCTACTCGTTCGGCGTGCCGCTGCTGGGGCGGGTGGCTGGGGTGCAGCCGATGCTGTCGGGATTAGTTGTTGCCATCCGGCACAAAAACATAACCAACGCCCCATACGGTCTGAATATAGCGGGGAACCGCAGCGTCTGTTTCAATGAGTTTTCGCAGCCGCGAGACCTGCACATCCAGGCTACGGTCAAAAGGTTCGAACTCCCGGCCACGTGCCAGTTGCGCGAGCTTTTCGCGCGAAAGAGGCTGGCGCGGGTGGCGCACGAGGGTTTTCAGCATTGCAAATTCGCCGGTGGTCAGTGGCAGTTCTTCACCATTTTTGTGCAGGGTGCGAAGCCCCATGTCGAACGAAAACGGGCCGAAGGTGATCACCTCCTGGTCACTGGACGGAGCGCCTGGCACCTCGGCCGTGGGACGGCGGCGCAGCACGGCATGAATGCGTGCCAGCAACTCGCGGGGGTTGAATGGCTTGGCCAGGTAGTCGTCGGCGCCGACCTCCAGACCGACGATGCGGTCCACGTCTTCGCCCTTGGCGGTCAGCATGATGATGGGCGTGCGGTCATTGGCGGCGCGCAGGCGGCGGCAGACTGAAAGGCCGTCTTCGCCGGGCATCATCAAGTCGAGCACGATCAGGTCGACGGCGTCACGCAGCATGATGCGGTTCAGCGCCTTGCTGTCTTCGGCCAGGATGACTTCAAAACCCTCCTGGGCCAGGTAGCGGCGCAACAGGTCGCGGATTCGAGCGTCGTCGTCAACAATGAGAATTTTGTCGGCGCGCGTGCTTGTGAGAGAGGGGTTCATGATGGACTTCAAATTTGTAACAGCGCCATTTTGAGTGCTAAATCACGAAAGTGTCTCTTTTTTTAGTCACTTTGACAAAATTTTACAAAAGTTTCTGATGGGAGCCCGTGCTGCATGCGCCGGATGCATTAGTCGTTTAGGCTTTTTCATAATTGAAAAATCAGCTCAAATCTGTCACATGTCCAGCGCTCAAAAAATGCTTGAATTTATCCTTGGCGGCCCCTTTTCACTCTACTGGCCCTGCCGCATGCCTGCCTGGGGCCGTTTCCATGGGGGTCATGCCGATTGAAGGTTGCGCGGCCATGACACGGAGTGTCAGGTCCCATTTCGAGTTCTAAAACGCGGTATTTCGAGGCCTGAACGAGTGGCGCATCAGCCATTTCGGGCCTGAGCGTCTTGACAGACGGCGGCGCCGATGTCTGGCATATTTATTTTTCACGATCCTAAAAGGTAAATAACATGATTCGTAATGCAAAATTAATAGCTGCTTGCGCCGCGCTGGTAGGGGCTACAGGGGTATTTGCTCAAAATATTCAGCGTGAACCGCTGCAGAACGTGGCCCAGCTGTCTGCCAGCGGTTCGGTCGAGGTGCAGCAAGATCTGCTTTCCATTTCGATGAACACCACGCGCGACGGCACGGATGCCGGCACGGTGCAGACCCAGCTCAAGCAAGCACTCGACACGGCGCTGGCCCAGGCCAAGCAGGCTGCGGCGCCCGGGCAGATGGACGTGCGCACCGGCAATTTCAGCCTGTACCCGCGCTATGGCAAAGACGGCAAGATCAATGGCTGGCAGGGCTCGACCGAGTTGGTGCTGGAGGGCCGGGACTTTGCGCGCATCACCAGCACGGCCGGAAAAATCCAGACGCTGACCATGGGCAACGTCAGCTTTGCGCTCAGCCGCGAGCAGCGCGCCAGGATGGAGGGCGAAGCCCAAACCCAGGCGATTGAGCGCTTCAAGGTCAAAGCCGGCGAGATCGCCAGGAGCTTTGGTTTTGCCGGCTATGCCTTGCGCGAAGTGTCCGTCAACGCCAACGAGCAGGGTTACACGCCGCGTCCCCGCGTGATGGCTGTCCAGGCCAAAGCCGAAATGTCCGACTCGCCCATTTCTGTGGAAGCCGGGAAAAGCACGGTGCTGGTCAACGTGTCGGGTTCGGTGCAGATGAAGTGATGCGCGGGGGAATACGCCCTGAAAAGCAGAACGCCCGGACGGAACGGGTGGTTGGCTGACAGATCTTTTGCCGCGCAGTGCTTATGCTTGATCAATGAGTTTTTCCGATGCTTCAGCCCAGAACGCCGCGCGTTCCGGGCCTTTT